>JBFWQT010000183.1:0-11854 GCA_050249295.1 Planctomycetota bacterium
ACTCTGGCGATGAACGCGCTCGGGCAGGCCAACGTCAATCTGGCCGAGGCGCTGTGTGCCCGCGCGCAACAGGCGATCGACCAGCACGACACCCTGGCCGCCACATTGCTGCTGACGCGCGCGCGAGAGCTCGCGCCGGGGTCGCTGCGCGTGCAGGCGTTGACGCTCGCCCGGCCGCGCGCGGTTGTCACGTTCGGCCGGCGCGTGCAGGCGTTCGATGTGCGCGTCGCGGCCTGCGCCTTCCGCCCCGATGGCAGCCTGATTGCGGCCACACAGGCCGGACAGCTCGCACCCGCCGTGGACGGTACGCACGACACGGCGTGCTCGGTGTGCTTCTCACCCGATGCCGCCTGGCTCTACACGGTGGAGCCGACCAGCGGCGTGCTGCAGCAGATCGACACGCGCACCGGCCTGCTCGAACAGCAGTGGAGCATGCACGGCGAGCACGAGTTCACGCGGGTGCTGGCGGTCAGCCCTGACGGCACGCGGATCGCCGTGTCGTCGCTGGAGGGCGTGCACATTGCAACGCCGGGCAAGACGGAGCTGCGTGCCCACTACACGGTGATCGGCGGCTACAGCCAGCTCGCGCTGCATCCCGACGAGGAGCACACGGTCGTCGGCATGCGCTTCGGCCTCGCCATGCTGCAGTCGGGTGCCGGTGCGGCGCCGTGGCTGCGCACGCCCAACGAGGACGAGGTCGGGCAGATCGCCTGGCATCCCGACGGCGATCACATCGCGTTCGCATCCGGCGACACGCGGCTGCATCTCGCCTACCGTCGCCTGAGCGACTCCACGCGCACGGTCGATCTCGGCGCGACCATCAATCGGCTGGCGTGGTCGCCCGACGGCAAGATGCTGGCCGTGGCCTGCGGCGACGGAACGCTGCGTCTGTGGTGCGCGCGCACATGGCGCGAGCTCGCGATGCTGGCCGGGCACGGCAACTCGGCCGAGGCCCTGGCGTTCAGCGCGGACGGCCTGCAGCTCGCGGTCGGCGGCTCAGATGGCACCGTTACCGTGTGGCACGTGCACCCGCCGCCCGACGCGCCGATGCACGACGACCCGTACGGCCGCGCGCTGCAGTTCTCGCCCGACGGCCGGCACGTGATGATCAGTTCGAGCGGCCTGTGGGCGATGCCGTTGCCGGTGTTCGATGTGGCGACCGGCGAGGAAGCCGCCACGCTGTCGAGCGGGCGCATCAACACCCATGCCGCGTTCGTCGAGCAGGGCATCGCGCAGGCCAGTCAGTCTGCCGGGATGTTGCTGCTGCCCGGCCGCGAGAGCACACCGGTCGATGCCGGCACCGCGATCCAGCGCCTCGCGGTGTCGGGCAGCGGCCGCTTCGTGGCGCTCGGGTGCGAGCCGCCGCTGCGCGTGGATGCGCGCGATGGCACGACCACGCCGTTGATCGCCAGCGATGGCGACGCGCTGTACGACCCCGAACTGGCGCTCGACGACAGCGGGCAGTCGGCTGCCGTGGCAACCGTCGCCGCGCTGAACGTCGGCGCGCCCGGGGCCGATCAGCTGAGCTGGTGCGACCACTCGGTGGAGGACGCGCGCGACATGGCGTTCGATCATGCCGGGCAGCGCATCGCCTGGATGAACGTCGATCGTCTCGCCGTGATGGATGCGCGCAGCGGCAACGAGCTGTGGCATCGCGACGCGTTCAACACCGATGGCGCGGTGGCGATCACACGCGACGATCGCCTGCTGGTGGCCGGTTCGACGACCACGTCCGGCAACCTCGGCGGCGCGCGCCTGCTCGCCGTGCACGACCTGCGCGACGGCACGTTGCTGGCCCGCGTGCCGGCACCGCCGCAGCAGTTCGCGAAGCAACTCGCGCTATCGCCCGACGGCCTGACGCTGGCCTGCACATTCGAGTCGGCCATGCTGCTGCTGTTCGGCGGAACGTTGCCCGACAGCGTGGCCGCGGCCGAGCGCGAGTCCGGCCTGCGGCTCAGTGGCCCGGGGGGCCTGGATGTACTGCCCGCAACCGCCAGCGGCCCGCTGGATGCCGCCGGCAGCGCGCCAACCGCTGCGGCGCACGACCCGGCCCTCGCGGCGTTGTGGCCGGCGTGGTGGACGGCGCATCGCTACGTGATGACGCGCAGTGACGACGAGATCCATCCGTTCGGATATGTGCGCGCCCTTCGCTCCATCAATGCGCGCCTCGCGTGGTGCGATCACCTGGCGCAGCAAGCCGCTGACAACGACCGCCTGGTGGAGTTGCTCGACGAGGAGCGCATCGCGCTCGAGGAGTTGCGCGGCATGATGCCGGTCGCGGAGGACGAGTGGTTTGCCGACGGGTTCGCGCCGTTGCGCGAGTGGCTGGCGAAGTGGCCCGCTCACCGGCGCGCGGCGCTGGTCGCCGACATCGTTCGCCAGGATTGATCGCTGCGTCGCTGCGTGCGCATGCGCGGGTCAACGCGACGACGACGTGGTGGTCGTGTTTGCACCGGGGCCGAGCTTCTGCTTCTCGGCGCTCGGGCACTTCATCTGCACGCGGTTGGCGGTGAACGCCTTCGCCTCCGGGTCCCACGTGCCGTGCGCGCGGGTCCACGCGCGCACGCGAACCTCGTCCGGCAACTTCGCGCCGGGCTCGATCAGGATGTCGATGCCGGGCTGGTCAAAGCCGGATGTCTCCGGCGGAAGCTGCACGATGCGGATGCGCGTCGGGCCGACGGGGCGATCGACACTCGCGCAGTAACCGGTGATCGCCACCTCGGTCGAGGAAATCAGCGACGGGTCG
Source organism: Planctomycetota bacterium (assembly GCA_050249295.1). GTDB lineage: Bacteria > Planctomycetota > UBA8742 > SKZP01 > SKZP01 > JBFWQT01. The sequence goes on from JBFWQT010000183.1 coordinate 2,747, forward strand.
GTGCCGGCCGGAGGCCAGCGGCCGTCGAGCAGGTCGTTGACGGTCAGCTCGCGCGTGCCGCCCGATAGCGCGAGCGCGATCAGCGCGCCGGCCGCGACGAGCAGGCCGACCAGGATGACGATGATGCGCGTGTTCATGAGGCTCTGCTCTGTTCAACTCAACCGGCGGCGCGGCTTGCGGTCGGACGTTACGGGGATCAGCGGCAGGCCGACGCGGCGGGTGCGCCGATGCGCTCGGCCAGGTCGGCCAGCACACCATCGAGCGCCGCTTCGATGTCGGTGCGCTGGACCTTCGAGTTGACCGCCGGGATGTCCTTCTTCGTGCCGCTGCCACCGACGCGCCGGTCGGTGACGTTGGCCGCGGCCGTGCCACTGAACTGCGCCGCCACCGGCAGATCGAAGAACTCGGAGATCGAGTCCGGCTTGGCCGTGATGAAAATCTCGACCGCGAAGTCGGCGCCGGTGGTCACGATCCGGAAGTCGCGCTGCTGGAAGAAGCGCTTCATCAGGTCGTCGCAACTGGTGCCGGGCTCGCGCTTGTAGCGCTCGTACTGGCCGGACCAGATGATCTCGGTCTTCACGGCGAGCGTGATCTTGATCGGACCGGCCGGGCGCACCGGCTGGCCGCCATTGGCATTGTTGGATGCGGGGTCGCCGTTCGCGCCGCCGTTGCCGTTGCCGGGCACGTTGCCGTTGCCCGGTGTGTTGCGGTTGGCGTTGGCGCCGGGGTCGCCGCTGTCGTTGCCGGCGTCGCGCTGCAGCACACCGTCGCGCATCACGAGGCCGAGCTGCCTGGCAATCCGGTTGGCCTCGGCATGTCGCGGATCGGCCCGCAGCACGGCCTGCAGCTGCGTGCGCACGCCATCGCCCAGTTCCTCGAAGGTGCGCGCCCAGTTGATCAGCTCCATGCGCTGCGCGACGGTGGCGTTGTCGCCGATCAGCACGCTGCGCAGATGCATCGCCTGCATCGGCGCCACGTAGGCCCACGGCACCCGCAGCGTGACGCCCGAGAGGTTGACGTCCTCGCCAGTGACACCGGTGGCGTTGTAGTCGGCGTTGCGCAGCTCGAGCGTGGTGCCGTCGCGCAACTGCAGCGGGAACGTCGCGCTGCGCGGATCCTGCGCGGGGCCGCTGTGCGGCGCGACGACCGCCAGCATCAGCAGCGCGAGCAGCATCAGCGCGCCAGTTCGCACGGTCTTCCGGGTTGTCGTCATCGTCATCGTCGTCGTCATCTGGCGGCTACCTCATTTCTCGCTGGCCACGGCACGATCGGGCTCGGCCGTCCGCCAGCTTTCGGAGAGCAACGCGAAGGGCGCCGGCACCGCATCGCCGCCGGCCGTGCGCGGCGCATGCACGACGTAGAGGTTGCAGGCGTCGGTGTCCGGGCTCCAGGCGGGCAGCACGATGCGCTCGTTGTCGAGCCAGCAGGCCCGGCCGACCGCGCGCAGGTTCCCGGCCAGGACGATCGGCACCTTGAGCTGGCCCGAGCGTGTGCTGGTGTACGGCGAGTAGAAGCGCGGCTGCTCGAGGTCGGCCGGGTCGAGCACGGCCATGAACATCAGGCGGTCGCTGTCCGGCGAGATGCGCGGGAACCGCGGGTTGATCTGCTCGAGGTCGGTCAGCCTGGCGAGACCACCGATCGCCGGATAGAAGCAGGTGTAGAGTTGCGAGTCGCGGCCGGGGCGCACGTTGTCGATCACCATGCGCTTGGCGTCGGGCTGGATGTCGAATCCCTGGACCACGATCGGATCGCTCTGGCTCTGCGACACCTCGACCAGCTCGGGCGCGACGCCGATCGTGGCCACCGGTATCCGGCAAACGTAGCGCGGGTCGGTGTGCAGCACCATCAGCCATTGCCCGTCCGGCGACCAGCGGATCGGGCCGCGCACCCGACCGGCCAGCGACGTGTTGCTCGTGCGGTCGGCCCAGCTCGACTTGTCCTCGCCACCGTCGGCCGCGCAGATCATCAGCCGCGGATGGCCGGCCAGCGGCGTGTAGATGAAGGCAATCTGGTCGCCGCTCGGCGAGACCGCCGCGAAGCGCTCCGAGCCGGGCTCCCGCGTGATCTGCCGGAGTTCGGTCCCGTCGGCGCGCACCCGATAGATGTCGGCGTCCGCACCCTTCTCGTCGATCAGCCGCGAGAAGTAGATCCAGGCCTGGCGTGGCGTGCCCGGCGCGCTGTTGCCTTTGGTGACCGGGCCCTTGCCGCGCGTGTCCGGCGGGAACATCGCCGGCAGCAGCTTCCACGCGGCGATCGCGCCACCGGCCAGCAGGATCAGCAGCAGCACCACGCCGGCATGGCGACCGATGCCGCCTTCGCCACGGGCGCGCGCACGCTCGGACTGGTCGTACGCGCCGATCGTCGGCGTGTCGCCGTAGGGCGAGGCCTGCGAGTTGGCCAGCGGCCCGCCGCGCGACGAGTCGGAGTCGCCGCTGCCCGAGTGGCTCAGTGGCGGCGTCGTGGCCTGCGAGTCGAGCACGGGGTTGCCGGTCTGGCTCCCGACGCTGGTCGAGCTTGACCACACCGACGGCGGCAGCGCAGGAGCGGTCCACGGCGCCGGGTCGTCGTCGTCGACGCCCATGCCGCCCATGCCGGCCATGCCGGTGCTGTCGGCGCCCGGCAGCCCCGGCGTGCTGCTGATCTGCCGACGACTGCTCGAACCGGGCGCAGCCTTCGGCACCGACGAACCGCGGTCGGACGAGCCGTCGGTGCTGATCGGCTGGCGCGACTCGGACGGCGGCGGAGGCAGCGCCGGGATGTTGTGGACCGAGGTCGAGCGGTCGGGCACGCGCAGCACCTCGGCCGGGATGCGCCGGCTGCCGCTGCTGTTCTGCCCGAAGTCGTGCGAGTCGGTCTCGCCCGGCCCGCCGATCTCGCCCTGGTAGAGCTGCGGAATCGGATCGGCCGAGCCGGAGTCGCTGTCGCCGGGCAGCGCGTCGGGAATGCCGCCGCGGCGTTTGATGTCGGCGAGGCCGAGCTTGCGCGTCGCGTCGTACACCGCCTTCACGCTTTCGCGGCGCTGCGAGAGCGAGGCGTTGTACTTCTCGTCGAGCTGCTCCTTGACCTTGAGCAGGCTGTCGATGCGGTCTTCCTTGTCGCGGCGCATCATGTGCGCAATGACGCGGAGCAGGCGGGTCGGCACGCCCTCGAAGTACTTGCGCGGGAACTCGACGTCCTTGATCAGGTGCTGCGCGATGACCGCGGCCGCGCTGTCGCCGATGTACGGCGGCCGGCCGGCCAGCAGGTGATACCAGGTGGCGCCGAGCGAGTAGATGTCGGCGCGCCAGTCCACGGCCGCGCCGTCGCACTGTTCGGGCGACATGTAGAGCGGCGTGCCGAGCAGCTGGCCGGTGCCGGTGACGCCGGCCATGGCGATGCTGGCCGTGGCGAGGCCGAAGTCGGCGATCTTGATCTCGCCCTGGACCGACATCAGCACGTTGTCGGGCTTGATATCGCGGTGGACGATGTCCTTCTTGTGCGCGTAGGCAAGGCCTTCGCAGACCGCCTCGATGATCGGCAGCGACTGCTGCCACGGGATGCGCTTGTGCGTCTTGAGCACGCCGCGCAGGTCGGTGCCGCGGACCAGCTCCATCACGATGTAGTAGATGTCCTCGTGCTTGTCGGCCGTGTAGACGCGCAGGATGTTGGGATGCGAGAGCATTGCGCAGGCCTGCGCCTCGCGCACGAAGCGGCGGACGAACTTCTCGTCGCGGCCGTGGCCGGGGAGGATCACCTTGACGGCGACCTCCATCTCCATGACTTCGTGGAATCCGCGATAGACTTCGCCCATGCCGCCGGAGCCGATCAGCTCGTGCAGCTGCACGCTACCGAGCGCACGGCCGGTGAACTGGCCCGTTCTGACGGCGGACATGGCGAGTGGCTCCGCGTGGTGCGAACCAATGTGGCGAACTGACAAACACGCGGCCAGCGCTCGCGGAGCGCCTCCCGTGCGTGGTTCGGAGAGTATCAGAGCGGGCGTGTGCGCACAAGCAAGGCAGCCCCGCGACCCCCGTGCCCATCGGGGCCTGGCGGGTGCGCGGATCGGTGTGGAGACACGGATGCGATCAGTGACATGGACACACCTTCCTCTGGTTTGCGCCAATCGACGTCCAACTTTGAAGCCCACGGGCTGCTGCCCGTGGGCAACCTCGCGCCATCGCCCACCCTCCAACCCATGGCTCACCTCGCGCCATTCGCCTTCGCCCACTCGCGCACATCCCGGCAGTCCTGCTCGATCTGCGCGCGCAAGTCATCGAGCGAATCGAACTTCCACTCCGGCCGCACATAGTGGTGGAACTCCACCTCCATCCGGCGCCCGTACAACGAGCCCGACCAGTCGAGCAGGTGCACCTCCAGCAGTGGCTGCACCGACTGGCCACCGTCGCGCTCTACCGTCGGGCGCACACCAACGCTGGCCGCGCCCCACACACCCTCGGCGCGCACCGCGTAGATCCCGAACGGCAACAGCGAGTCATGATCGACGCGGATGTTCGCCGTGGGGAATCCCAGCTGCCGGCCGAGCTGCTGCCCTTCGATCACACGACCCAGCACCGAGAACGGCCGGCCGAGCATCGCCGCGGCGCGCGACAGATCGTGCCGCGCAACGGCCTCACGCACGGCCGTGCTCGACACCACCTCGCCGTCGGGCAGCGCCACCGGCTCGCCATGCACCGTCGCAAACCCCAGCTCGCGGCCGAGCGCGGCCAGCAGTTCATAATCGCCGCGCGCCTTGTGACCGAACCGGCTGTCGTAGCCGAGCACCACGCCGGCCACGCGCAGCTGCCCGACCAGCCAGTCGCGCACGAAGTCCTCGGGCTCGACGCGCGCCAGCGCCTGGTCGAAGCGCAGCAGCAGCGTGGCGTCCACGCCGGTTGCCGCGAGCAGTCGCAGCTTGTGGCCCAGCGACAGGATCGGCCGCGGCGGACGATGCTTGAGCACGACGCGCGGATGCAGCTCGAACGTGATCACCATGCTGGCCGCGTCGTTGCCCGCATCGGCCGCGCGCTGGCGCAGCAGCTCGATCAGGTACTGGTGGCCGACGTGCAGGCCGTCGAACGTCCCGAGCGTGACCCACAACGGCCGCGCCCCGACGACGGCGTTGTCGGCGGCGTCGTCGTGATGCTGACGGACCTGCGCTGGATCGCGATAGAGCCGCATGCGGGTGTGGCGGGGTTCGGGGCGGAGCGGTGTATCACACGTCAGCGGATCGCCGGCGGCACGAACCCGGTGGACGACACGTGCGCGAACGCCAGCATGCACCGGCAGCGCGCCCACCACCATTCGATGAACCGGCCCATCGCCAGCGCCTGGTCGAGTTGCGCGCGGTCCTCGGCCTCGGTCCGGTCCTCGCTCGGCCAGCGCAACGGCGCGCGCACGCTCAGCGTCATGCTCGCTTCGTCGGGGCACGCGGCGCGGGCCGCATCCTGGATCACGCCGGCGATGCGACTGCTGGCCGTGGCCTGATCGCTCTCGTCGGCCACGGTCTCGGCCAGGCGGATCGCCGCGCGCGCCGCGGTCACGGCCGAGGTGAGTTGCACAGCCGAGCGCACGTCGGGGTCGCGACCCTCGAGCACCGCCACGGTGCGCAGGCTGTCCATCTGCTCGGCCGGCTCGATCGCCACGCGCACCGCCACGCAGATGTCGAAGCAGGTGCGCAGCGTGGCCGTGGGGTTGCCCATCGCCCATTCGATCGCGGCCTGCAGCGCCATGCGCGGCGTGCTCGTGCCCTCGCCGGTGCGCACCAGCTCGGGGTGCGCCGTCGCCATCGCCTCCCACCACGGCAGCACGCGCGCCACCGCGACCACCGCACACAGCGTGCGCAGCGGGTGCGGCAGCCGCCGCATCGTCATCCGCAGCGTGTGCTGATCCACCGGCGTCGGCCAGTCGGGGTCGTCGGGCGGCGTATGCGGATGCAGCCACTCGCCGAGGTCCCACAGCACGCGCCGTCGCGGCCGATCGAGCGCCGCCCGGATCGTCTCGAGCAGCACGCGCCCTTCCATCGCCACCGTCCCGACCGGCTCGGCATCCCGCTCCTCCACGGAGATCAGGTTGACCGGTTCGTGCCGCGGTGTGGTCGAAGGCGAAGGCATGCGTGGTCTGCACAGCGGGTCGGCTCGTCGTCGCCACCATCATATCGGCATTGCCGATCAGAGATGTCGGGCTACGACGCTTGCCACCCGCCTCACCAGGTTCAACCGCATGGCCGTCACACACTTCACGACGCTTCACTGCCATTTTACTGCCACTTCACTGCATTTCTCGCGAAACGGAGCCCCTGTTTATGGGCCTCCGCGGGCGATACCCGGCGATCGGGCGATGGAGTCCGATGTTTTGTTGGCCTCAATTGTGCGCGGCAATGAACGGAATGACGACGGCCCGCCGGGTGGCGGGCCGTGCGAGCGACGGGGTTGGCGGCGCTGCGGCGATCAGCCCTCCCAGGCCTTGAGCGCGATGCAGGCGTTGTGACCGCCGAAGCCGAACGAGTTGCTGAGAGCGGCCGGTACGTCGAGCTTGCGGGCCGAGCCGGGCACGTAGTCGAGGTCGCAGCCCTCGCCGGGGTTTTCCAGGTTGGCCGTGGGGTGCACGATCTGGTGCTTCAGCGAGAGCACGGTCGCGATCAGCTCGACACCGCCGGACGCGCCGAGCAGGTGGCCGATCATGCTCTTGGTGCTGCTGACGCAGAGGTTCTTCGCGTGCGGACCGAACGTGTCCTTGATCGCGCGCGTCTCCATCCGGTCGTTGAGGTCGGTGCTGGTGCCGTGCGCGTTGATGTAGCGGAACGCGTCCTTGGGCAGGCCGCTCTCGGCGATCGCCAGCTCCATCGCACGGCGGGCACCCTCGCCATCCTCGCTCGGCGCGGTGATGTGCACGGCGTCGTCGGTGGCACCCATGCCGACGATCTCGGCGTGGATCTCGGCGCCGCGACGCTTCGCGTGTTCGAGCTCCTCGAAGACCAGCACGCCGCCACCCTCGCCCATCACGAAGCCGTCGCGGTCCTTGTCGAACGGGCGACTGGCGTGCTCGGGGTCCTCGTTGCGGCGGCTCATCGCGCGGGCCTGGCAGAAGCCGGCGTACGCGAGGCGGGTGACGGTAGCTTCGCTGGCGCCGGCGATCATCGCGTCGGCGTCGCCGTACTTGATGTGGCGGAACGCCAGCGCGAGCGCGTGCGAGCCGGCCGAGCAAGCGCTGGCGGTGGAATAGTTGGGGCCCTTCAGGCCGAAGGCGATCGCCGCGCCGCCGGTGCATGCGTTGAGCATGATCATCGGAATCAGCTGCGGGCTGACGCGACCGGGGCCGCGCGCCTTGAGGATCTCGTACTGGTTCTCGATTTCGGTCAGGCCGCCGATACCGGAGCCGATGAGGGCGCCGATGCGGTTGGGGTCGATCTTCGCGGGATCGATGAACCGCGCCTCGTCGGTGATCTCGGCATAGACCTGATCGCCGGTGTCGCGCAGCAGGCCGGAATGGGCCAGCGCCTGTCGGGCCGCCAGCAGGCCGTACGCGCTGAACGGATCGAGCTTGCGGAACTCCTTCTTGTGGATGAAGGGTTCCCAGTCGAGCTTCTTGATCTCGCCGCCGATCTTCGTCGTGAAGTCGGTGGTGTCGAAGCGCTCGATCTGGCTGATGCCGCTCTTGCCGGCGAGAATGTTCTTCCAGTACTCGTCCACGGTCTGGCCGAGCGGCGTGACAACGCCCATTCCCGTCACAACGACACGACGCAGGTTCATCAGCAGTCTCGTCCCCTCGTCCTAGTTGTGTCCATCAGGCCCGACCAGGCTCCATCAGGCCCCGTCCGAACGGTCGGGCACAGCCGGTGGCCGCCAGGTGGGGAACGCCGTGGCGCCCCGCATGATTCCCGATTGGCCGGTTCGCGTCCAGCGGCTCGGTTGACGAGCGCCAGCGCGAGCGACCGCCGATGTCGCGTGCCCCGACTGGTCGGCGGGTGGACCTGGCAGTGCGGCACGGCGCCAGCCGGCTCAGCTGCCCTTGGCCTCGACATAGCGCAGCACGTCGCCGACGGTCTGGATCTTCTCGGCTTCCTCTTCAGGAATCGAGATGCCGAACTCGTCCTCGAACTCCATCAGCAGCTCGACGGTATCCAGGCTGTCGGCGCCGAGGTCGTTGATGAATGACGTTTCGGGGGTCACCTTCTCGGGCGCCACACCCATCTGCTCGGCCACGATCTTCACAATCCGCTGCCTGATATCGTCGCTGCTCACGGGCGTACTCCTCGACCTGTTCGAGCTACCGTCCCCGAACAGTTCGGGGAGGCCGGGCTTGGCACCTCTGGCAGACGCCATTCCGACACCCGGCTCAGGGCCGTCGGGCCGTCGGGCCGTCGGTGGTGGTGCCTGTCAACCGCCACTGCAACGGGACAACCCGGTCGCCTCCAGCAGCGTGTGGCTGCCGCGACCGGCTCCGTCTGCCAGGGGCGCGATATCCATACTAGCCTCGCAAACCGAATGCAAGGCGGATTGTGCCGACGTTCGGGACCGGAGGACGCATGTGCGAGCGATTCCGGACGCGCCGGGTGTGCACGCCCCGGGCTGCCGACACAAGAGCCGCGAGCGCAAGCGAGCGGGCCCCCGGGGGCCTGTCGTTTGCGAACCCGCATCACGACCATCACCGTTGGCCGAAGGGTCGATTCGACGGCACAGGGCCCTCTGGGCCCTCTGGGCCCGCTCGCTCGCGCTCGCGGCTCTTGTGGTGTTGCGCGCGCCCGGGCTGCCGATCACTCGGCCGCCATCGTCTCGCGCAGCACCTCTTCCACGGTCGTCTTGCAGTCGTACACGGCCGTCAGCCCGGCTTCGCGCAGCGTCTTCATGCCCTCACGACGGGCATGGTCGCGCAGCGCGGCCACCGGCGCCTGGTCCATGATCATCTGACGCAGGCGGTCGCTGATCAGCATGATCTCGTAGATCGCCATGCGGCCACGGTGGCCGGTGAAGTTGCAGCTGGCGCAGCCCTTGCCGTACGCGAACTTCTTGCCGGCCACAGCGTTGGCCTTGAGGTTCAGCGCCTGCATCTGCTCTTCCGTCGGCTCGTACAGCTCGCGGCACTCCATGCAGACCTTGCGCACCAGACGCTGGGCCACGATGCCCTCGATCG
>JBFWQT010000184.1:0-11839 GCA_050249295.1 Planctomycetota bacterium
GGAAGGGTACTCGCGCCGTGCCACCCCGGGTTCTCGCCGCTTCGCGGCTCCACCCGGGGCTAACGAATGAGCCGCCTGCTTCGCAGGCTCAGGAGGGAAGGGTACTCGCGCCGCGATGACCCTGGGTTCTCGCCGCTTCGCGGCTCCACCCGGGGCTAACGAATGAGCCGCCTGCTTCGCAGGCTCCGGAGGGAAGGGTACTCGCGCCGCGATGACCCCGGGTTCTCGCCGCTTCGCGGCTCCACCCGGGGCTAACGAATGAGCCGCCTGCTTCGCAGGCTCCGGAGGAGGGAAGGGTACTCGCGCCGTGCCACCCCGGGTTCTCGCCGCTTCGCGGCTCCACCCGGGGCTAACGAATGAGCCGCCTGCTTCGCAGGCTCCGGAGGGAAGGGTACACCCGTCGCATCCCGGGGCTCACGCGCCGGGCTACTGCAGGGCCGCCCCTGCGGGGCTCCGGAAGGGCATCGCGATAACTCACGGCATTCCAGGTCCAGGGGCGGGAACCAAACGCCATCGCGCTCTCATCTGCACCCTGACTCTCACCCGTGCCACACACCAGGCAACGCCTTCGCCTTCGCGTCCGGCAAGGGCGCTCGCCGAGTGGCAGCGCAGTTCGCGCCGGCAGGCAACCCGCCGCGCGCCTTGATGCCGTCGGCCACGAACACTAGAATCCGTCCACCCCGCGAGCCGGCCACAGCCGGCCGCAATCGGCTTTCAATCACGCCTCACGCCCGGCTGGCTGCCGATGACCGATATCGACGAGTCGACCCTGGAAAAGACGGACTCGGCCACCGGTTCAAACCCCGGCGACGAGGTCATCGATTTCGGCACACTGGCCGTGCGCAACGGCCTGCTGAAAGCGGCCGACCTGGCGGTGGTGCAGAAGGAAGTCGACCAGGCCGCGGCCGAGGGCCGGCGCGTGCAGCTCGAACAGCTGCTGGTCGATCGCGGCATCCTCACGCAGATGGAAGTCAAAGCGGTGCAGAAAGCCCGCGAGCGCTACATCCGCGAGCAGACCCGCGCCGAAGCGATCCACATCACCGGCTACGAGATTCTCGGCACGCTCGGCGAAGGCGGCCTCGGCGTGGTCTACAAGGCCAAGCAGGTCAGCATGAACCGCCTCGTCGCGCTCAAGGTGCTGCACAAGCACTGGGTGACCGACGACGAGTTCCGCAAGCGCTTCATCCTCGAGGCCCGCGTCGTCGGCAAGCTCAGCCACCAGAACCTGATCCAGGTCTACGACGTCGGCAAGGAGTCGGGCTACTACTACTTCGCGATGGAGTACGTGCCCGGCAAGACCGTCGACCAGCTGATTGAAGACAACGGCGCGATGCCCGTGCCGGAAGCCGTGAACATCATCATCCAGGTAGTGCGCAGCCTGCGCTACTACAAGGATTTCGACATCGTTCACCGCGACATCAAGCCCAGCAACATCGTCACGCGCCAGGGCATCGGCAAGCTCGGTGACTTCGGCTTCGTGAAGAGCAAGCTCGACAAGGAGCTGGGCTTCGAAGGCATGGTGCTCGGCACGCCGGACTACATCAGCCCCGAGCAGGCGATGGGCGACGAGCACGTCGACTGGCGGTCCGACGTGTATTCGCTCGGCGCGACCTTCTACCACATGGTGACAGGCCAGCCGCCGTTCGACGGGTCGGGCAGCACCGTGATGCTCAAGCATGTGAAGGAGCAGCCGGCCAGCCCCAAGAGCCTCAACCCGCGGCTGTCGGACGACGTCTGCCACGTCATCGAGAAGATGATGGCGAAGAAGCGGCAGGACCGGTACCCGACGCTCGAGCTGCTGTTCGAGGACCTGGAGTTGCTGCGTGCCGGCCGCAGCCCCGCCGCGCCGCGGCTGGAAGTCGGCAAGAGCACGATCTTCCGCGCCTACAAGATCGAGCAGTCGCGGCTGGCGATGCTGGCCGAGGACAAGCGCCGGCTCGAGGAGCAGGTCGAGCAGCTGACGCGCAAGTACGACCGCATCTTCGGCATGGCGATGCTCGGCGGCGTTGGCGCCGCGATCTTCGCGATCCTGTTCGTGCTCGCGCTCTCGCGCATGCTGTAGCGGCGACGCAAATGAATCCGCCACATCTGACCGAACCTCACGACGCGGTCGAACAACTGGCCGCCGCGCATGCCGCGAAGGGCAGCGGGCTCGCGACGTTCCGCCGCGCGGTGGATCGCGAACTACCGTCGCTGCCGGCCGACGTGGTCGCACAGCTGGACCGCATCTATCGTCGACACCAGCACGCCGCGATCGCGCGCCGGCGCCGCAAGACCGGGCTGCTGTTGCTGCCGGTGGCGCTGTTCCTCGATGTGCTCCTGGCGGTTGCGACGGTGATGGTGACGACGGGCGTGTTCGATCCGTTCGACGTACCAGCGCCACCGAAAATGAAGGCCATCATCGGCCTGATATTCGCTGCGCTGGTGTTCGTCGTGATCGGCACCAACGTCGTGGCCGTGCGCATGATCCGCGGCAAGGGCGTGCGCCGCTCGATCGCCGACGACGTGATCCGCTCCCTCTCGCAGCACTGAATCGCCGCCATCCCGGCTCGACCCGCAGCGATATACTCCAGACCCGTCACCCTTCTGACACCTGCCCAACCGGCCCCATGTCTCAACCGATGCGCCTGCTTGTTGCCCTGTTGGTCGTCGCCCTGTGCGCCACCCTGATCGCGATGGCCAACTGGTCGGTCGCCGATGCGCAGGATCCGCAGCCCGACAACACCGCCCCCGCGACGGCCGCCGCAGCGGCCACCAGCAAGGTTGTCGGACTCAAGGTGTCGAGCGAACCCTACGCCGACGAAGACGAGATGCGGCCGTTCAATGACATGCCCGGCACGACGCTGGCGGTGCTGATCCAGCTGCCCGGCGGCGGGATCATCGACCTCGATCGCGACCACAGCAAGATGACCTCGCTCGTCGACTCGACCGGCAAGTCGCTGGCCGGCGGCAGCCACGACGGCATGGGCCACTGGCCGAAGGTCAGCGCCGACGGCAAGGCAGCGCTCGTGGAGTTCAGCGGCAAGGGTCGCCCCGCGGCCGGCGCCACGTTCATCCGCCTCGTCGGCACGGTGCGCCTGACCACCGCGACCACGAAGGAGACGTTCAAGCTCGCGACCGAGCTCAAGACCGGCAACAAGATCACGCTCGGCCCGATGACCTACACCATCGGCAACGTCGGCAAGCCCGAGTGGGGTGACGAGCCGCTCGAGGTGACGTTTGCCAACGACGGCGACGACGGCGTGGTCGCGGGTCTGCGCTTCTACGACGCCGACGGCACGCTGATCGAATCGAAGCGCGGCTCGCGCAGCCGGATGTCGTTCGGCCGGATGGTCAAGTGCGAGACGTCGTGGAGCCTGTCGCGCGACGTGCGCAACGTGCGGATCGAACTCGACGCCTGGACCGATCGCAAGGAACGCGACGTGCCGATCGACGTGCGTGGCTCGCTCGGCGACTGACACGACTGGCGCGACTGGCGAAACGCAAAGCCGGCGGTCTTCATCACGAAGACCGCCGGCTTCCGCGCTTCCGTTTGTCTGCATTCGATCAATCGCTCACGCGCAACTCACTGGCGGCGCAGGTAGCGCATCGAGCCGTTGACGTCGCCGTTGATCGTCTGGTCGCCGGCGTCGATGGTCAGCTTGCTGCGGGCCGTGTTGCCCTTGTCGTCGCTGATCTCGATCTCCAGCGTCGTGCCGCGGCGGCCGATCGCCTTCCAGCTGTACTCGCGCTTGCCGGTCGGGGCGACCTCGATCAGGCGGTCCGCGGTGAAGGTCCACGTCAGCAGGCTGGTCATGCCCTGCAGCATCTTGCGCACGCGGTCCTTCTCCTCGCGGGTCTTGTCCTTGAAGCGCTCGTCACGGGCCAGCGTCGCATCAATATCCACGATCCACGTGCCGACCAGCACGCTGCCATCGGCGCTGCCAGCAGGCGCGACCGCCGGGGCCTTGTCGCGCTTGAAGAAGAACGGCTTGCTGTCCAGCGCGCCGCTCATCTCGGTGCCGGTCACCTTCCAGATCGCTTCGCTGCTCGTGCCCGACGCACCCGTGATCGAGAGCTTCACGCTCGACGAGGCGGGGTCAGCCGAGAGCAGCTTGTAGCCGTACGAGCTCGGCGCGCCCGACACCACCAGCTCGAACTTGTCCGGGCTGACGTTGAGCTTCATCTCGCCGGTCATCTCCACGAACTCCATCGCCGACTTCAGATCGGCATCCGACATGTCCTTGTAGTTCGGGTCGGCGCGCAGCGTCTTCTCGAGGTCGACCTTCCACTCGCCGCACATCAGGCCGTGCAGGCCCTCGGGGCGCGGGCCGGTGTACGGGCCGGTCACTTCGGGGGCGACGTCGCCGCGCGGCGCGCCCTTGCGCTCGACCATCAGCAGCTGACCCTGGAACTCCATCTGCAGCGTGTGCTTGTCGACGATGCGCACCTTCTGCTGGCGCACCTGGCCCTGCGCATCCACTTCCAGCGTCAGCGAGTCGTTCTCGACCGCGAGCACCTTGTACGGCGACTCGATGCGCATCTGGCCCATCTCGATGACCATCTCCTTGTCGGTGATCTCGATCGTGACGGCGCCGGCCATCAGCTTGCCCTGCTCGATCTGCGCCTTCAGCTCGGCCTCGGCGAGGCCCTTGTTGGCCGGGTTCTCGCGCACCGAACGCTCGATGTTGATCGTCCACTCGCCGACGATCGCCTTCGCCAGCTCGCCGCCATCAACGCCCGGGCCGGGGTTGGCGGGCTGCGCGCCGGGGTCGTGCGGCGCCGGCTGCGTCAGCTCCGGTGCGGCCGCGCCCTTCTTGCAGAAGTACATCTGCTGGTCGGGCCGGCTGTCCTGCGTGAGCTTCATCGACGCGCCGACGAACTCGATGTGCGCGTTCTCGACGGTGCCGTTGGCGTCCGTCGTCTCGATGTCGAGCACGCCATCGGTGACGCCGAGCACCTTGTAGCTGGCCTCCTGGCCCTGGCCGTTGAACGCAATCTTCAGCTTGTCGCTGGTGACGCTCAGCTGCAGCACACCCTTGAGCATCTGCAGCTGCTGCTCGACCATCCCGCGCTGCTCCTCGGGCATGCCCGGCAGCACGTACTTGCGGAACGCGTCGATGTCGATCTCCCACTCGCCGATGGCCTGCTTGTGCAGCGCCTCGGCCTTCTTGTCGGCGTCCTGCGCCTGCAGGGTGGTGGCCGGCGCAATCGCGGCGATGATCAGGATGGCACAGAGGAAGGCACGAACGGCTGTCATCAGAGAACCTCGTCGCGATGCGGTGAGTGGCAGAAGGCGGGTAGCGGCAGGTATGGTACGGACCATCCCGGCGCGATGTTAGACAGAATGGCCGAAGTGGTGCCGGCCCCGGAATGGCGGGCACGGCGGACGCCCGGGGGCTCTGACGTGACCGGAAGCGACACGACACCCATCACACTGCCCCCACTGTGGGAGCAGCTCTGCGCGCACCTGCGCCGGCCGGTTGTGCATGTGGTGCCCGACGGACTCGTGCAGACGCCGCCCGACGCCGTGATGCCGCCGACGCGCGTGTATCGCCGGATGCGGCTGCCCGGGCTCGTCCGCATAAAGTTCAACCTCATCGCCGCCGACATGCTGCTGCCACGCTGGCAGGCGATGGAGCCGGACGAGGCGACGCGCAACGCCGTGCTGGCCCATCGCGACGCCGTGCGCGGCTGGCTGGCGGGCACCACGTCGATCCGCCGCGTCGGCATGACGATGTTCGATGCCAGCGTGATGATGCGCGATGCGCGCGCCGGCCGCCTGCCCTCGGCCGAGTCGTATGGCGTGGCCGGTCGCGTGCGGCCCGGCAACGACGCGCAGTACTGGGCGTGGCGCGAGGCGTTCGGCGTGGCCAACGAGGCGATGATGCCGCGCACGCGGATCGAGTCGCTGTTCGTGAAGCTGTTCGGCAACAACTGCCTCGTGCAGGATCTGCACGACGAGCCGTTTGCCGCCGCCTGGTGGGGCCGTTGCATGGCGTCGCTGGCGGTGCGCACGCCGGCCGATGCGGAGTTCGATGTCGACGTCGAGGATGTGCTGGTCTCGCTGGAGCATCCGCCGCCGACCGATCGCGGCGAGTATCAGGCGCTGGGCTGGCAGACCACGGCCGTGTGGGAGCTGGCTTGCATGGCCGCGTACTTCACGGTGTGCGACACGACGATCGAGCGAGTGACCGCGGTGCTGGAGGATCTGCTGCTGCCCGGCACGCCGTGGTGGCTCACGGGTTTGCGGCTCGAATGGCTGGTGCGCGCCGTCTGCCGGTCGCCGCGTCCCGACCTGTGGCGCCGGTTGCTGCGTCACACCAACCCGCGTGCGCGCGAGCTGTCGCGGCGGTTGCTGATCGGTCGGCTCTGCCGCGAGCGCAACGGCCCGCATGGTGCCGAGGTGCGGAGCCTGCTGCGCGAACTGGCCGACAACGCGGCCGAGCCGGAGTGGCTGCGCCGGCGGTGTCAGCGCAAGACCTGAGCGAGCGCGCGAAACGAGGCGAGCCGGATCATGGCTGACCCGGCTCGCGCAATCTGTTGGCGTCGCGTCGACGGTGGCGATCAGGCTTCGGTCTTCGAGCCCTTGTCCTCGTCGTTGAACAGCCACGGCTGGCGGTACGTCGTCCAGTCGAACAGCTCGTCCTTCTTGAAGAACAGCTCGAGTTCGCGCTTCGCGGAGTCAGCCGAGTCGCTGCCGTGGATCAGGTTGTAGCCCTTGCTCGCGCCGAAGTCGCCGCGGATGGTGCCGGGGTCAGCCTTGTACGAGAACGTGGCGCCCATCATCAGGCGCGAGACCTGGATCACGCGCGGGCCTTCCACGCACAGGGCGATCACCGGGCCGCTGGTCATGAAGGCCACGAGGCCCTTGTAGAAGGGCTTGGTCTTGTGCTCGCCGTAGTGCTTCTCGGCCAGTTCGGGCGTGATGCGCATCATCTTGCAGCCGACGATGGTGAACCCCTTCTTCTCGAAGCGCGAGATGATCTCGCCCGCGAGGCCGCGCTGCATGCCGTCCGGCTTGACGATCAGCAGGGTGCGTTCTTCCGCCATGGTGCTCTCTCCGTTCGGTTCGGTCGGTGAATGGCGCGCGGATTCTAGTGTGGTGCGGCCACCAGCGCGTGAAGAAAGTTGCCGTGCGGGCGGGACGGCCCGCGAGGCCGGGAATACCAGGTGTCACAGGCCGAAGCGCTGCTGGATCATCGCGGCCGCGTCGGCCGGTGCGAGCGCACTGTTGTCGATGCGCAGGTGGCGGTCGGGGTAGCAGAACGGCATCGACTCGCTCGTGTTGAGCACGTGGTTGGCGTCGAGGTCGTGCAGGTTGCGCTCCGACCGCTCGACGTTGCGCTTGCTCGGCTTGTGCTCCAGGCGTTCGCTGCTGCGGTTGCGATCGACGCGCACCGCGCGGTCGGCCGCGAGTTCGACAAAGCCGACCGACGCGCCGCGCGACTCGAAGATGGCGGTCAGCTCGTCGATCTCCTGCTTCTCGCTCTCCAGCTGCAGCGCCCACACGTACGTGAAGATCAGGCCGGGCAGGTCGCTCGCGGCCACCTCCTCGAAGAGTCGCCGACGGAAGCCCCCGACGAGGCGATTGAACGGCGGCGTGCCGAAGGTGAAGAACGGCAGCACCGGCTCGATCGACATGTGATTGTGGAACAGCGGGATGCCGGTGAGCGCCGTGAGACTGCGGCCGACGGTCATCTTGCCGACGGCGCACGGCCCGAAGATCACGATGAGGTTCTGCGGCATGGCGCGACGACGGTTCGAGTCGAGTCAGGTCGAGTGGATCCAGGAGGATAGTACGCGCCGCCCCGGCCATTCCCGGGTGCGGAAACCGGCCGCCGAAACCGTCGTCTCCGGCAGATTGATCCGCATCACCTTCCATTTAAAGGGTTTAAGAAAATCAGCTAATCTGTTTGATTCGGCCAATCCGGTGGGATACAGTTCAACCAGTCGAGGGGAACGCAACCGCGACCCCACCTTCCGGACCGAACCAACGACCCGACCTACAGGAACCGCCATGAGCCGCATCGCCATCCGCAACATCGATCACGTCACCGCCGTCAGCAGCAACGACATCAGCGCCATCTACGGCGGCTTCGACTGGAAGGGCCTGCTGAACAACGCCTGGAACCTGGCGAAGAACTACCTGAACAACAACCCGATCCGCTACCAGCGCAATATCGGTGGCTTCGACATCGGCCTCGAGCTGAATGGCCAGGGCGTCCAGGTCGGCGGACGCAAGGGTGGCTTCCAGTTCGGCTTCGGCTTCAACTGGTGATCTGACGCGGACAGCCACCGCGAGATTCACGCAGCGGGCGACCCACCGGGTCGCCCGCTGTGCATTTGGCGCGCGACAAACAAAGATCGTTGTTCCGGGCGAGCCGGGGGTGTAGGAGCCGACAGCGGACTGACTCGGGTAAGAGCCGCGACCGACAGGGAGCGGGGAAATCATCGAGGGAGTGGCAACCTCGCCCCTCGCAGCTGCCCCCGCTCCCTTTCGGTCGCGGCTCTTACCCGAAGATACCCGGACCCGCCTGCAAGGCTGTTTGTGCGCTGTCCCGGAACCAGACTCCCGCGAGCCCAACAGGAACGACCATCATGTGTGCACTGTGGAGCGGTAGCGGCGCCGGCGCGAGCGGACGCGACGACACGATCGACGCCTTCATGCGCGGCGAGGATCCGGAACTCGACCACCAACTCATCCCGTACGACCTCACCGGCACGGCCGCGCACGTGCGCTGCCTCGGGCGCGCGGGCGTGCTGAAGGCTGACGACGTGGCGACGCTGACCGCGGCCCTGCAGCAGCTGCGCGAGCGCTACGATCGCGGCGAGTTCACGCTGCGGCCCGACCACGAGGACTGCCACACCGCCATCGAGGAAGCGCTGACCGATGCGCACGGCGAACTCGGCAAGCGCGTGCACACCGCGCGGTCGCGCAACGACCAGGTGCTCACCGCGCTGCGCCTGTTCGCGCTCGATCGCCTGCGCGCCATCGCCGGGGGCGCCGACCGCCTTGCCGCGGCGTTCGAGGCGCGCGCCGTCGAGGCCGGCCAGCTGATCATGCCCGGCTACACGCACGGCCAACCCGCCATGCCGCTGCCGGTCGAGACCTGGGCGCGCTCGTTCCGCGACGCGCTGGCCGACGACCGGCTGGTGATCGCGGCGGCCGTCGAGTGTCTCGACCAGTCGCCGCTCGGCTCGGCCGCGGGCTTCGGTCCGCCGATTCCGCTGGATCGTGCCGGCAGCGCGACGGACCTCGGCTTTGCGCGCGTGCAACACAACCCGGTGTACTGCCAGCAGAGCCGCGCGAAGTTCGAGGCGCTCGCGCTGACCGCCTGCGCGCAGGTCTGCTGGACGATGGCGCAGTTCGCCGCCGACGGCTTGCTGTTCCACTCGCGCGCGTACGGGTTCATCCACCTGCCCGACGAGCTGACCACCGGTTCGAGCCTGATGCCGAACAAGCGCAACCCCGACGTGCTCGAACTGCTGCGCGCGCTGCACGCCCACGTCGAGGGGCACGCGGCGACGATCCGCATGCTCGGCGTGCGCCTGCCCAGCGGCTACCACCGCGACTTCCAGGCGACCAAGCGCGCGTTCCTCTCGGGCCTCGAGCAGACGGCGGCCGGCGTCGAGGTCTGCCGTCGCGTGGTCGAGCGGTTGACGTTTGATGCCGACGCGATGACCGCGGCGTGCGGGCCGGAGATCCAGGCCACGGCGCGCGCGCACCAGCTGGTGGTCGAGCAGGGCATGGCGTTCCGCGATGCCTACCGCCAGGTGAAGGACGAACTGTTCGGCAGCAAGTAGCGGTGGGTCCGCGGATGGTCGCGGCTCCTGGCGGATCACTCGCACGGCATCCGCTACTTCGCCGTGGCGCGCGGCAGTGAGCCCGCCAACTGCTCGGCCCGCGCGCGCTGCTGCTCCAGCGACCGCGCGATCTCCGGCTGCTGCGCGGCCGAGATGAACGACTGGTGGCACTTCGCGGCCTGCTCCGCCAGGCGACTCGCGCGCTGCGATCCGCCGATCGCGGTCAGGTCGCGCTGCATCACGTCGCGCACGCAGCGCGTCGCCGCGTCGTTCAGCAACGGCACCAGGTCCGGGTTGCGCGAGCGCGTGTACTCCTGCGCAAGAATGCCGATCAGCCCGGCGTAGTACACCCACAGCGCGTCGCCGGTCAGCGAACCGAACCCGTCGGCGCCCACCGTCTCATCGAGGAACTCGATCATCGCGCGCCACTCCGAGACCGGATGCGCGCCGTACTTCTGCAGGCTCATCTCCTGCACCTTCTGCTGGTACGTGGCCAGCTGGTCGAACACGCCGCACACCTGGAAGAGCATGAACCCCGCCGCGCGCCAGCTCGCGCGATCGACCGTCTTGTCGACCCCGGCCGCCTGTGCCTCGAACGTGGCGAAGTACTGCTTGTGCAGCTCGAGCATCAGGCGGATCACGCCGCCGCGGCGCTCGTCGGCGATGTCGATCACCGTGGCCGCCAGTTGCAGCCTCGCGAACGCGCGCAGCAACACGTGGAAGTCGGTCGACGCCACGGCCGCGCGACCCTCGCGCTCGGCCTTGTCGAGGAACGCCGTGAGGTCGCCCGTGTCGGCCGTGGGCTGCTGCTGCAGCTGCGCGGTCATGTCGCGGAGCCAGCCGGCAACGATCGTGCGCTCGGGCATGTCGTCGGGCGCGTCGTGCAGGAACGCCTTCGCCAGCTCCATGAACGCGCGCACCGTGTCGCCGGTCGCGTAGCCCGCCAGCTCGCGGTACTTCGCGTCGAGCCACGCAAACAGGCGCTGCGCAATCTCCACGCGCGTCGCCTTGAAGCGCTTGAGGGGCATGCCGTCGGCGCCGTTCGCATCCTCGATCGAGGGATGATCGAACGGCAGCCCGTTGACCTTGCGCAGCCACCCGAGGCCCTGGTTGAACCAGCGCTCGTCGCGCGTCGACTCGGCCTCGCGCGACCACGGCGCCGACGCGGCGACCAGCGCATCGAGGGCGGTCAGCGCGGCCCGCTGCGCATTGCTCAGGCTGCTGCCGCCGCTGTTGCGCTCGAAGCGTTCGAGCATGTCGCGCAACTGGCGCGCCGGCCACAGGTCGCTGTTGGTGATGAACCGGCGCGCAAGGTAGCGATCGTCGCCGGCCATCATCTCGCGCACGTATTGCGCCGCCGCGGCCGGCGACTCGCGCTGCTCCTTGAGGTCAGCTGCCGCGCGGATGTCGGCAATCGCCGATCGCGTCGCCGCCTCGGCCCAGTAGTCCAGCAGCCGGTTGAGCGTGGTCAGCCGGCCCTCTGGCAGCTTGCCGCCGTCGCGCGCAAACGCCTCGACCTCGGCGATCAGCGCGAACGTGCGATCGAACCCCTCGGCCGCCGCGCGGTCGCGCCCGCTCGGCGGGTTGCCGGCGTCGAAGTCCTTCCACTTCGTCTGCTCGGCCAGCGCGCGCGCCTCCAGCGCGGTTTGCCGATCGCCGGCCGGATACTGCGGATCGGTGGGCGCGACGCGCGGGTCGGCCGGATTGTGCGGACCGGTTCCGGTCGGAGTACTCGTGCGCAGGCCGGACATCGCGATCACACCGATGGCGCCGACCACGGCCAGGCACGCCACGGCGATGACCACGATCGCCGTTGTGCGCGATGGTGCCGCCGCCTCCTGCGGCAGACGGGCCGACGGTGTGCTCGCGATCACGGCGGTGCGCCCGGACGGCCCGGACGGTGAGGCGCCGGGGCGCGTGATCGCCGCGGTGCGTCCGCTCTGCCGCCGGATCCGCGCGGCCGCTGGCGATGCCGCCTTGCGCCGATCGTTGGTGGCGCGGGCTTCGGGCGGCACGTGCTCCTTGCAGTACGTCTTGTGCCGCGATTCAACGG
>JBFWQT010000185.1:0-11811 GCA_050249295.1 Planctomycetota bacterium
ATTGTCGCGAAGGGGCCGTTCCACCCGGCCGGCACGCAGAGCGACAAGGACCTGAGCGACCTCGCGTACGACCGCGCCGAGGCCGCCCGGCAGCTGGCCGCCGCGGGGTACACCGACACCGACGGCGACGGCATTGTGGATCGCAACGGCGACCCGCTGTCGGTGCGGATCATCTACCCGGCCGGGTCGGACGACTACCGCAAGACGATCACGTTCGTGCGCGACTGCCTCGCGCGCGGCGGCGTGCGCGTCGAGCTGCAGCAGATGGAGTTCAGCCTGATGATCGACGCCATCGAGAGCCGCAAGTTCGAGGCGATCTCGCTGGGCTGGACCAGCGGCGTGGAGGTCAACATCCGCCAGATGTTCCACTCCGACCAGATCCCGGCGGGCGGCGACAACTTCATGAGCTACAGCAACCCGGCGCTCGACGCCCTGCTCGACAAGGCCGTCCGCGAGCCCGACCCCGCACTGCGCACCACGCTGTGGCGCAAGTGTGAACGGATCGTCGTGGAGACGCAGCCGTACACATTCCTGGCCCGCCGGCAGTCGCTGGTGGTGGTGCACAACCGCTTCGCCAACGTGCGCCTGCGTCCGTCCGGTACGCTCAACTACGACGGGTACGCGGTGTACGTGCCGCTCGACCGCCAGCGCGGTCGTTGATCGGGAGCCGCCGCCATCATGCTGCACGACATCACGCCGCCGGTTTCGCCTGCGCTGGCCGTCTGGCCGGGCGACACGCCGCCGTCGCGCGAGGTGCTGTGCGACATGAAGCGCGGCGACAACATCACCCTGAGCTCGCTGCGCGCAACCGTGCACCTCGGTGCACACGTCGATGCGCCGAGCCACTACGGCGTCGACGCCGAGTCGATCGACCAGCGGTCGCTCGACATCTACGTCGGCCGCTGTCAGGTCGTCCGCGCGAGCGGCATGCAACGCGGCCAGCGCGTCGGCATGGCACACCTCGGCGGCGCGACCATCAGCGAGCCGCGCGTGCTGATCGCGACCGGCAGCTACCCCGATCCGCACCGCTTCAACGAGGACTTCTGCGGCCTCGAGCCGGCGCTGGTGGACGAGTTGCACGGCCACGGTGTGCGGTTGATCGGCATCGACACGCCGAGCGTGGATCTGTTCAGCAGCAAGGATCTGCCGGCGCACCAGCGCTTCCTCGCCAATCACATGGCGATCCTCGAGGGTGTGGTGTTGTCGCAGGTGCCGGACGGTGTGTACGAGCTGATTGCGTTGCCGCTGCGGCTGGTGGGGTTTGATGCCAGCCCGGTGCGCGCGGTGTTGCGCGAGATTCACGCTCGGGGCGAGCCGGGGACGGAAGTCCCCGGAGTCTGATGCCGGAATCAACCGGGAATCGGCCGGGGCCTGCTCCCTTGCGGTCGCGGCTCTTGACCGCGGCCCGGAACATCTCGCTACGATTCCGTCAGCCCGGCATGCAACTCCGACGCCCCGCCGCTGAACACGCTGATGATGCGGAACCCGGCGGCGCGCAACGTGCGCACGGTGCGCACCGCGAACCCGCCGTGGTTGGTGATCATGATCACGGCACGGTCGGCCGGCGGACCCAGCTCGCCGATTCGCGCAGCCAGCTGCGAGGCCGGGATGTGCGTGGCGATCCCGATCGGCGTGGCTGCCGCGTCGCTGGTCTCGCGCAGGTCGAGCAGCAGCATCGGCCGATCGCCGCCTCCGGATGCGGCCGCGAGGCCAGCCAGGTCGATCCGCATCACGCGCCGCGTCAGCAGCCACCGCGGCAGCACCGCAGCCACCACCAGCAGCATCAGCGCCACCAGGCCGGCATCCACGGCGCCCTTGCGGTCCGCCAGCGCCTCGGCAATCGCATGGCCGAGGTACGAGTACGCGACGCAGCCGGGCAGCATGCCGACGGCCGTGGCCAGCGCGTAGGTGCCGACGCGCAGGCGCGTGATGCCGAACAGGTAGTTGGAAACATTGAACGGGATGATCACGACGAGGCGCACGAAAACCACGAAGCGCCAGCCCTCGGCCTCGACGCCTTCAATCAGCCGGCGGCCGCGCGTGCCGAAGAGTCGTTGCACGCCGGGTGCGCCGAGCGCGCGCGCGACAAGGAACGCGGCGGTTGCGCCGAGGGTGCTGCCAACGAGGTTGGCGGCCACCGCACCGGCCCAGCCGAAGACGCCGCCCGCGGCAAGCGACAGCGGCGTCGCCGGCAGGCACAGCACCATCGCCACAGCGTAGATGAGCACGAACGCGACTGGCGCGATCCAGCCCAGCGCGCGGACCTCGTCGCGGATGCGATCGACTGCGCCGGGCTCGCGCAGCCACGGCAACTGCACGAACGCCGCCACCATCGCGCCGATCAGCACGACAAGCAGCAGCACGCGCAGCACGTGGCGGGGTCGCACGCGATCAGCTCAGCTGGTGAGCAGTGCGGGTGCCGCCGGCGCGGGCAGGTTCACAGCGTCGGTCGGCGTGGCCTTCTGTTCGCCGATCCAGTAGACCCAGAACGCCACCGCGCCGCCGGCGAGCAGGAAGTAGAAGATGTAGCAGGCGAGCACGTTGCGCCGGTTCACGCCGAACATCGCGGTGAACACGAACAGCCCGCTGCCGCCAAGCACGGCCCACGTGCCCGGCCCGACCACGAACGGCAGATCGGCCAGCAGCGGCTGCACCGGCGTGTCGGCAAACCGCGCGGCGTTCTCGCAGGCCCAGCCGTAGCCGGCGAACAGGCCCGACATACCGACGAGCATGATGCCTGCGAGGAACATGATGATCAGGAACAGCGCGTTGAGTTTGCGGAAGCGCGTGACCAGCGCCATCGCGATGGCGACCAGACCGGCCACCGGCAGCGAGATCAGGCCGATGCGCACGCCGCTCACGATCTTGAGCATGCGGTCGTTGATGCCGATACGCTCGCCGAGCGCGCGCGTGCGGTCCTTGTCTTTCTCCAGCAGGTCGGCAATGTTGAACAGGTGCCAGAGCGAGGGCACGTTGATCAGCCGCGAGGCGGCGTCGGTCCAGGCGCGCGCGGCGCGGATCTGGTCGAGCGAGACGGTCTGCGCACCCTCGGAGCCGGTGATTCGCTCGAGCAGATGGCCGGTGCGTTCGCCGTCGGCGTTGGTCGTCTTGTCGAGCCCCCGGAGTTGCTCGACCGTGATCTGCCCGTTGCTCTCGGCCACCTTCTCGGCCGCGGCCAGGCTCTCGATCAGCTGTTGGCGCTTCTCGTGGAAGCCGCTGAGGCGATCCGCCTTGAAGATCAGCAGCGGCAGGAAGAACGCAATGATCATCGCGACGCCGCCGATCGCGCCGGCGAGGGCGGTGATCGAGATCGGCCCCGGATCGGGCTGTTCGACGACGGTCTGCACCGGCTTCGACGGTGCGTCGTCGGAAGAACCCGATGCGGAGGCGGTGCGGTGCGGCTGGTCTGCCATTGGTTGACTCATCGAGGGTTGGGACAATCCATCAGAGCCGGACGGGCGGAAAAGTTCAACACGCGACGTTACGTGGAACGTTGCGGACGCGGCCGGGGCAACGCACGCGCCCCGGACGACCGGTTGCTCGCGCGCAGACAGCGGGAAGTTCCGGTTGGTAAGAGCCGCGACCGAAAGGGAGCGGGGGCAGTCGCGGGACGCGCGCGAGGTTGCGAGGTTGCGCGTTTCCCCGCTCCCTTTCGGTCGCGGCTCTTGCACCGAAGCTGATTGTCGATGCATTGCCCTGGACGACGAATCAGGCGGTGGCCGGGATGATCCGCGCGAAGACGTCGCACATGGCGGGGTCGAGCACGGCAAACGTGATGTCGGCGAACACGCCGCGCCAAGCCGCACCATCGGCGATCAGCAGGTCGCGGAAGATCGTCGCCACGACGGCCGGGTCGTTGCGGAACACGCCGCAGCCCCACGCGCCGAGCACCAGCGCGGGCGCGTCGTTGCCCCGGCCGCCGTGCGCGTGGGCCACCGCGAGCACGCGATGGGCGCGTTCGCGCATCGTCGGCTCGATCTGCGACGCGACCTGCGGATGGCGCTCGCGCACGTTGCCCGCATTGACGGCCGGGGCGGTGATGATCGAACAGGGCCACGGCTCGTCGAGCAGCGCGCCGGTGTCGTCGTCACGGAAGACCGGCACGCGCGGCGACCAGATCATGTGGTGCGAGTAGAGCGGATCGTTGGCGCGGCGGTTGTGCGCGTACATCGGCGATCCGTTGATGCAGCCGAACAGGCCGCTGCGCATCGCGAGGTCTTCCTCCTGTGCGCGCGCGCCGCCGAGGAATCCGCCGCCGGGGTTCTTTGCCGACGCGAAGTTGAGCGCCACGACATGCCGGCCGGCGGCCGCAAGTTCGCGCGCAGCGCTGAACGTGGTCGTGCAGATCACGCGGAGCCTCGGCTGGTGCGTGTCGTCGATTGCCGCTGCGCCGTCCGGCAACGCGTCGTCGGGCCGGATCAGCACCGTCCCGGCCACTGCCGCGGCCTGCGCGTCGCGGATTGACACCGGCTTGCCGCTGGCGGACGTGTAGTGGCCGGCCTCGAGGATCGCCACCGTGTCGGCGGCAATGCGTGCGCGATCGTTGCGGTTCAGCATCCGGTGGTCCGGTCGGTCGGCGGGTCGGTCGGCTGATCATGCCTCGCCGGCGCACGAAACGCGAAGCGGGGCCGGCAAGGGCCCCGCTCCGGTGATTGTCAGTCGGCGTGGCCGTGCGGCGCGATCACTTCACGCGCTTCATCGGCGTGCCCTTGCTGCCGTCTTCCTTGATCATCGCCATCGAGTCGCCGTTGACCTCCATCTTGACGGTCTCCGTCTTGCCCTTGTCGTCGGTGCTTTCGATGGTCAGGACATTGCCCTCGGTCTTGACGATCTTGTACTTCGAGACCTTGTCGCCCATCTTCACTTCGGTGGCCGTGATCTCAATCGTCATCTTCTTGGCCATCTCCGGATCCTTCAGCATGGCCAGCTCGGCCTTCTTCGTCTCTTCGTCCTTCTTCGTGTCGGCCTCGATCTGCTTGGTGTAGGCATCGACGTCGATCATCCACTTGCCGACCAGGCTCGGGCCACCGCCGCCACAGGCGACGAGAGCGGTGCAACAGATCGCCATCACGGCAAGCAACGAAATCAAACGGATCATCATGTGTGGGGCACTCCGAACGCAGGGGCACCGTCCGGGCAACGGCTCCCTGAAGAATGAATGAGGGCATCGACCCGCCCGGCAGATGGCGAGCCCTGGTGACAGTCAAATGACGGAACGCAGCAGGAACGCGCCACTCACGTGCGGGGTAACAGGTGTCAACGCCATACACGCTGACGACGCAGGTGTTTCCGCGCGCCGCAACCATCGGGTAGCCTGTCGCGTGGCGTCCCCGCCCGATCCACCACGCCACATGCCGCGTCATTCCATCCTTCCCGTCGCGCTGCTGCCAGCGCTCGTGCTCGTGGTTCTTGCGTTGCCGGCCGCGCTGGCGTCCGCCCAGGCGGTGCAGGTCACGCCCACGCCGGTGCTCGGCGGGCCCGACCGCGACATGCCGGGCGGGCTGGTGTTCTTCGCCGACATCGCCTACGTTCTGGCCGGGCGTCGCGCCGAGTTCGAAACCGCGCCGGACGACGACGACGGCAACGCCGATCCGCGCACCGCGTTCGGCATTGGCCTGTGGTTCGGCGGGCACGGCATCGGCGAGGATGCGCCCGAACCGGTCAACAAACCGTTCGGCGTGCGCATCGGCGTGTCGTTCGGCGGCACCCTGGGTGGCAAGGCCGTCGCAACCGCGCTTGACGGCGACTTCTCGGAATTCTCGCTCGAACTCGAGATCCTCGCGCCGTGGAACGAGTACGGCGTGGGCCCGCAACTGGTGCTCTCCAGCTGGGACGTGTACGGCCCGCTTTCGGCCGACGCCGAGTTCCGCGGCCAGACGATTCTGTCGGGCGAGCTGGTTCGCCAGCGCATCGAGACGTACGGCGCCGGCCTGCCGATCCCGGTTTTCACCGGGCCGCTGAATCTCGGCAGTCTGCCGGTGCCATCGTTCTTCGGCGTGGTGCCCAAGTACACGTTCCTGCAGGTGGGCGTGGAGGCGGAGACGCCGCCGATCCGCGGTGCCGTGTCGAGCCACGTGCTGCTCGGCGGCCTGTTCTTCGACTGGGGCCTGACGACGTGGTTGCGCTTCTACATCCAGGCGGAAGCCGGGGCGATTGTCGGCTACGCGAACAACGCGGTGTTCAACGTACAGGTGCAGATCACGTTCATTCACGTGCCGGTGTGGTGGCTGGACAACCACATCCAGGTGATTGCGAAGGCGTCGTTCGAGGCCACGACCACGGCGCTCGGCTCGCGCTACCTGGTCGATCCATCGGCGCCCGGCCTGAAGGGCGCGATCACGTGGGTCAACACGGCGTTCCGGCTCGGCATTCGCGCCTGGTTCTGACCGCGCGCGTCACTCCACGATTTCCGGCTCTGCCGACTGCTCCGGCTGCTCCGGCTGCTCCGACTGTTCCGGCATCTCGCGCACCTTCCAGCGCGCGAACCGCGGACCCTTCCGTGGAGCAACCAGCGCGACCACCACGGCGGCCCACGCCAATGCCAGCACCACTTCCAGTGCCAGGCCAAGAACCAGTCGCTGGTCCGTGCCGGGCCAGACCATGCTGAACCGGCGGAGCGCCTCACTGGCCATGCTGGCCAGCTCGTACGTGGCCGCGTACATCCCCGCGTGCGCGCCGATCACGACGATAATCAGCACGCGCGTCCGCCGGCGCCGCCATGCACGACACAGCTCGCGCACCCACCACGGCAACAGCGGGTAGGCGAGCAACAGGCCGATCAGCGGAGGTGCGTGCGGCGTCAGCATGCGCGTAGTACGCAGCACGCCAGACGCGGTTCGCCGCGCGCCCGGCGAGTCGGGGTACGAGCGGGCCGCCCGTGGGCTTTGCGCCCTCGGGTCTCTCTCTGTCGGTCAGCTGAACAGTGCCGGATCGAAGCTCGTGGTCGTCACGCTGACCCCCTCGAACGCGGCGATCATGCGTGGCACGAGTTGCCGCAGCGACCACCACGCGAGCGGAATGAAGCCGGGATCGAGCACCACCAGGCCCGCCTCGGCAGCCGCGCGGGCGGCATCGTAGTCCACGTCGCCGGCGATCAGGCAGGTCGCGCCGTAGTTGATCGCCTGGCGCACACTCGGCTCGGTGCCGCGCAACGCGATCGCCACGCGACGCACGCGCTGGCCGAGCGCGCCAAGCACGCTGACGTGCGAGACCTCGAGCAGGCGCTTCACCTCGCCCATCACGAACTTCGCCGGCTGCCGTTCGGCCAGCTCGCCGACGCGACCCTCGCCGGCGGCCTTGTCGGTGTTGCCGAGCACGTGGTGCTCGACCGCGCGCTCGCCATCGGGATGCGCCGCCACCGCCGCGGTGACGACGTTGCGCCGCTGCTCGTCGCCGACCGAGACCTCCAGGCGCAACGTGTCGGGCGCCGCGTCGGGCGTGATCCGGCGGTGCACCGGCGTCACGGTCATGTCGTCGGCCGTCACCCCGGCCTTCTCGAGCGCGCGCAGCACCGGGTCGAGCGTCGCGGTGTCCAGCGTCACCGTCACGCGCGCGCGCGACGGCAGCGTTGACGGGTGCAACGGCCGGCGCTTGCGCACATCCATGATGTCGAACAGCGCGTCGTGCAGCCCGCCCGGCGCCGCACTCCAGGCGTCGCCGCCGACAATCAGCGACACGTTGGTGCGCGCGAGTTGCAGCACCATGCGCCCGGCCGGCGTGCGCGTCGTGATGTCGGTGATCGGCGAGAGGAACGGCGTCTGCCAGCAGAGCAGCGCGCCGTGCCCGCGCGCGGCCGCTTCGCCGATCACGGCCTCGGTCGGATGCAGGCAGAGCATCGCCGCGTGGAGTTCCTGCTCGCGGTCGCCGACGATCAGGCCGGTGGTGGTTTCGTCGCTGCTGTGGCGCCACGGCCAGAGCGCGTCGAGCTGGCGGATCAGCCGCTGGACGGTGATCGACGCCGGTCGTGAGGCCGCGGCCGGGGCGTTGGCCAGGTGGCCGGCGTTCGACGCAACGTTCGACGCGGTGGCCGCATTCGCGACTGCCGGACCGCGATCATCGGCGGCCGACGTCGGCGGTGCGTTGGTGTGCGACGGCTCGTGCGCCGTGGTCATGTCGGATGGCGGTGATGGTGGCGGCGTCGGGTGCACGCCACGAGGGTACCTGTCGCGGGCGCGCCCGTCACGCCGTCACATCGGAGCGCGAGTCAGCTGGCGAGCGGATTCTTCGCCTCGTCTTCGATCAGTTCGCGCATGCCCTCCTCGAACGGGCGATTGCGGAAGCCGAGTTCGGCCGCGGCCAGCGAGCTGTCGGTGCGCAGGCCGATGCCGAAGGTGGGCAGCGGGATCACCAGCGGGAACCAGTGCTTGTTGACGCGCCGCCACGTGCTGATGAAGCGCGTGATGCGGTGCGCGTCGCCGCCGGTGTTGTAGGCCTTGCCGATCGAGATGTCGGTGGCCAGCGCCGCAGCCGCCGCATCGCCGACGTCGCCGCCGAAGGTCATCGGCATGTACATCGCCGGCAGCACCAGCACGGGCAGGCGGCTGAATGCGCGCACCGCGGCCAGCGACTGGGTATCGCGCGCGCCGTACACGCCGGTGGGGCGCAGCACGGTAAGGTCCATGCCGAACTCCTTCGCGAGGCTCCACGCGAGTTGCTCGCTGATGTTCTTGGTCGCGCGATACACGCGCGTCGGCCCCATCTCGCCGCGCTCGCCGCGCAGCCGCGGGTTGTCCTCGGCCATTTTCGGTGCGCCCCAGATGCGCCAGCGGTACACGCCGAACGTGCTGATGTGGACCATCCGCTTCACGCCGGCCGCGTGCGCCGCGTGGTAGACGTTCTCGGTGCCGGTCTTGTTGGCCGAGTAGTTGGCCTCCCAGTTCTGATTGGTCATCGAGAACAGCGCGGCGTTCGAGACGATGGCGTCGCAGCCGCGGAACGCCGCGGTCAGCGCGTCGCGGTCATTGAGGTTGGCGGTGGCGAAGGTCACACCCTCGGCCTCCAGGAACGGCGCCTTGCGCGGATTGCGCACCACGCCGCGGACGTTTGCGCCGCGCGCGAGCAAGGACCGGCAGAGGTAGACGCCGAGCATGCCGCTCGCGCCGGTGACAGCCACAGTTGCGCCCTGGAGGTTCATGATGTGTGCGAGGTGGTGCGGGTGGTGAGTCTACTCTACGTTGTCGTTGCCGGTGCCATCGCCCGGCGTGCCCGTCGTCGCGAAGACGCGCCAGGCCGCGATTGAAGCGCTCTGATCGATTCGCTGCTGCGCGGAAGATCGCGGGACATCTACAGGTGATTGCCGGCCGTCGCGAATGCGCGCGGCGCGCGCACATGATGTCACGCCTTCGCGAGCGCAGCGATGTCGAACTTCACCATCTTCAGCATCGCCTCGGTGACGCGCTTCATGCGCGCCTCGTCGGAGGTGGTCATCAACTCGCCGAGCAGGCGGGGGATGATCTGCCAGCGCACGCCGTAGCGGTCGATCAGCCAGCCGCAGGCCTGAGGCTTGCCGCCTCCGGCGAGCAGCGCATCCCAGTAGCGGTCCAGCTCGGCCTGATCGTCGCACTCCACCACCATCGAGATCGCGTCGTTGAAGTCGTGGTGCGGGCCGGCGCTCATCGCCTGGAAGCGCTGGCCGAACAGCGTGAAGTCCACGATCGTCACCGAGCCAGCCGGTCCGCTCGGCGTGTCGGCCGGCAGGGGCGTGACACGATCGACGGCCGAATCGGGGAAGATCGACGCGTAGAAGGCGGCCGCTTCCTCGGCCTTCTCGGCGTACCAGAAGTGCGTGTAGATCTTCGGGCCGGGGTTCGCCATGGTCCGCTCCGGGTGTGACGTTGCGTTGCGATGCGCGACGTCATATTCGCAGGCTGTCCACCACGCAACACAACGCTTCCACCCACACCGACGAACATGACCGACGCGCCACTGGCCGGGTTGAAGGTGATCGAACTGGCCAGCGTACTGGCCGGGCCGGCGGTCGGCGCGTTCCTGGCCGAGCTCGGCGCCGACGTCACCAAGGTGGAGAATCCGCACACCGGCGGCGACGTGACGCGCGGCTGGAAGCTGGCCGGCGAGGCAGCCGACGACGGCATCAGCGCGTACTTCGCGGCCGTCAACGCGGGCAAGCGATCGATCCGCGCCGACCTGCAGACCGCGGCCGGGTGCGACACGGTGCGCGCGATGATCGACACGGCCGACGTGGTGATCGCAAGCTACAAGCCGGGCGACGCGGCCCGCCTGGGCATGGACGCGGCCACGCTGCAGGCGCACAACGCACGACTGATCGTCGCGGAAATCACGAGCTTCGGCGAGAGCGACGCGCGGCCCGGCTACGACGCGATTGTCCAGGCCGAGACCGGCTTCACCTCGATGAACGGTCACAAGCTGCCGGTTGCGCTGATCGACGTGCTGGCCGCGCATCAACTGAAGGAGGCGATCCTGCTTGCGCTGTGGCAGCGCGAACGCGACGGCCTCGGGCGCCGCGTGACCGTGTCGCTGTTCGATGCGGGCGTTGCGTCGTTGGCCAACCAGGCCACCAACTGGCTGGTCGGCGGCGTGGTGGCGCAGCCGATGCGCGACGAGCATCCGAACATCGTGCCGTACGGAACGATCTTCGACTGCATCTGCGGCGGCCGCGTGGTGATCGCCTGCGGCAGCGATGCGCACTTCGTATCGCTGTGTCGCGCGCTGGGCACGGCGGCGTCGCGCCTGCCCGAAGACCCGCGCTTCGCGACGAACGCGGCGCGGGTGGCGCATCGCGACGAGCTGCTGCCGATGCTGCGCGACCTGTTCGGCACACACGAGGCGGCAAGTCTGATGCGGGCGCTGCAGGCCGCGAAGGTGCCGGTCGGCGAGGTGCGCGACGTGGGCGGGGTGTTCGGACTGCCGGCCGCAGAGGCGCTGACGATCACGCACCGCATGCGCGACGGCCGCGAGTTGCGCACCGTGCGGCAGGCGGTGTGGCGCGACGGGGGCGCACTGCCCGGTCAGCCAGTGTTGCCGCCGCCGCGATGCGGCGAGCACGATGGCCCGTCCGGCAGCTGACCGCCGGTCAGGTCAGGTCAGGTCCGGTCAGATCACTTCACGATCCAGGTGTCGCCCGCGTCGAGCAGCGCGGCAATCGTGCCCTCGCCCTGCTTCTCGCGCGCCATCTTCAGCTGGAAGTGATGCCCCTCCTCGAATGACGGCCGCTTGACCTGACGCAGCACGCCGATCGGCACCGGGCCGTGCGGGGGCTCCATGCGGGCCAGCGCCAGGGCACGAACCGGGCTCTCGGCGTACTGATCGTGGATCGCGATGTCGGCTTCGGTCACGCCGTTCTCGCCGATCGTCACGACCTCGAATCCGTCGGTGTGCCAGACGAGACCCTTGTTCTTGTCCTTGCCGAAGATCAACGGCTTGCCGTGCTCGAGGTAGATGTTGGTGTCGCTACGGACGCCGCGATCGGTGAAGTGCTCGAAGGCGTGGTCGTTGAAAATGTTGCAGTTCTGGAAGATCTGCGTGAAGGCCATGCCCTCGTGGCGCGCCGCCTCGCCGAGCGTGGCCTGCAGTTCCTTGGCGTAGACGTCCACGCCGCAGGCCACGAACGTGGCGCCGCAGCCGAGCGCGAACACCAGCGGATTGACCGGCGCATCGACCGAGCCCATCGGCGTGGACTTGGTCTTCTTGCCGACCTCGCTGGTGGGCGAGTACTGGCCCTTGGTCAGGCCGTAGATGCGGTTGTTGAAGAGCATCAGCTTGATGCCGACGTTGCGCCGCATCACGTGCATCAGGTGGTTGCCGCCGATGCTCAGGCCGTCGCCGTCGCCGGTG
>JBFWQT010000186.1:0-11769 GCA_050249295.1 Planctomycetota bacterium
GACTCTGTTGGTTGCGCGGACCTGGTCCGCCGAACGCTCGCTTCAGTACCAGACTCCGGGGGTTTACACCCCCGGCTCGCCCGGAGGGCTGCATTGTGGACGAGGACTTGTGATTCGCTGTAGCAAGTCGCCGGAGGGGAGTGCGCCCTCGCGCAATCGTCGTGCGCTTCGACGGTGTCCCCGGCTCGCCCCGGTTGTGTAGGCAGTGGCGCACCACTACGCCGAACGCCGCCGCATCGGGGCTCAGTCAACTGCCGCCCGTGCGGGCGTTCATGTCGGTCACTGTGGCGATGAACCAGTCGTTGCCCCAGCGGTCGCGCACGGCGCTGCTGCGTTCGCCATACGGCTGGTCCATCGGCGCGTGCACTTCAGCTGCCCCGGCGGCGACCGCCCGTGCATGCGCCGCGTCGCAGTCGGGCACATAGAGGTGCAGCGCAGAGCGAGTCGCCGGCCATTCCGGCCGCGCCTCGGACAGCTCGAGCACACAGCCCTCGATCACCACCTCGCCGTGGATCAGCGTATCGCCGTCCGCGTGTTTCATCCGGATGGTCGCGCCGAACGCCGCCTGCGCGAACGAGATGAAACCCGCGGCACCCTCCAGTTGGAGGTACGGCGTGAGGGCACTGAAACCGGTCGGTACATGATGCTGGGCCATGTGGTCTGCTCCATCCGGGTAACTGAAGCCACATCAGTTACCACACCCGCCGACGCGTTCGACGGTTCCATCCATCCACAAGAGCCGCGACCGCAAGGGAGCGGGCCCCGAGGGGCGCACGATCACGAGCCCGCCTCAGCGGGGTCGGCCCCTGCGTCGGGCTTGCAGACGCCGCCCCGGACGGCACTGATTTCATTCACGCAAACGCGGCGACAGCACGCTACGTTCGGACAACCCTCCGCCGCACGCTGTTCGCCGCCGCCGATCCCGCCCCCGCAGGACGGGCTTCATGCCTCTGCTTCGCGTCTGCATCGTCGTTGCTGTTCTGGCCGCGACGTCCGTGTTGTTGCCGGCCTGCCGGGCATCCAACGTCGCGGACACGCCGCCGGGCGACGCGCCGGATCGCGCGGGCGACACGGGCAACACCGGCACCACCGCCGCAGACAACGTCTTCCGTTCCGACGATCACATGTACCCGCCGGCATTCGCCGCGAACCAGGTGATCGACACCGCCCCGGCCGCGGCCAATCCGTTCCGCATCGAGCACGACCCCGCCACGCTGCTGACCACGCGCCACTACAAGACCGCCGACCTGCCGCCGGTGTGGGAAGACGGCCACGAGTCGCTCACCGATCCGGGCACACACGACGACGACCCGCAACCGGCCCGCCCGCGCCCGCCCACGCTGGCCGACCGCGCGTCGCAGTTGCATGCGCTGCTGCACGCCACCATCGGCGACGCGGCCTGGCAGCGGCCCGGCACGTGGATTGACCTCGACAGCACCGGCCTCACGATCCGCCAGACGCGCACTGTGCTCGACACCGTGGACGCGCTGTTCGACGCGCTCGCACCGGACTCGACACCGCTGATGGTCGCCGTGCGGTTGCAGTTGGTCGCGGTGCCGCCCGGCGCGATGTCGGCGTTCCGCACGGTCTCGCCGCTGCCCGGCAATGGCCCGCCGCACGCGCTGCTCGACCAGATTGCGGCGAACGCATTCGTTGCGCTCGCGCGCAGCCGCTTCGGCAACACCGATGTCACGTCGCCGTCGATCATGATGATGGCCGGGCAGCAGGCCACGATCAGCGTGTTCTCGCAGCGCTCGTACGTCGCCGGGTTCGAGGCGGTGGAGGGCGCGCCGGCCGGCACGTTCGACCCGGTGGTCGACACCGACGCGCGCGGCTTTTTGGCGGCGCTGCGCGCGGTGCCGCTGCCCGGGGCGCGCGGGCACGTGCTGGCGTTCGGCCTCGAGATGGCCGCGAGGCTGCCGATGTTGCGCTACCCGCTCAACGGCGGCGAACTGGCGGCGCAGTTGCCGCGTGGCGGTCGCGTCGAGGTCAGCGGCAG
Source organism: Planctomycetota bacterium (assembly GCA_050249295.1). Classification (GTDB taxonomy): domain Bacteria; phylum Planctomycetota; class UBA8742; order SKZP01; family SKZP01; genus JBFWQT01. The sequence goes on from JBFWQT010000186.1 coordinate 2,000, forward strand.
CGCGACAATTCCGCCGGGCAAGGTGTTGATGGTGGTCGTGCCGGACACGATCGGCGGCGGCGGCGGCGGCAGCCACGATGATGACAACGACCCGGGGCGACTGCTGCTCGCGTTCTTCAGCGTGCAGCGCGCCGCGGTGCCCGACGGCAACGACCGCCCGCACTGATGCACGGATTGCAGGGGTGGCCATCAAGAACCGGCGGCGCCGCGACGATGTACAGATTGGCGTGCTGCCGCATCCGCGGTGCCGTTTTTTCCTGAACCCGCCCCGGCGCCGACCGCTGGACAGTCGGGAGCTGACGCGTCGGCTTCCACCATCCACAGACCAACCCTTGTGCAGGCGAGCATGACCCGCATCACCACCATGGATTCACAATGTCTGTACCAGGCGGCCCGCCTGGAAGCGGAAGCGTACCGGGTGGCGCTGGCCGGGCGTGCGGGGTCGGGGTTCGGCGATGAGGCGATTTCGGAGTGGAACCGGCTGCACTGGTGGAGCTGGGTCTGCGACCGCGTGCTGGAGCACGTGCGCGGCGATGTGTTCTGGGCCGAGCTCGACGCCAGCCGGTTTGCCGCGTGGCGCGACGCGAACGGGTCGTTCAGCCGGATCGCCGACGAGATCCGTTCGTTGCGCGACCGCCTGGCCGGCCCGCTGGATGAGTTGGCCTTCGATGTTCGGCAGCGCATGGAAGACCGGCTGGCCGAGCTGGTGAACCAGTTGCTCGATTGAGGCGGTGAGAGTCGACACCGGACCGCTCCCTCGCGGTCGCGGATCTTGCTCCGGCATGCAAGCGGCTTGTCTCGCTGGCGGTTGCTCATGTAGGCATGCGCCATGCCCGAGCCCACCACCACCACCACCGACACCGCGGCTCCGGCGCCGATGCGCGCCAACCCGGTCACGCGACCGCGCCGGCGGCGTGACCTGGCCGCGTGGCGCATCCGGCAGCAAGCGCTCACACTCGGCATTGCGGTGGTCGATGTCGCGGTGATGGTCGGCGCCGTGCTCGTCGGCTACGCGATACTCGCCGCGATCTGGCCCGCGCTGCCGGAGAGCTGGCGCGACCTGTCGCTCGGCTACCTGCATCCCAACCTGCACGTCTGGTACAAGACCGCGCTCGTCGCGTTCACCGTCGTGGCCATCTACACCTTCGCGGTGCATGGCCTGTATCGCCCGCAGATGCTGCGCCAGCACGGCGCGCAGGCGGCACTCGCCGTGCGCGCCGCATCGGTGCTCTCGGCGTTCTTCTACTTCGCGGTCTGGATGGACCGCACCAACTACTGCATCGAACGGCAGATCGTCGTTCTGATCGCGTGGCTCGTCTCGTGCCTGCTGTTCCTCGTGTGGCGCGGCTGGGCCGTGCCGGGGCTGCTGCGCGTGGGCCTGTGGCGCCGTCGCACGATCGTGCTGGGGGCCGGCAAGAGCGGACAGTTCCTCGCGTCGCAGCGTCGCCGCTTCGATCGCGCCGGGTTCGAGCTCGTGGGCTTCCTCGATGACAACGCCGCGCTGCACGGCAGCGAGATCGGCGACCTGCCGGTGCTCGGGCCGATCGACGACGCAACGCTGAAGGTGGTGCTGGCCGGGCAGCCGGTGCACGAGGCGGTGCTGGCAATCAGCAACCTCTCGCACGCGCGCATGCTCGAACTCGTCGCGCTGTGCAAGCGCCACGGCCTCGGCCTGCGCGTGCTCTCCGATCGCTGGGGCATCCTCGCCGACAAGGTCAACGTCGAGACGGTCAGCGGCGTGGCGCTGATCGGCGTGCGCGAGACGCCGCTCTACGGGCTCAACGCGTTCCTCAAGCGGGCCGGCGACGTGACCGGCAGTGTGCTGCTGTTGTTGCTGCTCTCGCCGTTGCTGCTCGCCACCGCGCTGGCCGTGAAGCTGACGTCGCGCGGCCCGGCGCTGTTCGTGCAGGAACGCGTCGGCCTCAACGGTCGCCACTTCCGCTACTACAAGTTCCGCAGCATGAAGGCCGACAACGACGACTCGCAGCACCGCGAGTTTGTCACCGCGCTGATCCGCGGCGAGGACGTCGGTGTCGAAGACGAGTCCGGCCAGAAGGTACGCAAGATCGTCAACGACCCGCGCGTCACGCGCGTCGGCCGGTTCATCCGCAAGTACTCGATCGACGAGTTGCCGCAGCTGTGGAACGTGCTGCGCGGCGACATGTCGCTGGTTGGCCCGCGGCCGTCGCTGCCGTACGAGGTGGCCGCGTGGGACGACTGGCACCGTCGCCGCCTGGCGGTGCGCCCCGGCCTGACCGGCCTGTGGCAGGTGTCGGGCCGGTCGGAGGTGACGTTCGACGACATGGTCGTGCTCGACATCTGGTACATCGAGAACTGGTCGCTGTGGCTCGACATCCAGATCCTGATTGTCACGCCGCTGGTCGTGATTGCGCCGAAGGGCGCCTGGTAGCGCGGCTCTTGCAGCAAATCATGGCGAAATCACTCGCGCGTGCGCGTGCCGGGATGCCGGTCAAGCACTTCGCGCAGCCGGATCAGCGCCTTGCGCATCCGCGTCTTCACGGTGCCCTCCGGCAACCCCAGCATCTCCGCGATCTCGTGGTACGCCAGCTCGCCGTTCTGGCGCAGCAGGAACACCTCGCGATCCTCGGGCCGCAGCTTGTCGATCGCCTCGCGCACCAGTTCGACCAGCTCGCCACGCTCGATCTCGACCCCGACCACCGGCGACGCAACGGCCGCGAGGTCGGTCTCCAGCGGCACCACCGGCCGTCGCTGGCGTCGGCGCTGCTCGTCGCGGGCGGTGTTGACCAGCACCGTGAACACGAAAGCGCGCAGGTTGCGCACGTCGCCGAGCAGGTGGCGCCGCTGCCAGCACTTGAGGAACGTCTCCTGGAAAACCTCGACCGCGTCGTGGTGCTGGTGCAACAGGCCGCGCGCGGTGCCGAGCAACTCGTCGGCCGAGGCGTCGAAGAACGCGCGCAACCGCTGCTCGGTCGACGCCGCGTCAGTCGGCGCAGTTGGCGCGTTCCCGTGAGCCGCATCCGCGCCCGTGGCTGGCGTAGCCGCCGCTGCCGCTGCGCTGGCCGCTGTCATCCGGGGAGCCTCGGCGGTGACGGAAATGCGGAGTTGACGTTGTGACGCGCCAGGCATGGTGACGGTTTTCACAAAACCTGCGCCGGCCGACAGCGCTGCCGTCGGACAGCGCTGGCGGCCGCAGCGGGATGGTTGCATGATATCCGCACATCTCATCGCGCGCGCGCCGTATCCCTTTGCGATGCCTGCCGACCGCCAGTTCGATCCGACAGTTCCGCGCCGCGGGCGCCGGCCGTTGCCACCGCCGGCGCCACCCACGCGACCGGCCGCCGCGTCGGCCGACGAGCCGACGGTTCCGGCCAGCACGCGCCGACCGCCGATGCCCGCGCATGCGCCGCCGGCGACCACCGCGTTCGGCAAGTTCCGTGTTGGCGACGAGCTCGGCCGTGGCGGCATGGGCACCGTGCGGCTCGCCGAGGACTGCGAACTGGGACGCGAGCTGGCGGTGAAGCTGCTGCAGCACACCGACGCCGGGTCGGTCGAGCAGTTCATCGAGGAAGCGCAGATCACGAGCCAGCTGCAGCACCCCAACATCGTGCCGGTTTACGAGCTCGGCCGCGACGCGCAGGGCCGGCCGTGGCTGGCGATGAAGCGGATCGAGGGCCAGAGCCTGGCGGACCGCATTGCCGCCTGGCACCGACCCGGCGCGTCGCGCCCCGATGCCGCAACCATGCTCGGCATCTTCCTCAAGGTGTGCGACGCGGTCGCCTTCGCGCACAGTCGCGGTGTGGTCCATCGTGACATCAAGCCGGCCAACATCATGGTCGGCGCCTACGGCGAGGTGCTGCTGGTCGACTGGGGCCTGGCGCGGCCGCTCGATGCGGAGGCCACGTCGCGGCCGGTGCGCAGTTCCCGCCGCGCCGGCGGCACGCAGCTGACGATCGACGGCGACATCTTCGGGACGCCGGGGTACATGCCGCCGGAGCAGGCCGACGGGCGAACCGACGAGATCGACGAGCGCAGCGACATCTTTTCACTGGGCGGCGTGCTGTACGCGATGCTGACCGGCCACGCGCCGTACGAGGGGCGCAACACCACCGACACGCTGAGCCGCGCCGCGCGCCGTCAGCTGGTGCCGCCGCGACGTCGTAACCCGGCGGCGCGCATCCCGAAGGAGTTGCAGGCGATCGTGCTCAAGGCGATGGCGGCCGACAAGGCCGATCGATACGCCACCGCGGACGAGCTGCAAGCCGACCTCGTGGCATGGCAGTCGTACCGGCCGACCACGGCCTGGCGCAGCGGACTGGTCGGCCGCGCGGCGCGCTGGACGCGGCGGCACCCGACGGCGTCGCTGGTCGGCGTGCTGCTGATGATGGCCACGGCCGGTTTCGCCGCGTTGCTGGCCGAACTGCGCGCCAGCCAGGAAACGACCCGCGCCGAGGGTGCGCTGGCGCAACTTGCGCAGGAGCGCATGCGCGCGGCCGAGACCAGCATGGTGCGCCTCGGCGACAAGGTCGTCGATTCGCTCGATGCGCGATCGCGCCAGGACCTCGCCACCTTCGATGAGCGCTGGAAGGCCGCGCACCGGCAGGGGCTCAACGACGCCGCATTCGGCGATTCGCTGTCGGCCAGCGACCGCCGGGAGTTCCTGCGCGCGCTCGACGCGCTGATCGACGCGTACCGCGAGGTGGGCGCCGAGGTGCCGTGGGAGCGGTTCCACGATCGCGCGTTCGTCCGCCACCTCATCGGCGACCCGCGCGGCGCGATCGACGACTGCAATGCCGCGCTGCGGATCCAGCCCGATGCCGTCGGAACCCTGATCAACCGCTCCAACGCGCATCTGGCGATCGGCGAACGGACCGCCGCCATCGCGGACCTCGACGAGGCCGTGAAGCTGCAGCCCGACAACGCAACGGCGCACGCCAACCGCGCCGCGGTCCGCTGCAGCGATGGCGACCTCGACGGCGCGCTGGCCGACTGCGAAGCTGCGCTGGCGGCCGATCCGCGACACTACTCTGCGCTCAGCACGCGCGGCATCGTCAAGCAGTTGCGCGGAGACTTCGCCGGCGCGCTGGCCGACCACAACGCGGCGCTGGCAATCCACTGGCGGTCCGCCGATCTGTACGTCAACCGCGGCACCTGCTACTCCGAGCAGCGCGACTGGCAACACGCCCTGCAGGACTTCCGCGCGGCACTGGAAATCAATCCGGACTCGGTGGAAGCGCGCACCGATGTCGCCAACATGCTGGTGCGGCTCGGCGACCCGGAGGGTGCCCGGCGCGAGTATGCCGAGGCCCTGCGTCACGACCCGACGCACATCATGACCCTGATGAACCGCTCCGCGTGGCTGTCGCAGACCGGCAACATCAACGGCGCGATCGACGATCTCACCACACTGTTGCGCGCCCACCCGCGGCACCGCCCCGCCTTGACGCGCCGCGGCATCTGCCATTCGATGGCCGGGCGTTACGCCGAGGCGCAGACCGACCTCGACGCCGCGCTGGCGATTGACCCGGCCGACGCGGAGTCGCTGAGCGCCCGCGGCGTGGTGCGAGTGAACCTGCGCAACTTCGCCGGCGCCGACCGCGACTTCGCCGAGGCGGTGCGCCTCGATCCGCAGAACTGGCGCGTGCACGCCAACCGCGCACAGCTGTACGTGGCGACCAACCGCGCGGCCGACGCCGTGGCCTCGCTGCAGGCCGCCTACCGGTATTGTCCGGACCCGGCCACCCGCGACTACTTCGTCACGACCATCCGCCAACTCGGCGGCACGGTGCCGGCCCGCGACGACTGACGCGTTGACGCCGCGTCAATCGCGTCAGTCGCGTCAATCGCGTCAGTCGCCGAGCGTCGCGACCGCCCGCTCCACATCGCGGCGGCGATCGCTGTCCGGAAAATCTTCCAGCCAGTTGGTGGCAAACGCGCGCAGGAACTCGACGCGGTAGCAGCCCGGTGCCAGCGGGTTGGTCGCGTCGTCAGCCCGGCGATTCTGGATGCAGCTGATCAGGAAGTCGGCGGTCAGCACGTCGGGCCGCGTCACGCTCAGCGTCGGCATGCGATCGGTGATCAGGTGGCCGCGTGCCTCGAGCGAGTCGCTGCCGAGCGTGGCGCCGGCATAGCTGTAGAGCACCGTGAGAATGCGCTCGGCCGCCTGGCGCAACGGCACGGCCCGGCCGGTGAAGACGTCCTCCGGCGGGTAGCTGACCACCGAGGTGATCGCGTAGTTGATCGCGTCGCGCCGGTTGCCGCGCGACATCTCGATGCGGGCCAGCGCACCGGCCGCGAAGTGGCGGAAGGCGGCGCCGGGCCAGACGGCGTCGGGCGCTCCATCGATGCGGATCGCCAGGCACTTCTTGAACGCGTCGACGGCGCCGTCGAGCTTTTCGGGGGCCTCGCGGCTCATCTCCAGCCGGCATGCGCCGAGGTTGAAGGCCACCATCGGCGAGTCGCCGTTGGGATCGCGGGCGAGCGCGAACTCGAGGTAGCCCTCGGCATCCTTGTAGATGCCGCGACGATGCGTGGCGTGCGCCGCGAAGATCAGCTTCCAGAGCACGTTCTCGTCGTTGGCCTCGTCGGGCGCGGCCGGGCGGCGCAGGCCGAAGGGGTACATGCCCTGCGGCCAGGCGTAGTCCATGGTCAGCGAGGCGACGCGTTCGCGCAGCTTCTCCTCGGGCGTGGAGACCAGCGGGCCTGGCGAGGGGCGGGTCTGCGGCTGGTTGTCGCCGGAGTTGCTGTTGGTGTTCGAGTCGACGGCCGTGTTGTTGTCGGGCGGCGGAGCGGTGTTGGCGGTGTTCGCGTTGCGCGGCGGCGCGTCGTTGTTGACGACCGGCGAGGTATTGTTGTTGATGCCCGGCGTGATGTTGCCGTTGCCGACGGTGTTGCGCGGCGTGTCGAAGTTGGTCGGCAGGTTGGTGTCGGCGTTGCGATTGACGTTGGCGGTGGTGGTCTCGCGGGGCTTGCAGGAGGCGGCAGTCAGCAGTCCGATCGCCACGAGCAGTCCGGTGAGCGCGGGGGCAATGCGGCGGCGAACGAAGTGGGCCGTAGTCATCGGCAGCAAGGGCGCGGGGACGGACGTCGGGATTGGAGCTGGGCCAGCGGCCCGTGGTGGACTGTAGTCCTGCCGCGGCCCGAATTGCAACTGTGAGCCGGGCAAAGGTTTGCGACCCTGCCGCCGGGGCTGACAGCCTGCAGACGTCGGGCGTGGAGCGGGGTTTCCGGAAAAAAGCGATCCGGATGATCACATCCCGGGGGGACACGCGCTTGTGATGCAGATGGACGAACGAGCACGCCACACTCACACCGCCCGCATCCCCAATACGGGCTCTTTTCTGACGGAGACCATCATGCAGAAGCTGACCACTGCCCTTCTCGCTGTTCTGTTGATCGTTGCCTGGTCGCACAGCCTGGTGCTGGCGCAGGACGAAAATCGCCGTGATGACAACCGACGCGACGATCAGCGCAATGACGACCAGAAGCGCGACGACCAGCGCAATGACGACCAGAAGCGCGACGACCAGCGCAACGACGACCAGAAGCGTGACGACCAGAAGCGCGACGACCAGAAGCGCGACGACCAGCGCAATGACGACCAGAAGCGCGACGACAACAACCGCGACGAGTGGAACAACGACGTGCCGGATGGCCTCCGTGGTCTGGTCGCTGTGCTCGATGGCAAGATCGTCCGCATCGGTGACAAGCGCTTCCTGCTGCACGTGATCCGCGTCGCCCGCCTCGAGGGCAACCGCGCCGAGAACCTGCGCCGCGCCGTGAACCACGACCTGGTCATCTGGTGCCGCACCGAGTTCCAGGTCCGCTGGCTCGAGCACCGTGAGCGCGGCGACCGCGTGCAGGTCAAGGTCCGCTGGAACCCCGAGCTGAAGCGCTTCGAGCTGATGCGCCTGAGCGGCGAGCCGGAAGCCCGCGAGGAGAACCGCGAGAACCGTGACAACAACAACGACAACGCCGAAGAGCGCCGCAAGCAGGAGGAAGAGGCTCGCAAGCGTCGTCAGGCCGAGGAAGAGCGCAAGCGTCAGGAAGAAGAGCGCCGCCGCCAGGAAGAGCAGCGTCGCCAGAACGACAACAACCAGCGCGACAACAACCGCCGCTGATCCTGACTGATCCTGATCGATGAACGCAACGCGGCGAGCCACCCGGCCCGCCGCGTTGCCCGTTTCGTGGGTACCTCTGTGCGTACGGGCGAGGGCAGGGGCGCGCAGGGGCGCGGTTGTTACACTGGTCACGCACCCGTCCGCCGACCGACCATGCGCCGACTGCTCGCGACCATTCCCGCGCTGGCCTGCGTCGCCGCCCTGCTCGCGGCCTGCAGCCCCGACACAGCCGGCACCGCCGGCCCCGCTGGCCCCGACGGGCCGACCGCGGCCGGCATCTACGAGACCGACTTCCGCCCCGCCTTCCAGCACTGGGAAGCCGCGCGCGCCAGCGAGGCCGAGCGGCTCGAAGCGGTACGCGAGGACTGGAACGCCGAGACGCGCAACCTGCTGCAGTTGGCCGAGCACGAGCGACTGCTCACCGCCGCCACGGCCGAACGAGTCGCCGCCGAGGAACGCGTCAGCGAACAGGCCGCGCGCGTGATCACCGGGTTCCCGTGGAGCTACCAGTCCAACCGCGTGCAGACCGAATTCATCGCCGTGCTGCGCGACGAGGTCAGCCTGCTGGTGCAGCGCCGCGCCAGCCTGCGCGAGCAGTACGCCCGGCCGTTGCACCCGTCGGAGCACCGGCTGATCGAGGCCGAGAGCGAACAGCTCGAGGACGAGATCGCCTCCCGGCTGACCGCGCTGCAGCGCCGCTTCAACTCGTCGCCGATTGTCGGCAAGCTCGAGGACGAAGTGCTGCGGCCGCGCTACGAAGAGCTGATGAAGTCGCTGGCCAACTTCGAGCCGGAGACCGCGGCGACACCCGCCGGCGTGCAGGCCGGGCAGGCGCAGTTGCTGCTCTCGCGGCTGGCCGAGCTGAAGCGGCGCTACCCGCTGTCGGACTACACGCGCAAGGCCGAGAAGCACATCGTGCCGCGCACGGCGCCGCGCGCGCTGCTCGACCTGCGCGGCTGGCCCGCGGCGGTGTTCTTCTGCTGCCTCGCCTTGTTGTTGCTCGGCTTCGGTCGCTGCCTCGCGGGCTACATTGCAAACCGGCAGAAGGAGGAGGAGGCGGCCGCGTCGCGCGTGTTCCGCGCGGCGCCGTGGGTGCGCAGCAGCGAGCCGGCGTGGTCGGCGGCACCTGCGTCGTCCGAGAGCGCGCCGACACCGCCGACTGCTCCGCGCCGTCCGGGCGTGGCCGCGGGTGCCAATGCGCCGCGAGTGCCGGGCGAGGTGACGCCACTGGCGCCAAAGGTGGCACCACCTGGCGCGCCCGAGGCTCCTGCTCCCGGCGCGCCCGGCGCCGACCAGGCGAGTCAACCGTGACACCGGCTGGATGCAGCCTGCCTGCGCATGCGCACGCAGCGGCACAACAAAACAGAGGGCCCTGCCGAAGCAGGGCCCACCGCACCGGGTGCAATCCGCTTTCCCTTCAGAGTGACAAGAACCGGTACAGTGAACAGGTAGTCGACCGCCCACAGTCGATCATTCGGAAAAAGCCCGCTGTGCGGCCGCTCCTCGATCAGGCCGGGCAACTTGCGATTCGTACAAACGCGCACCGATTCCGGGCGAGCCGGGGGTGTAAGCCCCCGGAGTCTGGTGCTGAGGCGAGCGTTCGGCGCCACCAGGTCCGCGCCGTGCCACCAACAGAGTCACGTGCTGGTCCCAGAACCAGACTCCGGGGGC
>JBFWQT010000187.1:0-11727 GCA_050249295.1 Planctomycetota bacterium
GAGCACTACACGCCGCCGTGGCTGGCCGACTACACGCTGCACCTGGCCGGGGCCACCGACGCGGCCATGGTGGCTGCCCAGCGGCGCGTGCTCGATCCGACCTGCGGCAGCGGTGTGTTCCTGTTGCGCACGCTGGCCAATCGCGTGAAGTACCTCGGCGCCGGCGCGATCATCCCGTGGATCGCCAGGGACCTGCGCGGCACCGACGCCAATCCGCTGGCCGTGCAGGCCGCGCGCGCGAACCTGCAACTGGCCGCGGCGCAACTGGTCGGAGCCGATGCCGCGCGCGGGTTGCAGCCTGCCGTCACGCTTGCCGACGCGCTTGCGCCAGCCGACGACCAAACGCTCGACCCGCTCGATCTGATCGTCGGCAACCCGCCGTGGGTCAACTGGGGCGATCTGCCGGCCGACACGCGTGAACGCATCGCGCCGCTGCTCGATCTGTCGTCGATGTCCGGCGGTCGGCGCGGGCCCCGCGCAGCGATCACGGTGCGTCAGACGTCGGCACGCACCAAAACCGATATCGCGTTCCCGATACTGCTGCACACCGCGCGCCGGCTGGTGCGCGCGCCGCACGCGCGACTCGCGGTGGTGATCACGGCGAGCATCCTGCAGAGCGAGCGCGGCGCGCGCGAGGTGCGCAGTTGCTTCGCCCCCGGCCTGCCGCACGCAGCCTTCGCCACCGTGCGCGTGGCCGATGTGCAGGCGCTCGCGCCGTTCCCGGGCACTGCCGCGCGTGCCAATGTGTTGGTGCTGCGACCGAAGTACGGCGACGAGTTGCCGTTCGACGATCACGTCGACGACGATGACGACTACAGCGACGACGACGCGCGCGAAGCCGATGCAGTGCCGGTGGAGGTGTGGACGCGCGGCACAAACGACGGACCGCCCGACGTGAGCGAATCGCTCGACGCGATCCGCGCGCGCTACCTGGTGCGCGACGAGCAGGCGCTGCCGCTCTCGCGCAACGACGCGGCGGCGCCGTGGGTGATGGCCGATCGCGACCTGCTGCCGCTGATCCGCGAACAACTGGTGGCGGTTGATCCGGCCGAGGCCGGGTGGCGCGATCGCGCACGCGAAGGCGTCAACACGCGCGGCGCGAACGCGATCTTCTGGCTGCGCGAACTCGACCGCCGGCAGCGGGACGACGGCACAACAGAGGTGCTGGTCGAGAATGACGCTGGCGCGGGTCGCCGCGGCAAACCGGACGTGGCAGCGACAATCACGCACCGTGGCTGGCTGCCGCTCGCGCCGACCGGCTTCGTCTATCCGTTGTTGCGCGGTCGCGAGGTGCGTCCGTTCCGCCTGCAGCCGAACGCCGCGGACGATGCGCGGCTGATTGTGGTGCCGCACGACGCTGACACCGCCGGCCGACCCGGCATTCCCGTTCCGCCCGATCGCCTGGCGGCGCGCTGTCCCGCCACGGCGGCCTGGCTCGAGGTGTTCCGGCAGCCGTTGTCGGCGCGCAAGTCGTTCCGCAATTTCGACCCGGGTTCGCCGTCGAATCCGTTCCACTTCGCCGGGCTCTACAACGTCGGTCGCTACACGTTCGCGCCGTGGCGCGTGGTCTGGCGCTACATTGCGGTGCAGATGGAAGCCGCTGTACTCGCGCCGCCCGCGCCCGGCCAGCCGCTGCCGGTGGCCGATTGCAAGCTGATGGTCGTGCCGTGCGAGTCGGGCGACGAGGCCGCATTCCTGGCCGGCCTGCTGAACAGTGTGCCGGTGCGTTGCGTGATCTCGCGCGCATTCGTCAACACGCAGCTCTCGACGCACATGCTCGATCGTCTGCGCTTGCCGGCGTACAACGCGGCCGGTGCGGCGCACCGCGCACTGGTGGCGCGCTCGCACGAGCTGGCGAACGGTACGGCCGACGTGGACCCGCGCGACAAGCCGTTGAACGACGCGGCCGCCGAGGTGCTCGGCCTGGATCGTGGCGTGTGGCAGCGATTCACGCCGGCGTGATCGCGGGGCCTCTTGCCCTTGCCTTGCCCTTCCCTTGCCCTTGCTCTTGCCGTGGACCGATGCACGTGTCGGCCGCGCCGTCGCGCGTGCCCGGCGATCTTGCCGACCGCCACCGCGTGTCAGATCGAGAACGGCTCGCTGCCGCGCTGCAGGTGGTGGAACAGCTCCTTGCGCGTCGGCTCGCTGTCGCGGAACACACCGGTGACGCTGCTCGTGACCATCCGCGCGTTGGCCTTGCGCACGCCGCGCATCATCGAGCACATGTGCAGCGCCTCGATCACCACGGCCACGCCCTGCGGCCTGACCACCTCGCGCAGGAAATCGGAAATCTGTCGCGTCATGCGCTCCTGCACCTGCAGCCGGCGCGCAAACATGTCCACGATGCGCGGGATCTTCGACAGGCCGATCACGCGGCCCTGCGGAATGTACGCGACGTGCGCGCGGCCGATGAACGGCAGCATGTGGTGTTCGCACAGGCTGTGGAACTCGATGTCGCGCACCAGCACCATCTCGTCGTAGTCCACGTCGAACAGCGCGCCGTTGAGCAGCGCCTCGGGGTCGGTCGTGTACCCGGCCAGCAACTCGCCGTACATGCGCGCAACGCGCTCGGGGGTGCGCTGCAGGCCCTCGCGCGCCGGGTCTTCGCCCACGGCCAGCAGGGTCTGGCGGACGGCGGCCTCGATCTGGTCAGTCTGCACGCGGAGTCCTCGTCGTCGTTGGTCGGTCGGCCGCAAGTGCGTGGCGGCCGGGGGCGGGCGAGATACTATCATTCGTGACGCTGCCGCCGACGCGACGCAACGCAACGCACCCGCATGGACCTGAGCGGACGCACGATCCTGATCACCGGCGCAGGTGCGCGCATCGGCCATGCGCTCGGCCTCGCGGTGGCGCGCGCCGGTGCCAACGTGGTCGCGCACTATCGCGACTCGGCCGACGGCGCGGGTGCGGTGGCCTCGGCGGCCGAGCAGGCCGGCAACCGCGGAGTGGCCCTGCAGGCCGATCTGGCGGACAACCGTGCGGTGGCCGGGTTGATCGCGCGCGCCGCCGGGCTGGTCGGCCGGCCGATCGATGTGCTGGTCAACAACGCGTCGATCTTCGAGAACGTCGAGCTGATGCAGACGACGCTCGATGTGTGGCAGCGCAACCTGCAGATTCACCTCACGGCGCCGTTCCTGCTCTCGCAGGCGTTTGTTGCGCACCGCCGTGAACAGCCGGCCACCGGCGCCGGCGCGGCCGTGTCGGCCAGCATCGTCAACATGCTCGACCATCGCGCGCTGCGCCCCGGCGCCGACCACTTCGCCTACACCATTTCGAAGGCGGGCCTCGCCGCGATGACGCGCAGCCTCGCGCAGGCGGCCGCGCCCGACGTGCGCGTCAATGCCGTCGCGCTCGGCCTGATCCTGCCGGCGGTCGACGGCTCCGACGATCGCACCACGATGTTCCGTCGCACACCGGCCGGCCGCGCGGGCACGCTCAATGAGGTGATCGACGCGATCAGCTTCCTGATCGCCGGCCCGGCATACATCACCGGTGAGATCCTGCATGTGGACGGAGGCCGGCATCTGACGTGAGCACGGCCGACCTCTACGTCTACGGCACGCATGTGAATGACGGTCAGCCCGCGGTGATCCTCGTGGATCGCGCGCTGCAGCCCGACCCGGCGCGACCGACGCTGCTGATGGTGAAGGTGCCGATGCGCGAGCCGATGAAGGATGGCAGCGCGGATGCGGAGGAGATCGACGCGTTCTGGGAGATTGCCGCGGCGCTGGCCGAGCGCGCCGGTGACGCGGCCGTGCTGGCGGGGATGGTGGCGGGCGATGGTGTCGGCCTGTTCTGCCTCTACGCGGCCGACGCGCCGACGAGCGACGAGCGCGCGTGGATCGATTCGGCGGTGTGCCACAGTGGAGCGCGGCCGTACGAGATCGAGTGCCAACCGGATGCCGCGTGGGACGTCTTTCGTGGCGTGTTGATGCCGCACGCCAGCGAAGCGCCGGATGACAACGAGCACGAATAGAGCGACCGGCGGTCGGCGGGTACCATGGTGTCGTCAGCCATCATCCGGCCCTGCGATGCCGCGCGCACAGTCCGACAACCTGCATCACACCGACGCAGAGCTCGACGACAGTCTGCGTCGTTCGCACCTCAGCGAGACACTCGCGAGCGGCGAGTTGCTGCCGGCATCGCGCGAGTCGTCGGCACGCTCATCGGCGCCCCCCGTGACGGTGGAGTGGCCCCGCTTCCCGCATTCGGCCAATACCTGGTGCGGGATAGTGTTCCTTGTATTCATTGGCCCGCTACTGCTCTCGATATGCGTCGCAGTGGTGAGGTACCGGCTCGACCTGTGGGACTTTCGCGGCTTGCTGATTGTCTGCGCGGTGTTTCTCAGTCCGATGGCGGGCTTCACACTTGCACGTCGTCGCTTCTACCGCTCCCGGATGCGCCTGGACGACCGTCAGCAGATTGTGCTGGAGCGTCCGGGCCGGTCGCCCGTTGTCATTGACCCGGCTCGCGCCACGTTGGAACTGACAGTGGACCAGGGGTGGCTGACGCAGTTCGCGCTCGCCTGGATCCGTCAGAATGATCCGAAGAGGCAGCGCCATGGCGTGAGCACGGACTGCGTCTGGACACCAGAACGCGCTGCGATCGCGAACCGCCTGGGTGCCACGCTCGGTGTATCAATCAGTACGTTGACGATCCGGCGCGTGGTCGGACGGCACAGGCCACACACGACGACCCACATCCAGCCTGCGCCGAAGCGTGAGAAGCCGCACATCGGCCCGCTGTCGGTGTTCGACTGGCGCATCGGCGGGATGGGCGCGGTCTTCTTCGTGCACTCGATGGAACAACTCAAGGAGTGGGTCGGGCTTGCACGCGCCGATCGGCCGCACGCACTGAAGACCAGCCAGGAGCTGCTGTCGCGCGGCGAGCCACGGCCGGGGGCGCGGCAACGCTTCGAGCGCGAGGCCGCGATGTGGCTGCAGATTCCGCCGCACCGGCACGTGGTGGAGGCGCATCGCATCGAGACGATCCAGGGCGTGCCGTACCTCGTGATCGACTATCACCCCGGCGGCAGCGTGCGCGAACTGCTGCGGCGGCGTGCGAGTGACGGCACTCCCGCCCGGGCCCGCAAGGCGGCCGCGACGGCCACGCAGTCGCAACTGCACGCGTCGAGTCCATCGCTGGCGCAGCAACTCGACGCGGCGCAGTGGTCCGACGCGCCACCCGGCGGGCGGCTGTCGTCAATCGAGCTCGCACGCCTGGCCGGGCAGATGGCGCTCGCGCTGGAAGCGGCCACCGCGGCCGTTCCGGGGCTGGTGCACGGCGACGTCAAGCCGGCCAACATTCTCTGCGACAACGACAACGGCGAGCTCGTCTTCAAGCTGACCGACTTCGGCCTCTCGGTCGTCGCCGGCATGAGCGGCAACGCGGCCACCGTGAATGGCGGCACGCCCGGCTACCTCGCACCCGAAGCGTGGGCGCGCGATGCGACGCCGACGCAGGCGCAGGACATCTATGCGCTCGGCGTCACGCTCTTCGAATGTGCCACCGGCCAGCTGCCGTTCCGCGAACGCGACGTGCGCGCGATGGCCGAGGCGCACGCCACGCAGCCCGTGCCGCCACTGCCCGACGCGGTGGCGCCGCCCGTTGCCCGGCTGATCCGCGACTGCATGTGCAAGTCGCCGGCACACCGGCCGAGCATCGTCGAGGTGATCAAGGCCTGCCGCGGCCTGCTCAACGACGCGTCGATGATCGTCTGCGATCAGCCGCTGGCCATCGGCATGGATGCGGCCGAATCGCGCGTGGTCTGCCTGCTGCAGCTGCACTGCGCCGCCGGCGCGATGCGCGTGCTCGAACGCGTGCCGCTGAACGCGCGCGGCGGGAAGTGGTTCTACTGGCGCGGCGTGATCAATCTCGCGCTCGACCCGGCCGCCGACACGGCCTGGGAGCGCTCGCGCGTCACCGAGCTCGACGCGGCCTACCTCGCGCGGATGGGCCCGATGGCGGCACGCGTGCCGACGCCGCGCTGACCGCACCGGTCTGCGGGATGCACGGTCTGTGCGACGCGCACTTGAGTCGGCCGCTCGCAGCGGGCAGGATCATCACTCCGCCACACGTTCCCGTCTGACACGAGGTTTCGTGACCGACACCGCTCCGACCCCGCGTGACGACGCCGACAACCACGAGCCGGAAGGTGACGGCAGCGACCTGACGCCACCGTCCGACGCCGGCACACTGATGATGTTCGACGGCGAGCCGGCGCTGACGCCGCCACCACCGTCCGACGCCGGCACACTGATGATGTTCGACGGCGAGCCGGCGCTGACGCCGCCACCACCGTCCGACGCCGGCACACTGATGGTGGTCGACGGCGAGCTGGCGCTGACGCCGCCACCACCGTCCGACGCCGGCACACTGATGGTGGTCAGCACTGCGCCCCCCATCACGCCGCCGGTGGACAGTGCGCCGCCGGCGACCGCGCCCAGCGCAACCAGCGCAGCGCGCGGCACCGGTAGCGGCCTTCGCGGCGAGACCCTGGTCGGCGGAGCCGGGCGGTATTCGGTGCGCGGCGAGATCGGGCGCGGTGGCATGGGTGTGGTGCTCCGCGGCTTCGACCCCGACGCGCGTCGCGAGGTCGCCATCAAGCGGCTGCTCGGTGCGCATGCCGGGTCGGCGGCGCGGGCCCGCTTCCTGGCCGAGGCGCAGGTGACGGCGCAGCTCGAACACCCGGCGATCGTGCCGGTGCACGAGATCGGCATCGACGCGGACGGCCAGCTGTTCTTCACGATGAAGTTCGTCCGCGGCGAGTCGCTGGCCGAGAAGCTCTCGGCCGCGCACAAGCAGGTGCGGGCCGGCGCAAAGCTCGACGCCGTGTTCCCGTTGCCGCAACGGCTCGAGATCATCCGCCGAATCGCCGAGGCGATCGCGTTCGCGCATGACCGCGGCGTGATCCATCGCGACCTAAAGCCGGCCAACGTGATGGTCGGCGAGTTCGGCGAGGTGCTGGTGATGGACTGGGGTCTGGCGCGGGCGATCGACGCAACCGGTCCGGATCACGCCGCCGGCACTGCTGATAGTGGCAGCGGCGGCAGCAGCAGCGCGGACCGCCTGGTTCGATCTGACCGCGACGACAGCGGCCAGGCGAAGACGATGGACGGCGTGGTCGCCGGCACTCCGGCGTACATGTCGCCCGAGCAGGCGCGCGGCGAGATCGACCAGCTGGACGCGCGCAGCGACATCTATGCGCTGGGCGCCGTGCTCTACGAGCTGTTGACGCTGACCCCGCCGTACGCCGACGGCGAGAGCTGGGTCGTGGTGTCGGCCGTTCGCAAGGGCGAGTTCGACCCGCCCGTGCAACGTGCCGAGAAGGAGTTCGGTCGGGCCGGCGTGACGGTGCCGCGCGAGCTGGAGGCAGTGGTGCTGCGTGCGATGGCGGCCCGCCGCGAGGCGCGCTACGCGACCGCGACCAGCCTCATCGCCGATATCGACGCGTGGCTGGCAGGTCGCACGCTGGCCGCGGTGGAGTATTCGCCCGCGCAGCTGCTGCTCAATTGGGCCGCACGCCATCGCGCGGTGGTGATCCCGGCGGCGGCGGCCGTGTTGATGCTGGCGGTGATGGCCGTGATCTTCCTCGTCAACCTCAAGCAGGAGCGCGACGTGGCCGAGGAGCAACGTCGCCTGGCCGAGCAGCGGCGCGTAGCAGCCGAGGCGGCAACCGCGGTGGCCGACACGCAACGCAAGGAGGCTGACACGCAGCGCGCCGCCGCGGAGACCAGTCGCGGCCAGATGCAGGTCGCCCTCGACCTGGCGATCGGGTCGCGCGCGCTGAGCGAGACCGATCCGGTCCGCCGCATCGCCTGGCTGGCGGCGTCGCGCGGTCCGGGCACCACCGCGGCCGGTCTGGTGTCTCCGTTGCCGCCGGTCGAGTTCGTCGCCCGCCTCTCGCCGCCGCAGTCGGAGCGCGAACAGTTCGTGCGCGGCACGCGCGGCGACGGCGTGGAGTTCGACCAGATCGCATTCAGCCAGGACGGCCGCTGGCTGGTCACGGCCGATGCGACGCCGGTGTTCGACGACGAGGATCCGCGCAGCGAAGACCTGCTGATCTTCGACGTGCGCTCGCCCGCGCAGCCGCCGCGACTGGTGCGTGTGAAGCTTGCCGCAGACGAGTCGTACCTGCGAGCGCTGAGCGTCAGCAGCGATGCGCGGCGCGCCGCGATGATCACCGACCGCTGGCGCGTGCTGCTGGTCGATCTGACGCAGCGCGAGCCCGATCGCGTGTATCCGCCGCCGCCGCCGCCGCCGGATGACGACGACGGCGATGACGAGGACCACGACAGCAAGGACGGCAAGGACGGCAGCCAGCCGCGCCGTGACGAGGCGCAACCATGGACCATGGTCTCGTTCCGCGGCGCGAGCGACGAACTCGCCATTGCGTCGCGCGACCGCGTGCGCGTGGTGGACTGGCGAACGCTCGACGTGCGCACCGAGCGAACCTCGCGCACGAGCGACTTGATCGGCGCGCAGTTCGAAGCGGGCGGCCGCTGGCTGGTGGTGCGCGACGGTGACCGGCTGGCCGTGCTGGACGCGACGCGCGACTGGCGCGAGCTGCGCCTGTACATGCCGATGGATGACTATCACCGGCTGTCGTTCAGCGCCGATGGTCGCTGGATGGTCGGGCAGTGCCGGATGCGCGACATCGGTGTGGCCGTGACGTGGATCGAACTGACGGTGCGCGACGAGGACGACGGCCGCCAGTCGATCCGCGGCACGCGGGCCCTGAGCGTGCCGGTCGCGCGTCGCTTCGATCACATGGTGGTCAGCGGCGACGGCCGGTTTGCTGCCGGCGTGGCGTGGGGCCAGCCGTTCGTATCGCTGATCGATCGCGCCGACGCCCGCCTGCACCAGCTGTTCAATCATGACGAAGCGCCGGCCGGCGTGTGCGCGATCGGCGACCTGCTGGCCACCAACGCGGTGGACGGCGTGGCCCGGCTGTGGCGCTTCAGCGATCTATCGGCCGGCGACACGACCGACGCCCGCGCGATCGCGCTGAGCGGCGACGGCCGTGTGATCGCCCTCCTGGACGCCGACACGCGCAACGAGCGGAAGAACCTGCGCGTGCTCTCCGTGGCCGGATGGCGGCCGATCGGCAGCGGCCTGTGCGTCGAGGAGCCGGGCTACCAGCCGTCGCTCGCGCTCGACCACGCCGGCGAGCGGCTGCTGGCGTTCAACAGCTCCACACTGCAGCTGATCGACACCGCGACCAGCAGCGTGCTGGCCGAACGCTCGATCAAGCGCGGCAAGGCGGTGTTCATCGGCCCGGCCGACGCCTGGATGGTGGCCGTCAGCGACGACGCGATCGAGCGGCTCGACAACTCGCTGGCCGCGACGCAGCAACTGGAGGTCAAGGACATTTGGCTCGCGGCCCGCGCGCTGGCGGCCGACTGCCTGGCCGTGTTCAGTGGCGACGACCGGCGCCTCCACATCGTGGACCTGTCCGACCGCGCGGCGATGCGTGACCGCGTCTTGCCGGTGGTGTTCGACCGGGGGCGCACGCGATCGCTCGCGCTCGATCCGCCGGGGCGGCTGGCAGCGGTCGGCGAGTGGCGCCGCATCCGGCTGATCGACATCGACACCGGGCAGGTGGTGCGCACGCTGGACACCAAATGCACCGGCTACGTGGCGTTCACGCCCGACCGCCGGCTGCTGATCTGCAGCGACGACGCCGAGTCGCGCAACGACGTGCTCGAGGTGTTCGACCTCGAGAGCGGCCAGCGCGTGGCGACGGGCGCGCCGTGGGCGCAGTTCGACGTGGCCGCGCTGATCGCCAGCCCGGACGGCACCGGCGTGATCTGCAGCGGGCCGCGCGGCGTGCACATCAGTGGCACCGGCCGCATCTTCAATGCGACATCGGCGCAACTCGCCAGCGGCCTGGACGTGGACCTGGTGAAAAAACACGCGCGTCGCTGCACCGGCCGCCGACGCGGTGGCCGTGCCGGCCGGGCCCGACCCGGTGGCGGCCGCCATGTGGGTGGCCGTGTGGAAGGCTGATCGAGGGCAGTCGCAGACACTGCGCGACTGGCTGCAGCGCCATGCCGCGCACCCGTTGGCCACCACAGCGTCGCAGGCGCTGCATGCGGCGGAGCACGGAACGGACGTGACGACGGCGATCCGACCGCACGACGTGGTCACCGCGAAGGCGAACGCGCCTGCGCCAGGCGACGCGACACCGGCCGACCCGGCGGCCACGCCGACGCCGACGGAGCCATCCGACCCCGCACCGGTCACGCTGGCCACACCGTTCAGCCCGTTCATCGGCACCTGGCGGCACGATGGCGTGCCCGGCAAGCCCGACCCCGCGATGCAGTACGTCGTCACTGCCACCACGCTTGCGATGCAGTTGCTGGACTTCGAGGGCCACGTGGACCGTGAGATCGGCCCGTTGCCGATCGTGGTCGATTCGGTGGACGGATCGGTAGCCCTGCTGACGTTCAGCGAACCCGGCGGCCAGTCGGTGCAGGTGAAGCTGGAGCTCGATGCCGCGCAGCAGGAGATGACGTTTGCGCCGGTGGACCAGCCGGAGCGCGGGATGACCTTCCGCAAGGTGCGCTGACCGCATCGCGGCTCGCACGGCCGCGGCCCGCGATGCTATCGTGCGCGCCACAACTTCGCTCGCGACTGCCGGCCCCGACCCCGCCACGATCATGATCAAGGGCGTTCACACGATGTTCTATTCGACCGAGTCCGCAGCCCTGCGCGCGTTCTTCCGCGACAAGCTCGGCTTCCCGGCCACCGACGTCGGCGAGGGTTGGCTGATCTTCGATCTGCCCGGGGCCGACCTCGGCGTGCACCCCACCGAAGGCCCGGCCAGGGGCGAACCGGCCGATGGCACGCCGGCGATCTCCTTCTATTGTGACGACGTGGCCGCGACCGTGGCCGAGCTGAAGGGCCGCGGCGTGGAGTTCACGCAGGACGTCGAGGACCACGGCTACGGCCTGGTCACGTTCTTCAAGGCGCCCGGCAATCTCACGATCCAGCTCTACCAGGCGAAGTACGCGAAGTAGCCGTATGACTGCACCCGCACCGGACATCACCCGCGGAATCCTGCTGGCCGGGGGGCGCGGCACGCGGCTGTTCCCGCTGACCGTGACCACCAGCAAACAGCTGGTGCCGATCTTCAACAAGCCGACGATCTTCTATCCGCTGTCTACGATGATCGCGGCCGGCGTGCACGACATCCTGATCATCACCACGCCGGAACACCAGGCGTCGTTCCAGCAGTTGCTCGGCGACGGCCGGTCGTGGGGGGTGCGGCTCAGCTACGCCACGCAGGCCGAGCCGCGCGGCATCGCCGAGGCGCTGCTGATCGGCGCGGAGTACATCGCCGGTGCGGCCGCGACGCTCTTGATGCTCGGCGACAACCTGCTGTTCGGCCCGCTGCAGTTCCTGCGTGACGGCATCCGCGCGACGATCGACAGCGGCACCGCGGCCACCATCTTCGGCTACCACGTCTCCAATCCGCAGGCCTACGGCGTGGTCGATTTCGACGACAACTTCAACGCGCTGTCGATCGAGGAGAAGCCGGCGCAGCCGAAGTCGTCGTGGGCCGTGCCGGGCATGTACATCTTCCCGCGCGATGTGGTGGCGCGTGCCCGCCGCCTGCAACCCTCGAAGCGTGGCGAGCTGGAAATCACCGACCTCAACCGGGCGTACCTCGACGACGGCCTGCTGCGCGTCAATCCGATCGGCCGTGGCGTGGCGTGGCTCGAC
>JBFWQT010000188.1:0-11726 GCA_050249295.1 Planctomycetota bacterium
AGTGGAAGCTGCGCGACTGGAAGGACGCGATCGCCGACTTCACGGCGGCGCTCGACCTCGACCCGCACCACCACGACTCGCTGGAGTGGCGCGGCATGACGTGGCTCGACACCGGCGATGTGCAGCACTGTGTTGACGACATGACCCGGCTGATCGAGATGGATCCGCGCCGGCTCAGCGCCTGGCTGAACCGCGGCAACGCCTACAAGGTGGCCGGCAACCTCGATCGCGCGTTTTCCGACTACAGCCAGGCGGTGTTCATCAACGGCGACAGCGTCGAAGCGCTCGTCGCTCGCGGCGAGATCCAGTACATGCGCCACAACCTCAAGGAGGCGCATGTCGACATCGATCGCGCGTTGGCGCTGCAGCCGACCAACACGACGGCGCTGGGCGTGCGCGGCGTGCTGCGCTATTTCGCCGGCGACCACGAGGGCGCGATCAAGGACTACAACGCGGTGCTCGAGATCAACCCGCGCTTCGCCGAAGTGGTCTGCAACCGCGGCCTGGCGCAGCGTGCGCTGGGCCACATCGACGACGCGCTGGCCGACTTCAGCCGCGCGATCGAAATCGACCCGCGCCAGGGCCTGTTCTGGCGCAACCGCGGCGACGCGTACTGGCAGACCGGCGACACCGGACGCGCGCTGGCCGACTACGACGAAGGCATCCGCCGCGACCCGCGCCCGCTGGAAACCTGGATGCAGCGCTCGCGGCTCAGGGTCGAACTCAAGGACTACCCCGGCGCGATCGCCGACTGCGACGAGATGATCCGGCGTTCGCCGCAGAACTGGCGCGCGTGGTTCCAGCGAGCGGTCGCGGCGCAGACGACCGACCGGGCGATGACTGTGGAGTCGCTGCAGCAGGCGTACCGCTTCTGCGACGTGCCGGCCAGCAAGTCGCAGATCGCCGACAACCTGCGCCAGCTCGGCGCGCCGGTGCCGGAGTAGGACGCTGTGCAGTGGATTGCTGCGGGGATTGCTGCGGGCAGGAGCCGCGAGCGCAAGCGAGCGGGCCCGGTGGGCCTTGCGCGTTCGAATCAGCCGTTCGATGAATGCGATGAACGCGACGAACGCGACGAACGCGAAGCGCCGCGAATCAGACCGCCGCGCGAATCAGATTCGCGATCGCCGCCTTGCCCTGCCCCTGCCCTTGCCCGAGTATCGCGACCCGGGGCGAGATCCCGTCCGACACCGCTCTACAAAACGAACCCATTTGCCCCCACCGCCGCGTGTTCGCCGAACCGCATTCTGGCCGTTGATACTCTGCCGGCAAACCGCTTGCCCGCGCGGGCCGCATGCGGACACAATACAGTCCCGGCCATGCGCGCCGCTCCGGACCGCGATGGGCACACGATGAAGGTCACGACGATGACGCACGACCCCGCTCCCCGACACCCGGCCCTGGCCCTGGTCGCGATCACAATCGCCATCGTCGCCGCCGGGATCCTCCTCGCCCCGGCCACCGCCGCGCACGCACAGGACCCGGCCGACCCGCCGATGAGCGACGCCGAGGCACTGCGCCTGGCCGAACAGCTCGAAGACCAGATCGTCGCGGTGGTGCGCAAGGTACGCCCGGCCTACGTCCGCATGGGCGGCGGCTCCGGCGTGATCATCTCGCCCGACGGCTACGTCGTTACCAACCACCACGTCGTCGGCAAGGAAGACTTCAAGGCCACCATCGCCGACGGACGCACCTTCGACGCGGTCAACATCGGCCAGGACCAGCGCGGCGACATCTGCCTGCTGAAGCTCAAGACCGACACGCCGCTGCCGTACGTCGAGATCGGCGACAGCGACAAGGTGCAGATCGGCGACCGCGTGATCGCACTCGGCAACCCGTTCATGTACGCGGCCGAGGACGCGAAGCCGACCGTGACCATGGGCGTCGTGTCGGCGCTGCACCGCTTCCAGCAAGGCTACTCCGACTGCATCATGACCGACACGCGGATCAACCCCGGCAACTCCGGCGGTCCGCTGCTGAGCATGGAAGGCAAGCTGCTCGGCATCAACGGCCGGATCGCGACGCGCCGCACGTTCGGCCATCGCATCAACACCGGCGTGGGCTACGCGGTGCCGGTCAACCAGATCATGCGCTGGGTGCACATCTGGCGGCAGCGCGGTGGCGAGATCCGCCACGGCGTGATCGAAGGGCTCGACGTGGCGAAGACGCCGACCGGCGGCCAGGGCGCGATCGTCTCGGTCGTGGGCGTGGACACCGAGGCGCAGCGCAGCGGCTTCCGCACCGGCGACCTGATCGTGGCGATCAACGACCTGCCGGTCTACTCGTTCAACCGCTACTGGGGCATCGTTGGCACGTACCCGGCGTACGACACGATCATGGTTCGCGTGATGCGCACGGGCACGCCGGTGGAGCTGTCGGTGGTGCTCGCGCCGACGCGCACGCTGAACCAGGGTGTGATGTTGCCCGAGCCGCCGTCGCCGGGTCAGCCGTGGGCGCAGCCGACGTTGCCGCCGACGCAGACGCCGCCGCGGGCCGCGCCGGGCACGGGGTTTCTGGGCGTGACGTTCGACAAGAGCGTGGACCTGACGCTCAACGGCTGCAAGGTGTACCGCGTGCTGCCCGACACCGCGGCCGAGCGTGCCGGCGTGAAGGTCGGCGACGTCATCCTGACCATCGACGGCATGGGCTGCGCTACAATCGACGCGCTCAAGCAGGTGGTGCAGCGCAAGGCGGCCGGCGACGAGATCGCGATCAAGCTGCGCCGCGGGGCACGCGAGATGGAGGTGACGGCGAAGCTGTCGCCGCGACCGAACTGATGATCCGCGCCGACACCCGTTGAATGAACCGACGCTGAACCAACCTTCTCGTGGACGACGTCTCGACCATCCGCCGACAACCCGACGCCGACGACCCGACTGACCCGCGGCGCATCACCGCTCACGGCCGCGCGTTCGTCACGTTCGTATACGGCCTGCTGCGTCACCAGACGTTTGCCGTGCCGGCCGGCGCGTCCACCGACGGCCTCGTCGTGGCGTTCGAGCATCCCGAGTTTGTCACGCTGATCTCGCGCGTGCTCAGTACGTTCGCGCTGGACAGCCTGGCCCGACGCGCACCGCCGGTACCGCCCGAGGTGCTGCTCGAGGACGGCCGCATCGAACGCTTCTCGCCGTGGGATGCCGAACTGCGCGAGCGCATGGTGCCCGGGGTGAACCAGCGCGTGATCGGCCTGCTCGCGCAGCTGTTCCTGATTGCGTCGGCCGCGACCGGCCGCGACGAGACGTTGCAACTCGACGACACGCGCGACGGCGGTCGCGAGATTGCCGGCCTGGCGCGCTGGCTCGAGGGCGAGACGACGAAGTACACGCGCCGGTCGCGCAAGTCATCGATGGTGTGGGCCAATGCACTGTCGCGCAGCGAGACGAGCGCGCTGACGCTGGCCAGCGTGTTGCCCGAACGGCTCTTCCCGCGCGACGACCCGGTCGGCCCGCTCGACCTGCTGCTGCTCGATTCGACAATCCGCGCCGCGCGCGACGTCGGCCACCGCCTGAGCCATCGCACGGCCGATCTGCAGTCGCAGTGGTCCAGTGCGCTTGATCGCGCGGTCGAACTCTCGCCGTTGAGCTTCGTGCTGGCCGAGGTGGACGACCTGACCAGCAGCCGGCCATCCGAGCGGCGCGGCGTGGATGCGTGCGCCGACGCGATGTTGCCGTTGTTCTCGTCGGGCAATCACTTCCTGCTGCGGTTCCTCGAGTCGAGCGTGGTGGACGCGTGGGTCGCGGCCGAGACGCAACGGCTCAAGCAGGACGACTCCGTGTGGGCGCAGTTCATCCAGCGCTTCGTCGACATGGTCGACGCGGTGATCCAGCTCGCGCGGGAGTCGGGGCACTACTCGGTGCTGACGGTGGTGCCGCGCTTCTACGCGCAGTTCTTCCAGGTGTTCCGCGAGGAGCCGTGGGTCGAGCGCGTGCGGCTGCGGATGGGCCAGGGCAACCGTCGTCGCTTCTCCGACCGCCAGCGGTTTGCCGACGACGAGCTGTCGTTGTTCGGCCCGCTCGCGCAGTTCGCGCAGCTGCTCGATCAGATCCGCCATCGTGCGTGGGCCGAACGCTCGGCCGAGGAGAACTGGCTGGTGTCGCAGCCGCAGGCGCGCACGGGTCGGCTGGAACAGCGCGTGCGGTTCTGTCGCGAGAAGCTCGCGCTGCCGTTCACGACGAGGAAGGGTGGTTGACGACGCCGACCGCATCACGCCGTGCGTCGACGGGCCCTGACCACGCGCTGGCCGATCAACGCGACGAGGAACAACGCCGTGCTCGCAAGGATGATCGACGCGCTGGTCGCGGTGCGCGCGTACACCGAGAGATACAGGCCGATGAGGCAGGAGAGCAGCGCCGAGCCGACCGAGAGGGCGATCATCAACGGCAGGCGGCGGGTCAGCAGTCGGGCGGTGGCCGGCGGCGTGATCATCAGCGCGCTGGTGAGTACCACGCCAACCGCCTGGATCGCCGTGACGACGGTGAGCGCGAGCGTGAGCAGCAGCACGTAGCGCACCCGATGCGGCTGCAGGCCGATGCTGCTGGCGTAGAGCGGATCGCACGTCGTCAGCACAAGTTCCTTGTGCGCAATGGCGAGCACGATCAGCACGACGATCGTGCTGGCACCCATCGCCAGCAGGTCGCTCTGCCGCACCATCAGCAGGTTGCCGACCAGCATATGCGTGAGGTCGGGACTGCCCGGGGGCATACGATCGGCCAGTGCAAGGCCGAGCGCGAACATCGCGGTGAAGAGGATGCCGATCGCGCTGTCTTCATGCAGTTCGCCGCGCCGGCTGATCGCGCCGACGCCGAGCGCCGTGAACAGGCCGGCGACGAGCGCGCCAATCATCATGTGGATCTGCAGCAGCACGGCAATGACGAGACCCGGCAGCACGGAATGCGCGAGCGCGTCGCCGAAGAACGCCATGCGGCGCAGCACCACGTACGTGCCGATGCTGGCGCAGCCGAGCGCGGCCAGCAGCGCGGCGATCAACGCGTGCTGCATCATCGGCAGCGCGAATGGTGCGGTGAAGAACTCGATCATCGTACGGCGTCCACGATCGTGCGGACGTTGGAGCGGATCATCGCGTCGTACGTGTCGGCCCCGCTGCCCGGCTTGCCGAGGGCGTCGGTGTGGAGTCGATGCACCGGCACACCGGCGTCGCGCGCGACGTTGTCGATCACCGACCGGTTGCTGGTGTTCTCGGCGAACACGGCCGGCACGCCCTGCTCCTTGATCGCCGCGACGAGCCGGGTGATCGATTCGAGCGAGGGATCGTGGCCGGAGGTGGAGGTGGAACCCACGAGGTCGGCGACAACGCGGAAGCCGTAGCGATGCGCGAAGTAGTTGTGCGTGGCGTGCGCCGTGACAAGGAGGCGCCGCGCCGCGGGTATCGTGGCGACCTGCTCGACCACCCAGGCGTCGAGCGTGGCCAGGCGTGCGAGCGCGGCGTCGGCACCGGTGCGCCAGGCGCTTTCGTTGGCCGGTTCGGCGGCGATCAGCGCGTCGCGGATCTTGCCGGTCATGTGGATCGCGGCCTTCACGTCGTGCCAGATGTGCGGGTCGATCGGGCCATGCTGGTGATCGTGATGGTCATGGTCATGGTCGCCGTGATCGTGGCCGGCATGCTCGTCGTGGTCATGCTCATCGTGGTCGCTGTCGCCATCGTCGGCGGAGATCAGGCCGGGGAAGTCGGCCGCGAGTTCGATCAGCGTGGCCGACCCACCAGAGCTTTCGCGCAGCCCGTCCAGCCACGGCTCGGAGCCGAGCCCGATCGCCATGATCAGATCCGCGTCATGCACCAATCGGCCGTGCTGCAGTGCCGGCTGGAAGGTGTGTGGATCGCTGTCCGGCCCGACCAGCGTGGTCAGTTCGATGTGCGTGCCGCCAACCTGCGCCACGAGGTCGGCCACGATGCTCGTGGTGGCGACCACGCGAAGCGGCCCGGGGCGTCGCTCCGCGGTCGGCTGGTTGCACGACGGCGCGACCAGCGCGATCGCTACCAGACCGATCACGAGCGGCAGCATCAACAGGTGAGATACGGGTGACCAGCGCGACATGACACGACCCGGCAGAGCTTCTTGATAACCAACTCTCACCTGCCTGTACCATCCACCGGCGCCTTGCCGCAACTATCACCCGCCTGCCGCGCGCAGCCGACTTGCGAATTCGTCGTGCAGTGCGCGGTTGCCGGGAAAGCCTGCGCTCGCCTGCGCCGGCGTGACGAACGAGTAGATCACGCGGATCGACCCGGCCGCGTCATGCTCCTCGACCGCGTGGTGGTGCGCCGACACATTGAAGAAGACGTAGCGGCTGTCCGAGCTCTGGATCGTCACCGGCGCCACGCTCTGCCCGATTGCCGCGTCGACTTCGCTGTCGTGGAACATGCGCAGCGGGCTGCCAGGTACGATCGTCAGCCGGTCGGCGGGTGCCGCGCCACACAGCGGGTAGAAGATCAGCTTGGTGCCGGGAGGCATGAAACCGGCGCGCCGGTCCTGGTAGACGTACGAGTCGCGATGGAACGGCATGTAGCTGCGCTTCGTGGGGAACACCTGCCGCAGCTGGATGTGGCCCAGCGTGAGCGGCCCGGCGATCCGGTCGAAGAGCGGCGCGAGGCCCTGCTCGAAGAGCAGATCAACAAACGCCGGGTCGTAGCCGAATACATCGGGCCGCAGGTCGCGCGTGCCCTGGTACTTGGTGGCCCACTCGTAGCCCTCGCGGGGCTCGCCGGCGTGCAACTGATTGCAGATCGCGACCACGCGGTCGAGTGCCGCCCCCGGCTGGAACGTTCCGTGAACGAAGCCATCCAGGAAGAAGTCGGCCGCAGGGTCGGCATCGGCGGCCGGTCGGCGCGTCGCGGTCGGGGGCAGCATCATCCGCATCGACTTGCCGTCGAGCAGCGCCCGGCGGTCAATGCGCAGGGCCAGTCGGCCCAGGCCGCGAGCCAGCAATCGACGCAGTCCCATGGTGTCTGCTCGTACGCACAGTGTGTTGGCCGTGGAGCGTACCACCGGCGGCGGCGTCAGGCACGTCAGCGCCGCCACTCGCAGTCGGCGTGACCCCAACCGGGTGCGGGCCGTTGAGACAGCAGGGGAACCCCGGCTGCGGGTTCCCGCACTGCTCCGTCGATTCTACAATCCCCCATGCACACAATCTCCGGACCGACCTGCAACCGCCGCCCTCTGGCCGGTGTAACGGCAGCAGCCGGATGTTCTGTATTCGTCACCGCGACCCCGCCGGGGTCCGGCACCTCCACCCTCAGAAGGAACTGACCATGGCCGGTTTCGTCGTACCCGCCCTGATGGCCGCGTCCAGCAACAGCGGCAATTCCACCGACACGATCATGATCGTGGTCCTGGTGCTCGCGGTCCTCGGCATGCTGGCCGCCTTCGCGTTCGCCTCGAAGTTCATCGGCCTGTGGTTCCAGGCGTACATGTCCAACGCGCGCATCCGCTTCCTGGAGCTGGTCGCGATGTACTTCCGGAAGGTTGACCCGCGCACGATCGTGTCCAACAAGGTGGCGCTGGTGCAGGCCGGTCTCACCAGCATCAGCACGAACTCGCTGGAAGCTCACTTCCTTGCCAAGGGCAACGTGCCCAACGTCGTGCGCGCCGTGATCGCAGCCGACCGCGCCAACCTCGAACTCGACTTCAAGTTTGCGGCCGGTATCGACCTGGCCGGTCGTGACGTGCTCGACGCCGTGCGCACCAGCGTCAATCCGCGCGTGATCGACTGCCCGAACCCGATCAGCGGCAAGCAGACGATCGACGCAGTGGCCAAGGACGGCATCCAGCTGCGCGTGAAGGCCCGCGTGACCGTGCGCACCAACCTGAAGCAGCTGGTCGGTGGTGCCACCGAAGAGACGATCATCGCCCGCGTCGGCGAAGCAATCGTGTCGGCCGTGGGCTCGGCCGCCAGCCACAAGGTGGTGCTCGAGAATCCGGACGTGATCAGCAAGACCGTGCTCAAGAAGGACCTCGACAACGGCACCGCGTTCGAGATCCTGTCGATCGACATCGCCGACGTGGACGTTGGTGTGAACATCGGCGCCAAGCTGCAGGCTGACCAGGCCGAGGCCGACATGCGCGTCGCCCGCGCCAAGGCCGAGGAGCGCGCCGCGCTGGCCCGCGCCGCCGAGCAGGAAATGGTCGCGCTGACCCAGGAGAACCGCGCCAAGGTGGTCGCCGCCGAAGCCGAGATCCCGAAGGCGATCGCGCAGGCGTTCCGCGAGGGCAACCTGGGCCTGATGGATCACTTCCGTCTGAAGAACATCCAGGCCGACACCGACATGCGCGGCAACATCGCCCGCGGTCAGGAGAACTGATCCGTGACGCCACTCACGGCCAGTCTGACACCCCTGCTGACGCTGGCACGCAGCGGCGATGCCGGTGGCGCGATCCTGTTCGTGGTCGTCATCGCCATCGTGATCATCTCGTCGATCGTCCAGTCAAAGCAGGAGAAGAGCAAGGGCAACGCGTTGCTGCATCGCACGCGCAACCCGAAGCTTCGCTACGGCGACGAGCGGTCATTCCCGGCGGATCAGCCGGGCCGGGGTGGCTGGGAGCGTGTGCCGGACCCGCCGGCGCCGCCGCCGGTCGTGGTCCCCGCGCCTCCGCCGGTGCCGCTCGAGCGCTCGCGTCCGCAGGGTCGCCGGTCGGGCGGGGCGCAGGCCCTGCTCGAGGACCGGCGCAGCATCCTGACGCGCGACCCGGTCGCCTACAACGAGAACCCGACGCACGAGGCGCCGGCCGCGCCCCGCGCGCAGCGTGCCCAGCGGGCCGACCGGGCCACCTCGGTGCAGCCGGGAGACATCGACGCGCCGGACGACGGCCAGCGGCGGAAACGCCGTCGTGCCGAACCGAACGTGGACTCCGTACGTAGTACCACCGGCTCGGGACGCGAAGGTCGCGAGGGCACGGACGACGGACTGCTGCCGAAGCGGTTCTCCGCGCGTGACGCGGCGCGAGCGCTGGTGATGGGCGAGATCTTCGGCCCGCCACCGTCGCTGCGCCACCCGGACGACTGGTTGCAGCACTGAACCCGGCTGAACGTGGCCGGAACGTGGCTGGACGCGCACGGAACACGTGGCCCCGCTCGCTTCGCTTGTTCGCACCTGCGCAGCCTGGTATAAACCGCGGGCTCTGCTGCACATCGCCCGCCCGGCCGCCATTCCGGGGGCCGTGCGGGACGCGTGCATCCCGCCGCGGGCCCCCGTGCCGCGACCGCCGTCCGGACCTCCCGCCAGTACCGCCTGCTTGACGTACTTCGCTGACCCTGCCGCCCCTGCCGAGTGACCAATGGAAGCAACAGTCATCCAGTGTACGGTTTGCGAAACCCGGATGAAGATCTCGGACAAGCACTTCGGCAAGAAGATCCGCTGCACCGGCTGCAAGGCTGTGCTCGTGATCAGCGACGCCGGCAAGGTCACGAAGGCGATCCCCGCTGAAGAAGCGGCTGCGCCCAACGCGACGAAGTCGACCAAGCTCGCGCCGTCGGGCGACGCCACGAAATCGGCGAAGCCGGCCGCGGCGCCGGCGAAGAAGTCGACCAAGGCTGCGCCCGGCGCTGCCGCCGAGTCCGCCACTGCCAGCGCCAAGAAGTCGAGCAAGGCGGCTGCGCCGTCGGCTCCGAAGCGCGCCGGCAAGGGCGAGATGAAGCGCGCCAACGAGGTCGTCAAGAAGAAGGAAGTCAAGCTCAACCCGAAGCTCAAGGGCAAGGCGCTGGGCCGCGTGTCGGTCAAGGACCGCATGGAGGCGCTGGATGCCGACAAGGGTACGCGCCGCCTGTGGGCGCTGGGCGGCTTCGTGATGGTCGCGGCCGTGATTGCCGTGGTGGTGATCTGGATGGTGACTACCAAGAACGAGGTGGAGAAGCCGCCGGATGCGCCGCCGATCGCGGTCACCCCGTCGATGGCCAAGGGCACGTCGGTTACGGTGGACACCACCGACATCAACGACCGCACGCAGCACGATGTCGACATCTGGATCCGCAGCACCGACGGCATGGAATTCGTGCAGATTCCGGCCGGCGAGTACACGGTGGGCTGCGCACGGCAGGACCAGGCCGGCGCCGAAGTGCCCGAGACGAAGGTCACGGTGAAGGAGTACTTCATCGGCCGCAACGAGATCACCAACAAGCAGTACCGTACGTTCATCACGAAGCTGAACGACATCGACATCGCCAAGCGCCGCTACGAGCTGGAAGCGGACACCTGGGAGATGCGCCAGCCGGACTACGCGTCGGGCATGCGTGCCAAGGCCGCCGAGTACAGCCGGCGCGTCTACGACCACCCGCTGCAGCCGAAGAACAAGACCAACCACCTGCCCAAGGGCACCGTGCAGCTCGGCGCGCGCCCTGACGCGCAGGCCTGCTACGGCGTCGACTGGTACGACGCCTACGCCTACCAGAACTGGGCCAACGGCATGGACCCGAAGCTCGGCATCCTCCCGACCGAGGTCGAATGGGAGATCGCCGCGCGCGGCAAGAAGGGTTACCTCTACCCGTGGGGCTCGAGCGAGACCGAACTGGCGCAGGTGATCGCGCGCTCGGCCGACGCGGGCATGGAACCGCCGGTGTTCATCAAGAAGTACTACGGCGAGATCGGCGACGGCGCGGGTGCTCTGCCTGAACCGGCTACTGGCGCGGGCGGCGCCGCTCCCGCGCCTGCTCCGGCCAACAGCTTCGGCCTGCAGAACATCTGCGGCAACGCGGCCGAGCTGTGCTGGGACCGCTGGGCCGGTCACCTCTACCGCTGGATCGACAAGAAGAAGACCACGGCCTTCAGTGCCGGGCCCGCTGATTTCAACGAGTACCGTTCATACGACAACAAGCGCGCGTTCCGCTTCAGCTCGGTTGCGGTCAGCAACGACCACATGGACGAGATGCGCTACACGCGCCGCGAGGGGATCGACCCCTACCATCCGGTTGCGTACATCTCGTTCCGCTGCGTGTACTACCCGGAAGGCCGCGGCAGCGACTACCAGGCCGAGATCGATGCCTGCTACACGCCGGACCCGACGCCGACCTGGACGCTGCCCGAGCCGCGGGAGGAAGGCTGGTCGGGCACCGCCGGCCCCGAGGGCACCTACACCGTTGTGAAGCGCGAAGGCGAGAGCAAGGGCGAGTACATGGAGCGCGTCAAGCTCACGCAAGACCAGGTCGGTCGCGACCGTGAGGTGCTCGCCAGCCTGCAGGAGGAGGCGCGCAAGTTCGCCACCGCCAAGGGCCATCCGCCGACGGTCTGGGAGCTCGCCGACCTCACCGGCAAGACGCGCACCGAGGTCTCGGCGCTGATCCGCGATCAGCCCTCGATCGGCGCGCCCTGGTTCCGCAAGGTTGACGAGTGACACACCGCTGAGGCGGTTGTACAAACCGGTCACTACCCGGACACGGCGGCGCGAGCATCTGCCAGCGCCGCCAGTCCTTTGATACCCCCCGGCCGCCGTCGCCGACACGCCGCCATGACGATGATTCGCTCGCGGATGCTGCTGCTGCTTCTCCTCGCCCTGATGCTGGCCGGCG
This sequence comes from Planctomycetota bacterium, assembly GCA_050249295.1. Lineage (GTDB taxonomy): Bacteria > Planctomycetota > UBA8742 > SKZP01 > SKZP01 > JBFWQT01. The sequence continues at coordinate 11,512 of JBFWQT010000188.1, forward strand.
CGATGCCGGTTGTCGCACAGGATCCGGCGCCGGCCCCGGCCCAGCCCCAGCCCGACGCTCAGCCAGCGGCCCAGCCGGCCCAGCCCGAACCGCCGCCGGCACTCAAGCTGCGCTATCGCTTCGACACCGACGAGGCCTCGCGCAACACGCTCTACGACTACTCGTCGCACTGCGCCGCCACCACGACCATCACCGGCGCCGGCCCGCGCGGCAAG
>JBFWQT010000189.1:0-11703 GCA_050249295.1 Planctomycetota bacterium
GGCGATGGGCCGGGTTCTCGTAGGCCTTCTCGACGTCTTCTTCCATCTTGCGGCCGGGCTTGAAGGCGACCACAAACTTCTCCGGCACCTGCACTTCCTCACCGGTCTTGGGGTTGCGCGCCTTGTGCGGTGCGCGGCGCTTGACCTCGAATACGCCGAAGTTGCGCAGCTCGATGCGGCCCTGATCGGCAATTACGGCGATGATCTTGTCGAAAGTGCCTTGCACGATCTTCTTTGTGGCGACCTGCGTCAGGCCGAACTCCTTGGCGAGATCGATTACGATGTCTTTCTTGGTGACCACCGTACACTCCGTCGGATCGGCTGCAGCCTGGTCGTATCGTCCCGCCGCGGAACGATTTCGGAAGGATGCCGGACCAATCTAGACGATCCGCCGGACAAACTTCAACCCGTATTTTCCCGATACCCGTCGCAACCGCTGTGCAGGGCAGTCATTGGGCGCGCTCGCGTTGATAACAGAACGGGTTTGTACGTGCCGGGCTACCAGCGGAGCGGCTGCTTTTCGGTCTTCCAGAACAGCCAGCGGTGGGTCTCGCGGAATGGGGCGTTGCCACACGCAAATGGGTCGGGTGTGGTTGCCTCCATGTCGAAGAACACCACCTGCCCGGCGTAGGTGCTCACCGCCAGGCGGCGGCCGTCGGGTGAGAAGTCCATGCTGGAGAAGGAACTACCGAGGAAGTGGCGCCAGTGTCGCGAGCCGTCGGCCGAGGCGCAGTTGAGAACGCCGTGCGCGTCGCCATAGAGGAACTCGTCGCGATGCGCGAGCATGCAGTAGACGCGGTTGAAGCGATCGATCTCGCGGGTGAGTTGCATTCGCCCGGAGTGGTCGGTGCCGGCTGACGGCGCGAAGGCCGGCAGATCGGCGATGTCGACCGCCAGCGTGCCGCCGCCGTAGAAGTGGCACGAGTTGAAGGCCACCACCTTGCCGTCGGCACTGAAGCACGCGGCGTGCGGGTAGGACGACGCGGTCGGCACGTTGGCCAGCAGCTCGAACGTGGTCGCGTCGAGCACGTGGTGTTCGGTGTCCTGTGCGCCGATCGCGATCAGCCGGCCGTCGGGCGAGATCGCGGCGTGCGCCATGTCGGCGTGCGGCGTGCGGAACTCGTCGTCCGACCCCGATGCGGACCCGGCTTCGTCGCCGCGGATCAGCTGGTACACGTGCCGCAGCAGTGGCGTCACGCCGCCGTCGGCAGCCAGCACGGCCACTTCGCGGCCGGTGACGATCAGCACACGCTGGCCGTCGGGGAAGGCGTGCATCTCCTCGAGGTGCATCTCGTCCGCGGTCATCGCGTCAGTCGATCGCCCGAGCTGCATCGCCGCCTCGCTCGGCCACGGGATGTGCCGCAGCGGATCACCCCACGTGGCCTCGATGTCGATGCCGTCCTCGCGCGCCACGGCCCGGTAGCGTCGATCCGGCGACCGGCCGACCATATGCACGCCGTCGAGCACGTCGACGCGCTCGTTGCCGATGGCGACCACGTGTCGATTGCCCTGGTACGACGAGCCGATCGTGGCGGCAACGCGTCCATCCTCGAGCCACACCAGCGGCGCGACCGTCTGGCCGTTGGCCTGCAACAACGAAATCATCGGGATCATGCACGGCGGGCATTCGTTGCGGAACGCCTCGACGTTGCCCTGCTGGTTGGCTTCGCGCAGCCAGCCGAGTACGCGCTTCGCCAGTCGCTCATCCTCGCGCGGATCCTCGCCGGGTCCGTTCTCGTCCGGGCCGTCCGGCGAGTCCACCGACGCCAGGTAGCGCCGCCAGTTCTCGGCCACGCGCAGGCCCTCGGTGCGCCAGCGTTCGGACTCGGCGGTGCGATCGAGTGCCATCGTGGATCAGCCTTCCGCGAAGATGCCGTCGATCAGACCCCACGCAGGAAGGAGCGCAAGCTGTCGTTCGAGTTCGTTCGCGACTGCCGGCACGCCCCAGATGTTCTTGAGGAACGCCTCGCTGCCGTGGTCCGGAAACCACCCCGCCATGAACGACCAGCTCGCGGCCTTGACGCTGTCGACTCCTCCGGGCCGCGAATCGAGCCACGTCTGGACCGCGTCTGCGCGATCCGGCCAGACGACGGCGAGCGCCGAGCACACCACGCGCTCCAGAGTCTGCTGCTCTGGTACGCCTCGCGTGGCCGGCGCACAATCTGACTGCCACTGCAGGATCGCGACCTGGAGCGCGCCTCCTTCCAGCGCGAAGCCGATGCCTGTGGCGACCGCGGCCGGATCGTGTTGTTTGACGAGTTGCCCGACGTGATCCAGCGTCGCGACCTCATGCCCCGCCGGTACATCCGCGTCCACGCAGAGCACGAGCCGGCTGAACGGCGTGGTGTCCGACTTGCGCTTCTCCAGCTGGATGCGAGCCGTCGGCTCGACCCGGGAGTCGCCGCCACATGGCATCACCCGCACGATCGCGCCAGCCGGTGTGCGGAAGCCGAACGTGCCGCCGCCCATGAATCGTGGCTGCTCGCGCACCGGCCCTGGCTTGTCGAGCGCATCGCCGGACGGGCGCGTGCATGCGCGGTGGGCAAAGAACCCGCTCCAGAAGGCCCGGTCGTGAAATCCCTCGCAGAGGATCAGTGTCTCATTCGCGTTCATCGCAGGTCATCGTGGATGACGCTGCGCGCGAACGCGACGTCCGGGCCGGGGATGTTGGACACGCTGAGCAGCCCGTCGGTGAGCTTGAGGCGATGCACGCTGAGCCAGGCGAGTTCGTCATCGCCGTTGGCCGCTGCCGCCAGCATGTCGATGAACTCGATGCTGTGCGTGCTGATCACGAGTTGCACACCGCGACGCGCCGCAGCAAAGAACAGCTGTGCCAGAAGCCGCATCGAGGCCGGGTGTTGGTGAGTTTCAGGCTCCTCGATGAGAACTGTGCCTCGCCTAACCGACGAGAGCCGCAAAGCTGCGCGGACAACCAGCAACATCCCTTGGCCGGTCAGCGCGACTGGTACGCTGTGGCTGGGAAAGACTGCGTGGAGTTGGGCACCCTTGTCTTGCTCAACCAGTACTTCCAAGCGCTCCAATTCGGGAAGTAGTTCGCGGAGAAGATCTTCCACGAGCCTTCGCGTCCCTCCTGCTACGTGGGCAGAGAACGCGGTCTCCAGTGGTTGCGGTGCCGCCAGTCCGAATCCGCCAAGGAAGGACGTGTTGAAATCGAACTCTCCCAATCCCAGGTCGACACTGGGCGAAGAAGGTCGCCACACACCCGAGGTTTTCTTCTCAACCCCGCCGGTTGTCGTTGTCACGAGAAGCTGGATGCCGTGCCTGCTGACCTCCATACCGGTGACCCTTGTGCCGCCTACTCCGCTCAGCGCAAGCTCGATGTCCCTCGCGGCGTCCAGGCGATGGACAAGCCACACAAGGCTGAACGGGGAGCGCTCCCGGGTTACCTGGGCCAGGCGGAATCCGACATTGTCGCTTCCGCCGATCAGCATCGCGTCCAGCAGCGTGCTCTTGCCGCAACCATTCGGGCCGACAAGTACGGACACCCGGGTAAGACCATCGAGCTGGCCTTCACGGATGCCGCGCAGCTTCTCGACTCGAATCGAATTCAGCATCGGCTGCCTGTCGCGGAGACAAAACACCTCGACAGATAGTACGTCGGCGCGGCAGGCTGTGTCACGGGCGTTGCGCCCCGTCAGCCGGAGTAGCCGAGCAGGCGGTCGCGGTCCGCTTCCTGGACGATGCGCGGGAACTTGGTCTGCACGCTCGTCTTGCCGGTCTCCTCCATGAAGCGGCGAACCGAGCCGGTCGGCAGGCTGACCACCTTCGGCAGAAGAATGCCGACGTCGTTCTTGCGGTGCTCGCGATAGACGCGATTCAGCTCGCACAACTTCGCGTCGGCGTCGCGCGCAAACGCGTCCGGGTCGCCGGGGCGCTCGATCCACTCGACGAAGAAGATGTACTGCGACTTGGCCGTTCCGTTGACGCCGACCGTGGCGCCCGCCGCGAAGTCCACCATCTTGCAGGCCTGCTTGTCGGCGGCCGCGCGCACACTCTCCTCGATCTCGATGTGCGTGGTCAGCTCCTGCGTGGTGCTCAGGTTGCCGCTGAGGCGGCCGGCAAACTCGATGCGCAGCGGGTCGATGCTCGGGAACTGCACGATGTCGCCGAGGCGATAGCTGAACAGGCCGCTCGGCGTGGTCACCAGGATCACGTAGCGCTGCCCGGTCTCGACCTGCCACAGCGGCACGCGCAGCGCGTCCGGCCGGCCGTCTTCCTCCAACGGCACGAACTCGAAGAACACGCCGCGGTCCGGAATCATCAGCATGCCGCGCACGTCCGGCGCGTCGGTCGTGGCAAAGATGCCGCCCTCCGTCGCGTTGTAGCTGTCGCAGACGTACACGTCGCGGCCGACGCGATCGCGGATCACGGGCAGGTACGGCGTGGCCGACACGCCACCGCCGAGCAGCACCTTGAGGTTGGGCCAGATCTCGCCGACCGTGCTCGCCTCGCGACCCGCGTTCTTCGCGGCCGACAGCAGCTTGTCAAACAGGATGCTGAACCAGCAGGTGGTGCCGCTGACCGCGACGACGTCATGGTCGAGATACGTCTCGCCGATCTTCGCGAGCTTCTCGTCGTAGTTCTCGATGCAGCGGATCGCCATGCTCGGCAGGTACATCGGCTGCACCAGCCGCGGGATGCGGGCCGACATCAGCGCCGGGTTGTTCGTCACCAGCACCGGCCCTTCCTTCTTCATCACCGGCGGCGGGAACAGGCCGAGCGTGAAGTGGTCGGTGAAGTCGCTGGTGTTGGTGTTCACCAGGTAGCGATACAGCACGTCGATGCCGCTGCCCTTCTGGTAGCGGAACTGCGTCTCGCTGATCGGCAGGAATTTGTTGCGGTGTGCGTTGGTGCTGCCCGACGAGTTGCCCCAGTACTGCACGAACTCCGGCACGACGAGGTTGACCTCGCCCTCGCGCATGCGCGTGAAGTACGGCTCGAGCGCGTCGTAGTCGGAGATCGGCACGCCGCGGCGGTAGTCGTCGAAGGTGCGGATCCGGTCGAAGTGGTGGATCCGGCCGTAGACGGTGTGCTCGCTGTGGCGGACGAAGTCGAGCAGGTGCCGCATCTGCGCAGCCTCGACGTTCTTCAGTGCGCGCATCCAGCGACCCATGCGGCGGCGCGCCAGCCACAGCAGGGTGCGTCCGGCGATGCGTGGATAGATCGTGCGTTTGAGCCGCCGTCCCGGTGCGATGGTGGACACAGGATGTGGTGGGGTGCGGATCGGGCGTCGGGAAATACAGGCCCGGGACCGTATCAATGGCGGCCAGGCGTGGCAACGGCAGGGATGCGCGGTGTGCGGCGGTCACACGTAGCAGTCGCGACAGGCGGGTAGCTCCGCACGATGTCGGACCCGGCATCCGACGGGCGCACCGCTCGCCGGCCTGAGCCGCCTGAATGTGCCGCGTCAACGCCGGAAGCCGCGTGCCCTGAATGCCGTGGCCGCGTCGTCGGATTGGAGGTAGCGGTAGAATTCGTCGGCGGCCGCGCTCTCGCTCCTGATGCGCATCAGCGGGTAAACGATGCGGTCGTGGCTGTCGGCGGCAAACGTGTACACGACGCTCACGCCCGCCATGCTGCGCGCGTCGGTGGCGTAGACCACACCGGCCTCGGCCTCGCCGCGCGCCACCCAGGCCAGCGTGGCACGCACGTCGTTGCCGCGCACCACGCGGGCGGCCAGCAAGTCGAACAACTGCAGACTGCGCAGCGCCTGGCCCGCGTAGATGCCGGCCGGCACGTTGTCGCCGGCCAGCGCCAGGTGATGCACGCGCGCGTCGAGCAGGTCGCGCGGCGCACTCACGGCAGCCGGGTTGCCAGCGGGCACGATCAGCACCAGGTCGTTGTGCAGCAGGTCGCAGCGGTCGGCTGCCATGCCGCGGCGCGCGACCTCGTCCGCCCAGGCGGTGTTGGCCGGGAGAAACACGTCGGCGCGCGCGCCCTCGATGATCTGCTGCGCCAGCGCGTTCGTCGGGCCGGGCACGATCACCACGTGATGTCCGGTCTGCGCCTCGAAGCGCTGCGCGGCATCGGTGGCGGCGTCGATCGCACTGGCCGCGACGAGGAAGCAGACATCGCTGGAAGCCGCCGGCCGCCCACCACACGATGCGAACGCGCACATCAGCGCGAGCACCAACCCGACACGGATCGTCTGCCACAGGCTCGCAGCCATCATCGGCCGCCGCGCGCCTGCCACATCGCCAGCACGCTGTCGATCGGGTCCTTCGTGGTGATCCGCGCGTAGTCGGCGCCGGCCGCATTGCACGCCCGCCGCGTGGCCACGCAGAACTCTTCCATCGCCGCGAGGTACGCCTTGCGCAGCGAGCGCGGATCGGCCAGCAACTGGCCGGTGTCTTCCAGGCCGACGAACCGCGTCATGCCGCGATACGGGAACTCCAGCTCCTCGGCCGCCAGCGTGTGGAACAGCACCACCTGATGGCCGTTGTGCCGCAGGTTGCCGAGCCCCGCGTTGAGCTTGTCCAGGTCGTCGAAGCAGTCGGAGAACACCGCGACCAGGCCGCGCCGCGTGAGTCGTGCACCGACGTCTCGCAGCACCTTGCCGATGTCGGTTTTCTTCTCGGGCTTCGCCGATTCCAGCACGCGCAGCATCTCGCGGAAATTCGCCTGGTGACTGCGCGTCGGGATCACCTCGCGCAGTTCGCTGTCGAAGACCGTCGCGCCGACCGCATCCTGCTGGCGCAACAACAGGAAGCCCAACGACGCGGCCGCGCAGCAGGCCGTGAAGTACTTGCTGACCTCGCCGGCGCGCATGCTCTGGCTGCCGTCCACAACCAGCATGGTGTTGAGGTTGGTCTCGACCTCGAACTGCTTGATCGTGTAGCGGTCGCGCCGGGCGTAGACCTTCCAGTCGAGGTGGCGGATGTCGTCGCCGGGCACATACTCGCGGTGCTGCGCGAACTCGATCGCCGAGCCCTGGTACGGCGAGCGGTGCCGGCCGGTGAGATGCCCCTCGACGACGGTCTGCGCAATGATCTCCAGCCGGCCGAGTTTCTCGAGCACGGCAGGCGTGAGCAGGCTGGAGTCGGCGTGGGGCTGGGCCATGGGTTGTGATGTGCTGGTCGCGGCTCGGACCCGAACTCACTTCGTGCCGAAATAGAACGTGATGATCGACGGCAACAGCTCGCTGAACTTCAGCTTCCACTCCTGCGGCAGCCCGATCTGCGGCACGCAGAACACCAGCACCACGCCGACTGCCGCGATGATCGCGACTACCGCTTTGATGTCGTCGATGACGTGCGCGAGCGAACTCTTGCCCTGGTTGTGGAACCCCTTGATGATCGCCTTGCCGAGCCGGCCGCCGAGGAACGCGCCGATGTTGACGATCATCGCGGCGCCGGGCAGTGCCCAGAAGTTGAACGCGGCCGGATCGACTCGGACCTGCTGATAGATCAGCCAGCCGACCGCTGCCAGGAACCCGACCACCAGCATGGCCCGCACCGTGCCCTGCGGCAGCCACAGCGGCGACGGCCCTTCCTGCCTGGCCCCCGACGCGGCCGCGCGATCGGCAAAGTAGTAGGAGATGATGATCAGCAGTGCGCTGAGCAGCTCGTCCGGCAGCTTCTCCATCGACGGCCGCAGATCCGGATTGGCGATCAGCCAGTACGCACTGCCGGCCACGCACAGGGCAAGCAATGCGCGCACCGTGCCGCGCGGCGCGCCAAACGTGTGGCGGATCTGCGTCGGATCGCCCGACTCGACAGCAGCGACAGCGGCGACAGGATCGACCGGCAAAGCGGAATCGTCAGGCATGGTCGGAGCTCGTGCAACGAGCGAAGGAGACAAACGGGATGCCGGATGGGAACGTAGGGATTGTGGTTCCGGTGATGCCCCGACTGCAAGCAGGAAGCGAGCCGCGATGCGATTGATGGCCGCGCCAACCGGTGAACTCACCAGGCGAGCCGGGGATGTAAATCCCCGGAGGGGAAGCACTGCAAACCTCACGATTCCGGTCGCGACGCTCGCACCACTCCCCCTCCGGGGACTTACATCCCCGGCTCGCCTGGTGTTCGTTGTCGGCGTGGCGTTCGCGCTGCTCGCCGCGCTCGCGCAACCGGCGCATGCCTTCGGGCCGCTGGCCAACGGCGCGATCGCCGACTATCTGCCCGACGGCTGGCGGCAACTCGCACAGGCACATCGCCCGGCCTTCGATGCCGGCGCCAACTTTCCCGACTACGCATCGACCGACGACGTGCCCGACTGGCTGAAGCGCGTCTACCAGGGGTTCCGTCCACAGGATCGCTTCCGCCGGCCGGGCGTGGACACGCGCGCACTTCCGTTGCTGCTCGAGCTGATGCAATCGGCCACCACGGCCGACGAGGCGGCGTTCGCGCTCGGCGCGCTGTGCAACATCACCGGCGACATGGTGCTGCGGCAGTTCTACGTGCCGATGCGCATGTGCGAGTACGGCGGGCCGCTCACGCGCTCCGACACGGCGCGCACCGTCGTCGAGATGCTCGTCGAGCTGTACCTCGCGTCGGAGTCGCCGGCACGCCAACGCATGATGTCGTCGCTGCGACGCCGCGACATCGGCCTGTTCCAGCTGTGGTTCCGCGTGGCCGCGAAGGCCGGCGAACGGCTCAGCATCGAGGACTTCATGTCCGACGTCGGCCTGCACGAGCTCGGCCTGGAGATGAAGATCAACGCGACCGGCCCCGGCGGAACCCTCGCGACGGCGGTCAACTCGCTCAGCTTCGTGGTGCCCGCCGCGAGCGGTCTGTACGAGCAGGCGAACTATCGCGACGTCATTGCCTACCTGCGCATCGCGGGTGCTGCGGCCGCAAGCCTGGCGGCCGACGGCTACCAGTCGCCATGGGTGACGAACGGCTGGGGTCGCGACGGCAATCCGTACCCGCTGCTGGCCGGCAGCATGCACGACCCGCTGCGCACCGCCCAGGAGCAGAGCATGCCCGACTGGATGCTCACGCCAAACCCGGGCGTGCTGATCGTCGACTCGTACATGCTCGACCCGGACGGCAACCGCTGCGACATCGCGCCGCCGACCGCGTGCGAGCCGGCGAACCGCAACGCCGACGACCCGCCGCGCCGGTTCACCGCCGTGCTGCGACTCGCCGCGGCACGCCCGCTCGACACGCAGATCGCGCTGGCGGTCAAACGCGACATCGAGAACGCGCCCGATCCCGAGATCGCCACGATGATGTCGCGGCTGCAGTTCACGGCCGCCGACGTGGCCAGCGGCGTGGTGCGCGACTATCGCCTGCCGTTCAGCTTTGCGAGCAGCGACGGGCCGTTCCGCGAGGGGCCGCAGGGCGAGCCGTTCACGCTCGGCTTCTACCTGGTCGCGCGCGTGCCGTTGCGCATCAGCGTCGATCGCAATGTCGCGTTGACGTTCTTCACCACGTACACGCCGCCACAGCAGGAGCTCGTGGGCTTCCACACCTACAACCGCTGGCCATTCTCGCTGCGCGTGGCCGAGGGCGTGACCGCCTGCCGCGGCACCGTGCGGCGCGGGCGCATCAACAGTGGTGAGAGCAATGAGGCGCCCCCGGCGCGATTTGCCGAGAGCCGGCCGCGTGGCTTCGAATACCACTGTCCGTACGCGCTGGTGTCCGACGAGGCCAGCGAGGTGCGCGTACCCGCGCCCGGCCAGCGCGAGCTGATCGGCACGCTGCAACTTGCGCTCGGCGGCACGCGCGCGGTGGTGTTGTTGCACGAGCACGGCGGCGGTCGCGCCGACTGGTCGACGATGCAGCAGCGCCTGCTCGCGGCCGGTGTAAGCTCGCTCGCGATCGACTTCCGCGGGCGCGGTCTCTCCGGCTCGATGACCGATCGCGCGGCGTGGAGCAGTCGTGACGACCGCCTGATCGCCGCACTGCCCGACGACGCGCGTGCCGCCATTGCGTACCTCTCGCGCCGGGCGAACGTTCCGCCATCGCGCATCGTGCTGGCCGGTGCGGGGCTCGGCGCATCGGTCGCCCTGTGCGCCGCCGCAGCCGATGCCGCTGCGGTCCCGGGCGTGATTGCGCTGTCGCCCGAAGCGGACTGCAAGCCGCTGGACATGGCCGCTGCGATGACCGGCCTGCGCGACCGACCGGTGCTGCTGGTCTGCGCCGCCGAAGACCGGGACGATGTCGCGGCCGTGGCGGCGCTGCGCAAGTTGCACCCGGATGCCGCCGCGAAGGTGACCACCATCGCCACCCCGCTCGACCGTCTGCACGGCAAGGGCGCCCGCGGACTGCAGCGGCACGAGCCGTTGCCCGGCCGCGTGATCGACTGGCTGGTGCGCGCCACGGCCGACTGACGCCGACGTTCGCCGATTCGCGGCCCGGCGTTGTGACGCCCTGGCCCGTGGCCTATCCTGTGCCGACACCGGGCCACCGGGGCACCGGCGCAACCAGGACAGCGCAGCGCGATCAGCATGACCGACCCCAGCGCGCAGTTGCTGCGCCACCTGAAGGAGAACGAGGACCTCACCCGGCACCTGCTGGAAGCCATGCCGGGTGGCGTGGTGCATGTCGGACTCGATGGTGCGATCCACTTTGCCAACGGCGAGGCGCAACGGCTGCTCGGCCTCAGCCACGACGCGCTGGCGCAACGCTTCGTGGTGGATTTCGCACCGTTGACCTGGTTCGAGAATGGCCAGCCGTGTCCGGTCGAGGACTACCCGGTCAGCCGCTGCCTTGCGACCGGCGAGCCGCAGCGCGATGTGACGATCGGTGTGCAACTGCCGCACGGCGACATGTCGTGGGCCGTGTTCTCCGCGGTGCCGCTGCGCGATCCTGCAACCGGCCAGCAGACCGGCGCGCTGGTCACCTTTCTCGACATCACGCACCGGATCGCCACCGAGAAGAAGCTGGCCGCGAGCGAGGCGCAGTACCGTCGGATCGTGGATACCGCGACCGAGGGCATCACCACGATGGATCCCGACCTGCGAATCACGTTCGTCAACAAGCGGATGTGCGAGCTCGTCGGCTACACCGCCGACGAACTGATCGGCCGGGACGCGCGGGAGATCGCCCTGCCGACGCGTCGCGACAAGGCCGAACATCGCGCCAGCCAGTTGCGCAACGGCGAGTCGTTGCTGGTTGAAGCGCCGGTGCGACACAAGCAGGGCCACGAGGTCTGGCTGCTGATCGCCGCGACGCCGATTCTCGATCCGGACGGCAGCCACGCCGGTGTGCTGACAATGTGCGCCGACCTGACGAGCCACAAGCAGATGGAAGCGGCGTTGCGCGATGCCGAGAAGATGCGTGCGGTCGGCCAGCTTGCGGGCGGTGTGGCGCACGACTTCAACAACCAGCTGACCGCGATCCGCGGCTTCGCCGAGTTGCTGCTCGAGATGCTCGACGAGGCGTCGGTCGAGGCGACGCATGCGCGCACGATCATCCGCGCCGCGAGCCGGGCCGGCAGCCTCACGCACCAGCTGCTGGCGTTCGCGCGGCGCGGCAAGTACCAGCACGTCACCGTCGACCTGCACGAACTGATCGACGAACTGATCGTGCTGCTGCAGCGCAGCATCGGGCCAGAGGTGCGCATCCGCCGGCAGTCGGCACCCGGCGCCGCCTTCACGATCGGCGACCCCGACCAGCTGCACAACGCACTGCTGAACATCTCGCTCAATGCACGCGACGCGATGCCCGGCGGCGGCGACCTCACCTTCCGCACCCGCACGATCGGAATCGAGTCTGGCGATGCGCGGCTCGGCGG
>JBFWQT010000190.1:0-11702 GCA_050249295.1 Planctomycetota bacterium
CGGCGTTGGCGGTCAGCGCGATGTCGCCGCCGTTCCCGGCAATGGCGGTGCCGACCGACGCGCCACCGACAGCGTTGAGCTTGCCGGTGACGTGCAGCGAACCGGCGTTGGCCTGGAACAGGATCGGCCCGGCCGACTGCTCGTCGGCGCCGCTGGTCGTCACCGTGCCGGACACACTGATCGTGGCGGCTACGGGGCCGGTCGCGCCCGAGGTGAACGCCAAACCGACGGACACGGCGCCGGTGCGCGTGGTGATGATGTTGCCCTCGATGCGGATGATGCCGGTGTCGCAGTTGACGACGAGGCTGTTGATGCCGGCCGTGATGCCGGAGAGGTCCAGCGTGCTGCCGGAGGCGAGGAAGAAGTCCTCGCCGGTGATCGTCATCGTGGCGGTGGGTGCCACCTCGACAAGTGTCACGTTGGCGTTGGCCGTGTCGATGGCCTGCAGGTCGGCGTAGCTGATCGTGCCGGCGTACCCGGTCAGCGCATTGGTGGTGACGGTCGGCTTGCTGCGGCCGTCGTCTTCCATGATGCGGCCGTTCGTGGCGGTGATCGTCACGTTACCGCCGTTGCCGCCGTTGAACGTGGCCTGCCCGGCCGCGCTGCCGCCCTGGCTTGTCAGGATCTCGGTGCCGGGCGTGGGCAACACAATGGTGGTGGTCGTGGTCGTGGCTTCTCCACCGCAGCCCGATGCGGCGGCGGTCAGAAGCGCGAGCAAGGCGACGGCAACCATCCGTTCGACTGAACGGGGAAGCGGAACGGAGCGCATGCTGGTGTCCTTGATGTGTGTGGTGGTGGGTGCAACCCGGAGGAGGCGGATGCTCCCCGGGCACTATTTGCGGTCCGTCAATCGTGGGGTCAACATCGTGGTCGGAATCTGCTGCGACAACTGTAGGACGCCGGATTGACGAGGCGCCCAACACAGAACCGCGACCCTGAAGGACCAATCCTTCACGGTCGCGGTCGTGGAATGCCCGGCAACGTACGGTGCGGCGAGCTCAGGCGGTCTTCTGTTCCTCAGTGGCAGCGGTCGCGGCCGGAGTGGCGGCCGGCTTGTCGGGCAGTTCCTTCGGAGCGGCCGGCGCCGCCGGCGCGGCCGGACGCGGAGCATCGGCCGAGCGACTGGCTTCGACGTCGATCTGATGGATCTCGTCCTGCACGCCCTTCAGCCCCTTCTTGAACTCGACGAACCCACGCCCCAGCGAACGGCCGACCTCGGGCAGCCGCTTGCCGAACAGCAGCAGCATCGCCATCAGGATCAGCATGATTTCCCAGAAGCCGGGTGCTCCGCCGCCGAAGAGTATTCCGAGCACCGGCGTGACATCAGCAAACATGGCCATTGATCTCTGCCCTTCCCGGCTTTCGCCGGCGGTTCGGTCGCGCCTGCGGTACCAACACACGATCGGCGACAACGGTTCGCCATAAATCCGATCGGCGCGCGCCCGTGGGCACTATCCCAGTCCTCCGATCGAACGTCAACTGCAGTCGACGCGAACCGTGCACACTGGCGCGAGGCTTCTCGGACCGGGGCGTGGCATCGCCTCCACGCTCGCAGCCGAGCACCACTGCTCTCAACGCCGACTTCGCCGCGCAGTCAGCGCCACCACAAGGCACGCGAGCAGCCACCACATCGACCATGGCGACGGCGTCGCATCGGCGCCAGCGGCGCAACCGCCACCACCGCCACCGCCGCCGCCACCACCGCCCGGGTCGCCGCCGGGGCCACCGCCGCCGGTGGTCGAGATCACCACCACGCCGGCATCCACATCAATGGTGCCGGTCCATGTCGTCTGCATCGCCGACGCATCGGTCACCACGATCGTCACGGTGTAGCTCGTGCTGCCGGTATCAAAGAGGCCGGTCGTCGGCTGGAAGCTCAACGGCGACGCCGCGGCCGAGGTGCCGTTGCCCCACTCGGCGGCATCAAAGCCGTTGAACGACGCGTCGATCGAGACCGACACCGACAGCGTCTCGCCGCCGTCGTCGGTGGCATGGACCAGCACGGCCAGCGGTTCGAGCGTGGTGCCGGTGGCCACCTCGACGGTCTGCGCAGTGGGCGTGAGCGCACCACTGATGCGCACGCTGAGCACGGGCGCACTGCTGATTTCCACCGCGCCGCAGTCGGGCGGATCGGCCCGCGTCACACCGCGCGCATCGCCGGTGATCGCGCCGGCGAGACCGTTGTTGAGCGCCGGACTGCCGGTGCCGGGCCGCATCGTCTGGCCGGGGCCGCCGTTGTCCTGCAGCGGGCCGAGCAGCGGATCGCCTTCGACATCGTTGGTGCCGCCGAATCCGGTCAGGCCGGAGGCGACGCTGACGACGTTGTAGCTGCTGGTCCAGGTGCCGTTCGCGTTGACGCCGATGGCGGCAGTGTTGTCGGCAACGATCGAGTTCTGGATCGAGCTTGTGCCGGCGAGTGCGTACATGCCGCCGCCGCGCGAGGTGATCACGGCACCGTCGGCGCCGGTCGCGCCACCCGGCGAGCCGCCTGCGCCGGGGGTTCCAGCGGTTCCGTTGGTCGCGCTGTTGCCGGCGATGGTCGTGAACCTGACGGCGTTGTTGTTGCCGGACTGGGTGAAGATGGCGCCGCCGTATCCGCTCGACACGTCGCCGCTGGCACCGCCGAGGCCGCCCGTCGCGCCGTCGCCGCCGGTTCCCCCGTTGCCGGCCACGCCGCCGTTGCTGCTGTTGCCATAGAAGGTGCAGTTGGTGACGAACACGCTGGTGCAGCTGAAGGCGTAGAGCGCGCCGCCGGGCGTGTTGGTGACCGCGCCGCCGGTACCGCCCGCGCCGCCGATCGCGGCCGCGCTATTGCCGCCGTCGCCGCCGTTGCCCGCGGTGCCGTTGGTCGCGCTGTTGGAGATAAAGGTGCAGGCGGTGATCGAGGGCAGCCCGGAGGTGACCGCGACGGCGCCGCCGGATGCCTTGCCGCAGTCGCCGCCGTTGCCGCCGCTGCCGCCAACCCCGGCCGCGATAGCGTCGCCACCGTTGCCGCCGGTACCGCCGGTCGCGCCGATCGCCTGGTTGTTGCTGAGTGTCACGCCGGTCATCGCGAGCTGGTTGTCGGCGAAGATCGCGCCGCCCCACGCGTCGCCACCAGCGCCACCTTCGCCACCGTCGCCACCCGCGCCGCCCGGATCGCCGGCACTGCCGTCGCCGCCGGCCGCGCCGTTGCCGCCGGCCGTCAGATTGTTGCTCAGCACACAGCCGGTGAGCGTGATGAACGAACTGTTCGCGCCGTAGATCGCGCCACCCCGCGCGAGCGCGCCCGCGCCGCCCGCTGCACCGCTCGCGCCGCCGGGCGCACCGCTTGCCCCGGCGACCCCGTTGCCGCCGATCGATGCGTTGTTCTCGAGCGTGCAAGCGGTCAGCGTGACCGTCCCGGTGACCAGGATCGCGCCGCCGTTGACCGCATTGCCCGACGCCCCGGCACCTGCGCCGTTGGCACCCACGACGCGGCCATTGCGCAGCGTCACGGCCGTCAGCTCCAGGAAGGCGCCGCTGACGACTTCGAAGAAGCGCATGTCGGGCGCGGCGATGTCGCGTTCGATCGTCGCACCGTAGCCCTTGATCTCCAGCGTGTGGCCGGTGTCGTTGGCAATCTGCGGCAGGCCGTTGGCGCCGTTGTCGATGGCCGTGAGCGTGTAGGTGCCGCCGGGCGAGAGGTGGATGACGTCGTTCAGCCCGTTGGCGTTGGCCGTGTTGATCGCGGCGATCAGCGCGGCGACATCGCCGTTCGGCACCACGATGTCGTCGGCGCCGGCAACGCGCGGCAGGAACATCAGCAACGCAAACGCCAGGGCCGGCACAACTGCAATCCGGTCGATCGTCATCACATTCGTGGGCGGAGGTGCGTGCCGCGAGCATTGCGCGGCGTGGACGAGACGACAGTAGCGGTGCGCATCCGGACGGTCAATCACGGCTGCCACGTGATCACGTCTCTGACGAGTGCGCGACGACTTCCCATCCGTCGCCCTCGTGGCCGAACAGGAAGGCGTCGGGATGGAGAATTTCGGCGAGGATCTCCAGCGACTCGACCAGTCGCGGGCCGGGCCGATTGAAGTAACGATTGCCGTCGGCGATCACCACACGGCCGGTGCGCAACGCGCGCAACTCACCGAAGCCGGGCAACGCCTTCAGCGCCGACAACTCGCGGCGCGTCTGCTCCAGGCCGAACCCGCACGGCACAATCAGGATCACGTCCGGATCGGCCGCCACCAGCTCGTCGAGGTCGAGCCGCGGCGAGTGCTGCCCCGGCGTGCCGAACAGGTCGGCGCCGCCCGCCATGTCGATCAGTTCGGGCATCCAGTTGCCGCCGGTCATCAACGGGTCGAGCCACTCCAGCGTGGCCACACGCACACGCGGCAACTTCGCGGCGCGACGGGCCAGCGCATCCATGCGGCCATGCATCGTGCGCAACAGCCGTTCGCCGGCCGTCTCGCGGCCGATTGCGCTGGCTACCCGCTGGACATCATTGAACACGCTGCCGAGATCGACCGGCTCGGTCGCCACCACGATCGGCTTCGGACCGCTGCCGTTGCCCTCGTGATGCCCGAGCGCGACGGCCACCGCGGCTTCCACCTCGTCGAGGCTCGCCGCGCAGACCTTGCAGTGCGCCTGCGTGATGATCACCCGCGGCTGCAGCTCGGCCAGCTTCGCGCGATCCACCTCGTAGATCGACAGGCCGCGAGTGACGAGTTCGGTCACGCGATCGTGGATCACCACGCTGGTGTCGGCGGTCGGCAGTTTGGCCCGGGTCAGCGCCGGCAGCGACTCCACGCCGCGCGGCCAGTCGCACTCGTGGGACCGGCCGACGAGTTCGTTCCGCGCGCCCAGCACGCAGACGATTTCGGTGGCCGCCGGAAGCAATGAGACGATTCGTGGCATCTGTGCAGTATAGCGTTGCCCGGCCTCGCGCGCCGTTGCTGTGCCGCGCGGGCGCCACTACAATTATCCGGCTCACGCGACGTCCCCACCGTGACCCCCGACGACCGATGCGGCACATCCTGTTGGCCATCATCGGAGCCGTGCTGCCGTTCCTCGGCTGTGTCGGCGAGCCCGACTACCCGTCGTCCGTGATCCTGGAGGCGCCGGTCGGCCTGGCGACCCCGATCAGCGGCAGCCACCCGGCCTACTCGGTGGTGGTCTACCCCGGCATGTCGCTCGACTTCAACGTGACCGCCACCGCCAGCACCGGTGTGGCATTCGGCATGCGCGTGGCCGAGAGCGGCGCGAGCACGGTCACGGCCGCGGCAGTCGGTCTCACGCTGGCGGCCGACGAGAGCGCGCCACAGAACATCCCGAACTCCACGTCGGCCACGCAGGTCTTCAACGGCTACTGCAACGACGTCAGCGGCACCCTCGTGCTGACGTTCTCGATGATCACGGCCGACGAGACGATCACCGCAACGTTCACGATCAACATCCAGAGCACGCCGCCCGAGCCGACGGTGCCGAGCATCACCCAGCCGGGGTTCACGATCGGCGGCTGCGTCCAGATCGACTACACGGTCTTCGACGTGCTCGACCGCCGCGTGAATGTGCTGGTGCAGTACGACAACGGCACCGGCACGTTCCGCCGTTGCACGCAGGGGCCGGGAAGCAACGGGACCGGCACGCAGGGCATCCTCGCGATCAGCGCCAGTTCGGCGTCGGGCGGCGAAGGGCACTCGTTCGTCTGGGACTCGTGGGCCGACATGCCCAACGTGGATGTCAGCAACGCGCGGATCCGCATCACCGCGTCGAGCATCGGCGGCGCGGGCGGCACGCCGACCACCGTGACGATGCACGTGCGCAACCTGCCCGCCCAGAGCGGCGCCGCCAACATCGGCACCGGCCGCTTCCCGCGCGCACTCGCCATCGGCGACTTCAATCATGACGGCAGCCCCGACGTGGTCAGCGCCGACAACTCCGACAGCGCGATCACCTTCGGGTTCGGCGACAGCGGCGGCACCTACAACTCGTCGATCACGCTGCCGATCGGCGCGGGCCTCGGGCCGATCGACATCGCCGCGTTCGACGCCAATCGCGACGGCGAAGCCGACATCGTGACCGCCAACGAGAACCAGACGATGAGCGTGCTGCTCGGCTCGGAGCCGCGCCCGCTGAGCGGCGACCTGCAGGTCAACTTTGTCACCGCCACCGAGCAGTCGCATCCGCGCGTGGCGATGGACCCGTACGGCAACTTCGTCGTGGTGTGGGAATCGGAAGGCGGCGACTCCGACGGGTTCGCGATCCG
This sequence comes from Planctomycetota bacterium, assembly GCA_050249295.1. Lineage (GTDB taxonomy): Bacteria > Planctomycetota > UBA8742 > SKZP01 > SKZP01 > JBFWQT01. The sequence continues at coordinate 6,239 of JBFWQT010000190.1, forward strand.
CGCCCACATGTACTGGCAGGACGGCACCGCGCGGTCCGGCGAGTTCCTGGTCAACGACATCGAGGCCGGCAACCAGCACAACCCCGACATCGCGATGGACGCGGCCGGCAACTTCATCGTCTGCTGGGATGAAGACCTCGGCACGCTCGATGGCGACGCCGAGAGCATCCAGGCGCGGCGCTTCATGGCCGATGGCACGCCGGTCGCCGGGCAGTTCCAGGTCAACACCACTGCGACCGGCAGCCAGCTGCGGCCGCGCGTGGCGATGGAGCCGAACGGCGCGCACGTGATCGTCTGGTACGACCTCTCGGGCGCGTACGACAACGACAACGGCGGCATCACCGGGCAGCTCTACGACAACGCCGGCGTCGCCAGCGGCTCCGAGTTCGGCGTCAACAACACCGTCTTCGGTGTGCAGTCCAACGCCGCGGTGTCGATGTCCTCGCCGACGACGTTCGCCGTGGCGTACGAGAGCCCCGACTCCGACATCGGCGTCCGCGCGCGCTGCTTCACCTCCGGCTCGGCGGTCAGCGGCGACTTCCTCGTCAACCAGACGCAGGCCAACGGGCAGACCGCGCCGGGCGTCGCGTACGATGGCGCCACGCTGCTGGTCGCCTGGAGCAGCGGCCTGCAGGACGGCGACAGCACGGGCGTCTACGCGCGCTACGTCGGCTCCGACGGCAGCAACGTGACCGCCGAATTCCTCGTCAACGTGGTCACCACCGACGCACAGTCCGAGCCGGCGATCGCCACCGTGCACGCCGACACGGGCGGCGCGATGGACCACATCGCCGTCTGGACCTCGTTCACGCAGGACGGCGACCAGGGCGGCATCTACGCGCGGCGCATCAACCCCGGGTTCTCGGCCGTGGGCAACGAACTGCGCGCCAACTCCACCACTGCCGGCAACCAGCATTTCGCGGCCGTCGCCAGCAATGGCAGCCGCATGGTCGTCGCCTGGACCGGCCCGGATGCCGACGGCGAAGGCGTGTTCGTCCGTGTCGCGCGACCTGGCGCGTCAGGCCCGTCGAACATCCCGATCGGCAACGTGGCCACCAGCATGGCCACCGGCGACCTCGACCTCGACGGCGACACCGATGTCGTCGTCGTCGGCAATGGCATCACCGGCGCGCTCTCGGTGATGCTCAACACCGGTAGCGGCAGCGGGTCGTTCAACCTGGCGGCCACGCCGGTGGCGAGCGACGACCTGCGCGGCGTGGCGATCGGCGACCTCAACCGCGACGGCATCCCCGACATCGTCGTCACCTCGGCCACCAGCAACAGCTATCGCGTGCTGCTCGGCATCGCCGGCGGCGCCGGCACAACCTTCAACGTCACCGCGCCGGTGGGCATTGGCACCACGCCGGCCGGCGTCGCGATGGTCGACCTCGACCGCGACGGCTACCTCGACCTGATCATCGCCTGCCCGTCGGCGAACTCGTTGCGGCTGATCCGCAACAACGCCGGCACCCTGCAGCCCGCCGTCGTCGTGGGCACGGGCACCAACCCGCAGCGCGTGCGCACCGGCGACATCGACCGCGACGGCATTCCCGACCTGGCCGTGGCGTGCTCCGGCAGCAACGTGATCATCCACTACGGCACCGGAGCGTTCGGTCTGCGCACGGCAACCGACTCGGTGCCGGCGAACTCGCCACTCGACGTCGCACTGGCCGACATCGATCGCGACGGCGACCTCGACTTCCTCACCGCATCGAGCAACGCCGACGAGATCAAGGTCGACTACAACGACCTGCCGGCGCGCTGCGCCCCGCGGCTCAGCGCGTTCGATGTCGTGTCGGTGAACAGCGCGCGCGACTCGCGCTTCGGCGACTTCGATGGTGACGGCCGGCCCGACCTGGCCGTGCTGCGCTTCACCGGCTCGCAGGTCGTGGTGTTGCTCGGCGACGGCGCGGGCGGCTTCACGGTGGCGGGGTCAGCCTCGGTGCAGGCCGGGCCAACGCAGTTGCGCCTCGGCGATGTCGACCAGGACGGCAACCTCGACATCGTCGTGCTCAACCCGGCGAGCAGCAACTTCTCGACCATCCTCGGCAACGGCGACGGCACGCTCGGCACGGTCACGCATCACAACCCGGCGGGCAACAATCCGGCCGCGATCGAGCTCGTCGACATCAACGGTGACGGCGCGCCCGACGTGCTGCTTGCCAACACGCTGGACGACAACGTGACCTTGATGCTCAACGACGGCTCCGGCGGATTCAGCCAGGCCGTGGGGTCGCCGTTCACGGTCGGCGACGGGCCGGTTGCGCTGGCCGCGGGGCTGATCGACGACGACGCCAACGTGGACATCGCGGTCTGCAACACCAACGACGCCACGGTGTCGTTGCTGCTGGGCAACGGCGTCGGCGCGTTCTCGGCCGGCCCCGGTGTTGCGACCAACACCAATCCGCTGCGCGTCGCGCTCGGCGACTACAACAACGACACGATCCTCGACATCGCACTGGTGGATGCCGGCGGGCTCAGCGTCGCGTTCGGCACCGGTGCCGGCACCTTTGCCGGCGCCACCAACGAGCTCTCGGCGCCGTCGCTCAACCGGATGGTGGCGATCGACCTGGACGGCGACGGCCGGACCGACGTGGCCTGCTCCGACTCCTCGACCGGCACGATCCACGTGCTGCGCACCTCGCTCGGGTCGTTCGTGACCGAGGCCTACCTGCCGTTCAGCGGCGTGGGGTTCGACTCGATCCACGCGGCCGACGTCGATGGCGACGGCCTGCCCGACCTGGTGCTCAGCGCGCAGCAGCAGGACGCCGTGGTCGTCTGTCCGAACCGCGGCGACGGCCGGCTCCACGATGCCGGCTCGTTCACCGAAAGCGGCGTCTCCGGCGTCAAGACCGCCGATTTCAATCGCGACGGCATCCTCGACCTGATCACCGCGTCGCCGGCCAACGACACGATCACGCTGCGCCTCGGCACCGGCACCGGCACGTTCACCTCGCCGCAGGCGATTTCCAGTGCCACGCTGGTCGGCGATGCCGTGCTCAGCGAGCCGGCCGACATCGACGGCGACGGCCTGCTCGACCTTGTGTGGGGCAACCCGGGTGGCCGCGTCTGCTGGTCGAAGGGTGCCGGCACGGCGCTGGCCGCGGCCCAGCAGATCACGGCGTTCGGCACCAGCAACTCCGTGTTCGCCATGCCGTACGACCTCGACCGCGACGGCCTGGTCGACGTCGTCGGAATCCGCGATCATGCTGGCGGCACCGACCTGTTCTTCCTGCGCAACCTCGACGGATCGACCTTCGCCGCGCCGGTCACATCGAGCACTACGAAGAACTCGCGCCTGCTGATCGCCGCCATCAACTCCGACGGCGAGCCCGACATCGTGGTCTTCGGCACCGACGTCAGCGGCCGGTTCCTGCCGCGGCGGCCCGGCGGCCCGGCGATTTTCGACCTGCTCGGGGCCGGCACCAACATCAGCGCCGATGGCATCGCGGCCGCGGCATACGATCGCGACCAGGACGGCCGCGTGGATGTGGTGATTGCCGGGCACCGGACGTCGGCGCCGTTCATCGACAACATGACCGAGTTGCACAACACCGGCTCGGACCTGTCGCTCATGCTCGGCCTGCAGAACGCCCAGCGCGCGATGGCGGCAATGGTCGCCGGCCGGTTCGACCAGGACGGTCGCGTCGATCTGCTGACGATCGGCGAGGACACCGACGTCATGCCGCACCTCGCGTTCGTCAGTTCGCAGAACTTCACCATCTCGCGGTCGTGGGCAATGCGGGCCGGTCCGGCCGCGCTCACGGTCGGCGACTTCAACCGCGACGGCCGGCCCGACGTGGCGGTAGCCTGCCCGACCGACGGCAACATCCTGATCCTGCTCAGCCGATGAATCTTGATCGACTCGTTGGAACCACCGTTGGCGACTACACGCTCAAGCGGCTGCTCGGACAGGGCGGCATGGGCGCGGTGTTCCTCGGCTGGCACGTGCACATGCAGCTGCCCTACGCCGTCAAGGTGCTGCGGCCCGACATGACCGGCGAGAGCTTCCTCGAGCGCTTCTTCCTCGAGGCGCGGCTCGGCGCGCAGCTCAAGCACGAGAACATCGTCGGCATGCACTACGCCGGCGTCGCGCAACTCGACGGCAGCACGATGCCGTACCTCGCGATGGAGTATGTCGAGGGCGAATCGGTGCGCACCGCCGTCAAGCAGGCCGGCGGCAAGCTCTCGCCGCTGGCCAGCGCCAACGTGATGAGCCAGGCGCTGCGCGGGCTCGGCTACGCGCACCGGCAGAAGATGATCCACCGCGACATCAAGCCCGACAACCTGATGATCAACCGGGCCGGCGTGGTGAAGATCGCCGACTTCGGCCTCGCGCGCAGTGTCGGCGGCGAGAGCGGCCTGACACTGTCGGGCCAGGTGCTGGGCACGCCAGCGTACATGTCGCTCGAGCAGTGGCGCTCCGACAAGGACATCGACGGCCGGACCGACATCTACTCGCTCGGCGCGACCTGGTACCACATCCTGGCGGGCAAGCCGCCGTACGCGGGCGATCCGTACACGATTCTCGCGCGGCTCAATGCCGGGCCGCCGCCGCCGATCGTCGAGAGCAATCCGGGCTGCGACGAGGAACTCGGCGGGATCGTGATGCGGATGATGGCGCAGCACGCCGACAACCGCTACGCGACGGCCGAGGAGGTGCTGCGCGCGATCGACACGTGGAGCCGCAACGTTGCGTCGCCGGAGGAAGTCGAGGAGTCGCTGGTGCTGCTCGTGCCCGACGAGTCGCGCGTGCTGCCGATGGGCGAGCCGCCGACCGACACGCTGCGGCCACGGCAGAGCGGCTTCGTCACGCCGCGACCCGCCACAGCGCGCGCCAACGCCAGCTCCACCGCGCAGGGCACACTGCTGGAAATCGGCGGCACACCGATGCCCACCGCGGCCGCCTCCGGTCGGCGCTCGTCGCGACGCACCGGCGTGACCGATCCCGACGTGTACCCGCCGACGCCGCCCGACGAAGCCGGTGCGCATGCGCGACGCGGCGGTCACGGCATGCTGATCGGCGTGCTGGTCGCGATCGTGATCGGACTGGTCGGCGCGTTCGTGGCGATCGCGCTGACGCCGAAGCCGGACGGCGGCAACCGCAACGAGCCGGTCGCCGACGGCCGGAACACCGACGCCAACACCGCCACGCCGGGCACCAACAACACCACCGACGTCGGCAACGCGGCCAACACGAACGCCGGCACCAACAGCGGACCCACGCCGGTCGACCCGCCCGGCGAGACCGCTGCTGCCGCGGCGCTGCGCATGGCGCTCGAAGCGAACACGCCGTCGGTGTTGCGCTCGTTCCTTGCCGACCATGGCAGCTCGCCCGAGGCTGCGCAGGCGCGCCAACGCCTCGACGAACTGGACGAAGCCGCGGCGACGGCGGCCGGCGCGGCCGACACCGCCGACGCCAGGACGCGCTACCTCAAAGACTTACCCGATGGCCGCCACCACA
>JBFWQT010000191.1:0-11683 GCA_050249295.1 Planctomycetota bacterium
GCGTGTGTTCAGTATGCGGTGAGATGGTCACCGCAGCAGCGCCCGCTTGCCGCTACCGGTGGCGGTCTCGCGGCAGGCAGAAGCGTGTAAAACTACTACAGTATTTCGTCGGATAGCTACGCAAAGCGGCTTCGACGGTAGGAAAAATGCCCTTGTTGGACCCCTGCCGGCGGTCACGGAATTCGGGTACAGGTGGTGGTGATCGGTTTCCGCACGCTGTCCCGCCATGGAGACACCGATGTACCCGCCACATCGTCGTTACTCTGGTCTGACAGCCGGCCCCCCCACGCGTGCAGTTTCGACGTCGACCCGTTCGTGTGTTTCGCCGGCTACGCCGGCGCGGGTCGTCGGCGTCCTGCTCCGTAGCGGCCGGATAGCGCGCAATGCATTGGAGAGCAATGCGATCAGGTGCCAAGCGCGGACTGCCGTTCCTGAGGCCGGTCCATCGACATGCCGTGGAAGTGGTATGGTCCGGAGTAGAACCAGCGTCGGGCGCCCTGCCAATGCCGCCGGACGCTCCACACCATCGGTGTCGGCGCCATCACCTTGGTCTTCACCGGCCGCCAGTTCCTTGCGCGCCTTCCGGCAACAACGCCGCGAAGAACCGCCGCGCCAAACACAGCAGCCGCCGGTGTGGCCATGGCTGGCGGCGTACCTGTGCATCGCGTTCTGGGCCCGCCCGCGCAAGCAGAACGAGCGACGCCGACGCGAGTTGCTTCGTGAAGTGCAGGCCATTCGCAGGTCGTGGGGTGGGTCTTTCGACCCGCTGCCGACATCTCCCGACCTCGTCTCAGATCCTGCACCGGCGGTTCGCGGCATCATGCCGGCCGAAGACAGCGAGTGCGAACCGGTCCAGGTGCCGCTTGAACGCCTCGACCGCCAAACGCTGCATTCTGCAAACGTCCATGCGGCGGTGTGCCGATCGGGCACCAATCCCCATACAGAGGACTGCCCGCAATCGACGCCTACGCGCAGCACTGACCCGAATCCCGACGGCCTACCAGATTTGCCGGTGGCGGAGCCCACACCCGAGCCAGGTGAAACTGGGACCACTCCAGAAGCCGACCTGGCTTCCAGTTCCGTCCAGACCGCAGGGAACCCTGCAGATCCTGGGCCCGCCGACTCTGCTAGCTCACTTCTCGCCCTTGTGGCGTGCCAGGGTCTCGTCAGGCCCACAGAACTTGGCGCGACGCCGGTCTCCAACTGCATCCCATGGGCGCGGGGGCCTCCCGACAGTCCTGCGGCAGCGTGCAAACCGCACGTGTAGCGTCGCGCGGCGAAGGCTCCGCTCGGACCCGGGTTGCGTCGAGGACAACCGCCCTCGGCTGACATGAACGTGCTCGATAGCGCGGATGGGGAGATTGCGTGTCAACGCGCTCGACGCCCTGCAGTATCCGACTCCCGGTGTCCAACTCACCGAGTTCCTTTCCACCACTTCGCTGTAACTGTACTGGCTCATACGAAATTCACAGAACACGGCGAATAGAAAGGTACAGATGATGACCCATACTCTGGATTTGCGCCCTCCGACTTGGCCTCCCGGGGCCCCCTTCGGCATGGATTTCCGCGGCCGGAAGATCCTCGTGGTTGGAACGCGTGACGGTGCGCGGACCACGGTCGCGACATTGCTGGCGGGTGCGTGCGTCGCGCTTGGACTCGGTCCCGTGTGCGTCGATGGAAACGCTGTCGGGAATCTCGACTTCCTCGACAACCTCAAGCGGCTGCTGCAGCGGATGCACTCACCAATTGGTGCGGGTCAGTTCCAACTGGCCGCCGACCTGAATCGCGCGCACGAGATTGACCTCTCGGCAACCGTCCAGGTGCCGTCCATCATCGACGCCGGCGCAACGCCAAAGAACTGGAGGGCGCTAGCCGAAGCAGTGCAGGTGATCGTCGTGGCGCTGTCGGACAACGAATCCGAAGACTCCGTGGACTGGATCTCGCGTCAGGTCAGACGGCTCCCCAGCGATCGCGCCGTGTTCCTCGTGCGGTCCGCCACAACCGGCTGCCCCGACGCCCCTTCAGCTTCTGATCTCGCCAAGCTGATGAAGCGCCCGCCCAAGGGCGTCTTCGAGCTTCCCCACTGGCCTCACTTGGGGACCACCATCCGACAGGGCTACCTGCCGTGGCAACGGCCGGTCGATGACGACCCGGCGCGAAAGAACTACGCGGTGGCCGCATGGCACATGACCGCCGGTATCCTGGAAGAACTCGGCCAAGGCACGGGCCGGCTGCGCGAGTCCGGCTGGGATTGGCTTCAGCGCGAGTACGCTGGGCCCGATGGCCCGATTGCCCCGATCCACAAGTATCGCTTGGGAGACGAGGGTCCCGAGGGCAACGAAGCCGAGCAACCGGGACGCGAGCCTGACCCCGGGGTCGTCCGGGCCTTCGCACCGGTCAACCCTGTGCCCGTTCCTGTGGCCGGACCGGCAGGAGGCCTCCAGGGACGGCGCCCCCGCGGCCCCAGCACGGGCCCGGAGATTGAAATGACCCGCCACAAGGTGACGCTGGATGTTGAGGGGATGGGCCTGCTGTATCGGCTTCGGCGGGCATTCGGCAGCCCCTCGAGTGCGGACATCGTGCGGAGGGCACTGGACCACGCGGCGTGGATCAACGAATCCGGCAGATGGGATCTCCTCGCGGGTATCACAATCGAGTCCAGCGGTCGCCGGCATCACGAGTTCGTGGTTCACATTTCGATGCCCGCGGACGCAATGTGGACCCTGATTGCCGACCACTTCTACGGCGGGATGGGACGTGGAGCTTCGAAGGCCATTGTCCACGCGATGACGGCATTCCAGCGCACTGTTCCGCCACCGCGCACGCCTGGACAGTCCGGGCACTGAGTCGATGTGCAGCGAGGTACTGCTGCCCGTTCTTGTTCGAGGACCAGTCGCCAGACATTACTGCTGCACGACTGTGGGTGCCTGTACCACCCAACTCGATACCGAACGGACGCGAGCCCCGCGAGCGGGGCTGCGTCGCCTGCCTGCGGGCAGGGCGTGGTTGGCCGCTATCAGGCGGCGGTCTCGTGGGACGTGGTGGCGCGCGACCAGCCGATGTGGCGGGCGATGGCGCCGATGGCGTCGTTGATCGAGGCGGCAGAGGTGTCGGTGCGCAGGCCGCCGTTGCGGGTGGTGCGGATGATGTTGCCGCGCCAGATGGGCGCGCCCATCTGCCAGTCGACGGTGCCGAGGCGCTCGATCACGCTGGACCACTCGTTGCCGTCAGCGAGCAGCTCGTGGGCGATGCGGGCGACGACCAGCCAGCCGGCGGTGGTCATGCAGACCAGGTCCTGGTCGCGCAGACGCGTGACCTCGGCCGCCGGATCCTCGCCTGCGACGATCCGCTGCCAGGCCGGGATGGCCTCGGCCGCCGCGTTGAAGATGGCGACCGCCTTGTCCTTCAGTTTGCGGTAGGAGTCGCGATCCGGCATCGCGGCTTCCGCCGTGGCGTCGAAGCGGTTCTCGTTGACGACGTGCGTGCCGCCGAGAACCACCTTCACCATCTGGCGGACCGTGCTGAGGGTCACGATCATCGGGCTGGCCTTCGGGATCATCCGGGCCACGACCTCGACCCGGCCGTTGAGGATGTCGACCTCGCGCTCGAGCGCCGCGCAGAGCTGCGACACCCGGCTGCGGGCGTCGAACGCGCCCACGAGCGACGCCGGGAGCGGGTGGCTGAGAGCCGCGTCCGCGAAGTCCTGGCGCGACTGCCCGAGCTCACTCTCGAACGAGATCGTCGTACCGATCGAGGCCGATGTCAGCCGGCGGTGGTGCTCCGCCGAGCCCTTCAGCTTGGCCAGCGCCTTGCGAACCGCGGAGAGCCGGTGCTGGCCGTCGGCGATGACCACGCGGCAGTCCGCCGGGATCACCAGGTAGCCGCCCGGCTGCGGCCCGCCGTTGGCCGAGGTGAAGAACTGCACCTTCGAGTCGACGGTGAGCGTGACGGGCGGGAGGAACCACGACTCCCCGGCGACCGTGCTGTCGATCAGGTAGCTCGCGATGTTGTCGTCGTGGCCGCTGACCAGCGGCCGGTTGAGCGACTGCTCCGCCTGCTGGACCGAGATGCTGCCGGCCGGACCGGGCTCCGGCTGCAGCACCGTGGTGCGTTCAGCCGCCCACGCGAGCGGCATGGCCGCCGAGAGGAACGCGCGGTTCCCCTGGTGGTAGAGCGTGCCGGGCACCAGCAGTGCCGCGGAGTTGCCGGCAGCGATCGCCGCGGCGTGAACCGCCTTGTCCGGGGAGTCGAACTCCACCAGCTCCAGGTGGCCGTAGATGATCTTCTTGTTATCCATGGGTCTTGTTCTCCGTGGCGCGATTGAGTTGTGAAGGCTGGCATGCCGCCGCGCCACCGCAGCAGTCAGCCGGAAAGTCTGTTTCAGTCACGGCAGGCGTCGGCGCCCGGGGTGGGGTGCTGGCGCGAAAGGCGCTGGATGGCATCGGTGTAGGCCGCGACGTCAGTGAGGTCAGCAAACACGCCGGTGTCGACGCCGACCTTTCGGCCGAAGCGAAGTGCGCGGCGGACTGCGCTCCGCATGACCACACCGAGGTCTGCGCCGAGAATCTCGCGTCCCTCGACGATCGTGCGGTAGGTCCCGCAGGCGGCTGGCTCGATGATGATGTTGGAGTTGAGCGCCCCATCACCGAGCTGTACGTCCATCGCCCGGGTCCGCTCCAGCAGAAGCCGGATGCTGCCAGCAACCTTGCGACGCAGCCGGCGGGTCGGCCGTTCCGTGTCGTGGCACCGCAGGTCCGCCACCAGTTCGCCGCGCGGGGTAACGGACGTGATGCGCAGCACGCGACGGCTGATGCGTTCCACGCGGATGGAGTCGCGGTCACCGAACGGCACCACCTCCCGGATGGTGTCGATGATCAGTGCCATCCGCTGCCGGAGGGTTGCGGCCGCGCTCTGGATGCGATGCGCGGTGGCGTCCGCATGCCACCCGTGATGCACGAGCACAGACTCGCGCAGGTTTGTGCCGCAGCGCGCACGTACGACCGTGGTCGTCCCGTGATGCCGCGCCTGGAGCTCCAGGGTTTCCATGTTGTGTGATTGGTCCAGACGTGTGGCCGACCATGCTCGTCAGCCAGGAGCAGCACGCCGGTCTCGACGCGCCAATCGCCATATAGCGAACGGCTGCACGCGATCGGCCCGATCAGCCCCAACCACTGAAATGACAGGATGATCCGGATCTCCCGTAGTTTCTCGGGAACCGGCTTCCGGCAACCCCGGTCGGCGCCCCGATGGTGGTGCCGGAGTCCACGTTTCACCCGTTCGCTATTCTGGAAGGTTTCGCTTTCGAGCAGGTCGGACCGGCTTTCAAGCCCAGCGACAGACGTGCCTCACGCACGCAAGGCGCTAATCAAACGACCGAGAATCCCCCTTGACGCCCGCTCAGCAACGCCCCGGACCAATCGCCCACCAGCGAGGGCTCATCCACGATCCCACGAAGCGCGCGGACCCCGTTCGGTGTGTCGAGGGGTTTCGCCATCGGGGTATTTCTGCCCGGCTTCAGGCCGCGCCCTTTCGCGCGTGCTGCGACCAAGGGCCGAGAACCCCCCTTGACGCCTCGGCGAGGAATCGCTCGCTCATCAACGCCGCCGACCAATCGCCCACCAGCGAGGGCTCATCCACGATCCCATGAAGCGCGCGGACCCCGTTCGGTATGTCGAAGGGTTTCGCCATCGGGGCATTTCTCCCGGCTTCAGGCCGCGCCCTTCGCGCGCACTGCGCCCAAGGGCCGAGAATCCCCCCTTGACGCCTCGGCGAGGAATCGCTCGCTCATCAACGCGCCCAGACCAACCGCCCACCAGTGAGGGCTCATCGACGATCCCACGCGCGGACCTCGTGCGGGAGATGATCGGGGAGCTGGCTCGCGACGCGGCGGCCGCGCTGTCGCAGGCGGCGCGCCTGCTCCGCCGCGCACGCCAGGACCTGCGAGAAGACTGTCTGCCGTATTCAGCCGCGCGCCTGGCTGATGCACCGACGAGCGCAACCATGGCCGCAGACCTGCTGGCGGCATCGCTGGATGACTGTCGCCCGCTGGTGCTGCGCGAGCTGGATTGCGGTCAGCTCGACCAACTCCGCCAGCTTGCATCGCGCGAGCCGCGCGTTCGTGGCGCCGACACCACCGACCCGATCAATGACCAGGTGGCCGACCACGAGGCCGTCGCCGCCCTGGACGCTGTCAACATCCAGGACCTCCGGGAGGCGGTAGCGCACGGCGCCATCCCGGGACACGCCCCGCCCGCATTCAACGGGCAGGTGATCGTTCGGCCGATCGGACGGCTATTCGTCCTCGTCCAGCGGATCGCCGGATAGAACCTTCTTCATCAGCGCACGCACACCGTCGTGGGGTTCGATCGCGGCTGCCGCTTCAAGGCGCGAGCGAAGAGGTTCCGGCCAGCGGGTGGGCAGTGCGGCCATGCATCGCGTGGCCATTCCGCGGTTGTTGATGACCGGGCTGGAGAGCCCGGCTTCGATCAGCTCCAGGCCGTGACCCGGAAAGCGACGAAGCTCCTGCAGCACCATCACCAGGCACCCGTGCGGCTCGAACTCGCCGCCGAAGCCGGCCTCCAGCGCTGGTCCCGTGGCAATGTGCTGCAGGTCCAGTGTGCGTGCCGCGAGGCTGACGAATTGGTCGATCTGCTGGTCGGTGCAACGGTTCATCACGTGGCACCACCGCCACGCGCTTAGCGGCTCCGCGGCGAGCCATCGCAGGCGCGGCTCCCACACATCCAGCCCCAACATGTCGGCGGCGCCGCTCGCGCGATGGAAGTCCTGGTGGTCGACGTCGGCGGTCACACTCAGCACGAGCTCCCGCCAGTACGGCATGTTGCAGATCCGTGCACACGATTCGCGGATGCCGGCCCGCCGGGTACTGCTCCAGCCACGCGCGACGCGGGCATCGTCAGCATCGGCGCTCGCGAAATCGTTGATGGCGCGGACGGTGTTCAGGTCTGACCACGTAGAGGCTGCCGGCTCGAGATGTCGGAGGTACATCTCGACCGCCAGCGCCCCGTCGTCATAGTCGTCCATGTCCTCGGCTGGCCCGCCGAGGATCAGCGAGTTGATGATCTGTCCCGCGGCCGTCAGCAGCTCACGGTCGATCTGGTCCTCGCTCAGCGCGGCGAGCAGCCCGCCTGCGGTGGCGCAGGTCCAGGCCAGGTACTCGTACAGGATGTCGTTGCGGAAGCCCTCGCGAAGAAGCCATTGCTTGATCTCGGGGTCGTCTGTTCCCGCCAGACGTTCCACGACGTGGATGCGACCCCAACCCGTGACGCTGCGCGCCAACTCGAACAACTTTCTTTCCGCGTTGTCACGGGAGTTGACGAGTGCGACCGCGGCGAACAACGTGAACTCCTCGTGGCGACCGAGCGTGAGGAACAGGTCGGAGTAGTCATCCGCAGGTTGGCAGGCACCGAGAATTGCCATGCCGAACTTCACCGGCTCCCGGTCAGCACCAACGGATGCGAATGTGTACGCCAGTTCCACGAGGCGACGTCGGTCCAGTGGCCTCTGCATCAATTCGGGAACCACCTGGTCGATCACTGCCAGCGCGCCGGTCTCGATGACTCGGCGATATGCGGCTGCCAGATTGGTGGCCGTCGGCTCCTCGCAATACCTGAGCACCAGTTCCACGACCTCGGCGCCGGCCTCGCCCGTCTCGTGACGTGCGTGATGGGTGAACACGCCGTCGAGCGATCCGCTGCCCCAGGTCAGGCCGCCTGTGGTCACCTGCCGACCATCGTCGGGCAGTGTGTTGCCGCCGGAGTCCAAGCCGGGCCCGCGCGCAGGAATGTGCTCGCGCACGTGGTGGAGAATCGAGGGCCGTGCGTCCCACGGCATGGCGTCCATTTGATCTATCGGCTGCGACATGGATTCGTCAAGCGATCGAGGAGTAGTACGGGTTCCCGTCAGAGCATTCGATCTCTTCGTCGTCATACACCGCCCACAACCGACTCACCCGCGGTCGCTCGTCTTCTTCGGCGACCACTTCGTAGCGCCACTGGTGTTCGATGCCGTCTCCATTGATGCATCGAGTGTCGATGAGGAGGCGGGAGCGATCGTCCGACCAACGCGTGCTGGTGACATGCTCGCGATCGGGGTCGTGGTCGGTCGAGCCGTAGCTTCCCCACGACACGGACCTCGGCGTTGTCAGCCAGGTTGCGGCGAGCCAGACCCACTGCTGCGCGATCCAGTCGGCGCCACGCCGGGTACCGCGGCGGATTGCGCCGGTTTCCCACGCGAACCAGTCGGCGATCAGGCAGCGAACGGTGGCGGCTGCACGGGCGAGTACTTCGTCATCGTTGGCGACCGTCGCTGCGGCGACGCGCGCATCAGCGAGTTGTTCACGCCGCTGCAACTCCGCGCGGAACAGAGCCGCATCCTGTTCAGGCAGCAGGTTGAAGACGGCAGTTCCGCCGGCAACGAAAGCGAACGCGAATGCGTCAAGCGCGGCGTCATGTTGCTGGAGTCGCAAATGGCACTGCGCGCGCCGCGTGTGGAACAGCGGTAGATCGGGGCAGTCCTCACCCTTGTGCTGCAGCGTATCGAGGGCGCCGGCGAAGTCATCAACGCGGAACTGAGCGTCGGCCAGAGCAAGGCGGATCCAGCCGGACGGCGGCTGCTCACATGGATTGAAGTCGCCGAGCATCGCCCACGCGCGCTCCAGCGCGACAATCGCCGCGCGCCAGTTGCCCGCTTCAATCTGCTGCCATGCGTCGCGACACACAAGCTCGACCGCCCGAATGGTCGGCAGCGGGAGCTGGCCCTGCGCGAACTGCTGAGCAAGCAGGTGTTCCAGGCCGGAGAGGCCTTGTTCGCGATACTCTTCGTCAGGCGGCTCGGCCTCCGGTGTGGTCGCCGGGCGCAGGTCGTGCAACACATAGTAGATGCTGGTAGAGCCGACCTGTCCCGTGTAGCACCCGGATGCACCCGACAGGGATGCGGCCAATGCGGCAAGCGCCGTCCCGTCTATCGCGCGCGCGGGGAACATCGAGCAAAGCGCTGTCCATCCCTGCTGCTGGCAGAGTCGGCACAACTGACGTGCGTCCTGCGTGAGCGGCTCGGGAATCGTCGGGTTGTCCCACGACCACTTGAACGTCCAGCCGTTGAACGTGCCGATCACCTGCGCGCGTGCCGCAATAACCTTGTCCGGGAAGCGCAGCACAAACAACCCGCGATCATGACTGGCTGACCAGTCCTCCGCCTCCCGCCAGCCAGCAGCTTCGTACTGCTGCTGCGCCGCGACCAGCGCGTCATACAGCCGTTGATCAAGTTCGTCAGGCACATCGGTCACCTGCGACAGGATCATTCGCCAAGGCTTCACGTTAGTGTCGGGGACAGGCACAACGAATGCAGGCGCCGCGATTGTAACGCGCGCGGCCAGCAATCACCGGCGCAACAGGTCATGAACTGGTCGGCGACGGCGGCAGGATGCCGAGGGGGTCGAAGGTGTCGACGACGCGTTGGAAGTCGGCGTGGTCGATGCGGATGTAGAAGCTGGCAGTGCCGACGCCGGGGTTCTTGTGGCCGATCCAAGCGTTGACGATCGGCTCGGTGAAGCCGAGGGCGGTGAGGCGGCTCATGCAGGTGCGGCGGAGGTCATGCAGCTTGTAGGGAACGTCGAACTTCTTCGCGAACCGGGCGGTGAGGCGCTTCATCACCTTGCCGATCTCGTGGTAGGCCGCGAGTTGCAGCGGGCTGCCGGGCGACGCGGTTCCGGGGCGGCCCAGGCCCCACAACGAACCCGTGCGGGGCTTGCCGAGTTCGGCGTGCCACTCTTCGAGCAGTTGTTGCAGGGCGCTCGGCACGGGGATGGCGCGCGTCCAGCGGTCGCCGTTCTTGCCCTTCTCCTCGACGTAGAAGACCCAGTACTTCCCACTGTTGTCGAGCTTGCCCGGCTCTTCACGATTGGTGAGGGTCCACGACAGCTGTGACAGCCCCTCCTTCCGCAGGCCAAGGTGGAGCGCGACCGCCACCAGAATGCGGGTGAAGCGCGGCAGGTCGGCCTGGCTGGCCAGTTCGTAGGCCGGCAGGATGTGCTCTTCGCGGAGCGCTTGTGGTTGCATCTTCTTCGTGCGATTCCGCGGGTTGTCGGTGTTGAGGTGGAGGAACGCTGGTGCCGGATCGCCGAGTTGCTCGACCGCGCCGGTTGCCTGCAGGTAGCAGGAGAGAACGAAGTGGAGGTCTTTCACTCGCCGGTCAATCTGCTTCGACTGCATTCCCTTCTTCGCGCCCCGGCGCGGCTTCCGGAGATAGTCTGTGAATGCGCGGACGTGCTGATTGGTGATCGACGACCAGCGCGCCGGGATGTCCTCCTCGGCGCAGAACGCGACGAAGTTGTCGAGGGCGCGCTTGTTGTTGGCGCGCGTCCGCTCTTGCCACCGGGTCATGTAGGCGACCACCGCGGGCCAGACATCGTCAGTCAGGTGCGGGTCGAGCGCATCCGTCGCGGCCGGCGCGTTTGACACGCGATGCGCTGGCAGTACCGCCGGCTGATTGACCAGCCGTCCGTTGCCGTTGGGCGACTGCGACACCGATGCTGCGTCCGGCACGCGCTCGATCCACGCGCAGTGCTGCGACACAAACTCATCCAGGTCGGCAGGTGCTTTGTCCAGCGGGCCGAGAGCCTCGCGATAGAGATTGGTCCATGCCGGCTGCGCGTAGCTCAGCACCGCCAGACCGTTGGTCAGCAGCAGCCGGTAAGCGAGCAACCGCATCGGCTGGTCGCTGTCGGCGGCTGGCGAGGACTCGATGGCGTGCAGCGTCAGGCCGATGCGCTCGACCAACGGGCGGAGCTGGTCGACCTGATCGGGGCTGCCGCCAAACAGCCAGGCGTCGAGCTGCCGCACCGCGCTGTACAGCAGCGCCTCATCGTCCGGCAGGTCGATGACCTGCGGCGTGAGCGGTGTGATCGGAGCCGGCCGCGGCGCAAGTACCTCGCCGTCGGCGGTAGTGATCGTCGCGTCCGGCTGGTTGACGATCGGCTTGCGCGGCATCGGCAACGCCGCCAGGTGGTAGTGGGCCGGGATCGTCGCCTGAGGCGCCATCCGCGTGCCGTAGGGCGGTCCGGTTGGCAGCGGGATGCCCGGGTGGTTCTGATGCATCGTGGCCTCTGCGAGCTCGAGTTCCGCGCTGGCTACCGAGCGACGGAGCGCATCGGCGCCTTCAGCGCCCAGCACGGCGAGACGAAGTGCTCGCTCCACTGTGGGCCAGATCGCCGGGCCGAACAAGGGGGGTAACGCCGACAGAACGCCGCGCAGTCGTACCTCGGTCACGCGCTGGTCGGCGGCGATCCTGGCCGCCAGCAGGTTGCGCCCGAGGGCGCAGTACGCGCCGTCGATGTAGGCGTAGAACTCGGAGCGGCCCTGGCGCTCTCGCTCGCGGATCGAGACGCGATGGCGTGGAGAACGGGCAGCGGCCCGCTTCAGCGGCTTGTTCGTGGGCATGGCGTGAGCCTGGTTGCTCACGCACACTGAGAAGGCGCTGGTTCGCGCCCTTCCACGCCGTCTGACGACAAGCAGAATGCATGTCACACGCTGCGCGCACGCTCCATCCAGGCAACGCCAGAATCGGATGTAACGTGCTGCCTTGTCGTGATTTACAAACGGAGAGAGAGGGATTCGAACCCTCGGTACCATTGCTGGTACACACGCTTTCCAAGCGTGCCCGATCG
>JBFWQT010000192.1:0-11670 GCA_050249295.1 Planctomycetota bacterium
AGGGCAGCTTCCGACTGGTCCCGGCATCAGACTCCGGGGGCTGACACCCCCGGCTCGCCCGGAAACGCGATCCGCGGGACCGGCGGACACTTCGGCTGCAGACGGAACAGGCGAGTCGATGCGCATGGCAGTGGGGACGGTTGGGGCCTGCGACGGATCAGTACAGAATCAGTTGGTGGCCGGCTTCAGCGGGTCTTCCGCAATCACCGAGCGAAGCTGCGCGTGCGCGCGCTGGTGGTCGTACACCGCGCGGTAATAGTTGAGGCGCGACTGGTTGAGGCGGTCTTCCTCGATCAGCACGTCGGCGCTCGTGCGCGTGCCGGCCTGGAACTCCTCACGCACCAGGCGCAGGTTTTCCTCGCCGGCCTGGATCGCCGCGCGCGTGACCGGGATGCGGCTCTCGGCGCCGCGCAGGCGGGCCAGCGCGTCGGTCAGCTCCAGCGCCAGGTCGTCCACCGCCTCGGCCCGATCGTCGATTGCCGCCAGGATGTCGAGCCGCTTGCCGCCCAGGTCGGCATACGTCGCCTGGTTGAACAGCGGCAGATCGAGCTGCACGCCGACGAACCCGCCTTGCTGCGCCGGGTTGGTCGCACTCACCGGCTCGGTGTTCGCGGTGAAGCGGCCGACGGCGCCGAGCGTGGGGAACAGCGCCGACTTGCTGACAAGGAAGCCGCTGCGCGTCGCGTCAATCTTCGCAGCCAGCGCGCGCAGGTCCGGCCGGTTCTGCATCGCCTGCTGCAGCAGCGCGATGAATTCGACGTCGCTCGCCGGGAACGTCTCGCCGCTGGCGTCCGTGTCAATGTCGGCGACGTCCACCAGCTGCGTCGGCTCGAGCACATTCACGCCCATCAGCCGGTTCAGGTTGGCGAGCGCGATGACGACGTTGCTGCGGGCGATCTCCAGGTTGGTCGCGCGATCGGCCAGCTGCACCTGCGCCGAGAGCACGTCCGCCTTGCGACCCACGCCGGCTTCCTCGCGGCTCTTCGCGAGGCTCAGCTGCTGCGTGATCGAATCGATCGACGCTTCGGTGACGCGCTTGAACTGCCACGCCTCCAGCACGTCGACGTAGGCGAGGCTGACCGCCAGCGCGAGCAGTTGCCGCGTGCGCTGCGCGGCAAACTCGTTGGCGCGCGTGCCGTGTCGGGCGGCGTCCATTGCGTACTCGAGCTTGCCGAACGTGAAGATCGGCACCTCGAGCGTCACGTTGCCCTCGACGAACGCCAGTGGCGAGTTGGCCACGTCCGCCGCGAACAACTGGAAGTTGCCGTCGGCGTACAGCTTCGGGAAGTAGCCGGACTCGATGCTCTTCTCGACCGCGTGCGAGCTCTCGACCTTGCGGTCGGCGATGCGGATCTGGCGGTTGCCCGACAGCGCGGCCGCGATGCACTGCTGCAGGGTCAGCGTGCCGTCGGCCGGCGCGGTGGCGTGCGTGACCTCGGCGAGCCGCTGCATACGCTTCGCGCCGGTCGGGTCGCCGGTGTCGGCCACCAGCACGCCGGGCGAGTAGTCGAGCATGTCGGCGTAGGGCGCGGAGCATCCGGCGGCGACGGGCAGTGCGAGGGCAATCAACGCCAGGGATCGACGCATGCGCATGGCGGGCTCCGGGAGGCGGTGCGAACGGCAGAGCGCGCAAGCTACCACCAGCGAGATGCGAGTCCAATCAACAGCCGGCCGTGGTCATTGCGCCGCGGGCTGCATCGCGACGCGGATGCTCGCGTGAGTGCCAGACTCTTTGTTGATGCCGAGGCCGAAGTTGAACTGACCCGCGCCGAGGCCGAACAGCGATCGCAACGCGGCCGGGTTGTCGATCGACGCCCAGCGCTCGCGGTCGGGGCTGAGCCACAGGCCGCCGCGCAGCAGCAGGTACACGTCGCGCGTGAAGCGCAGACGGCTCGCGCCAAACTCGCCCTGCATCGCCCCGAGGTCAAGCGACACCTCCAGCGGCAGGTCCGTGCCGGCCGGCACGAAGATCAACCCGCCGCTGCCGGATGCATCGCCGGCCGCCTGGAATGTCTCGGCCGTTGCCTCGCCGATCGGCACCGCGGTCATCGTGGAGGTGTCCTTCGCGACCGGCGACGTAGAGGCGCAGCCGACAACGAGGACGCCGACGGCGACGAAGAGGACGAGCATGGGAAGGCGGGTGGAGCGAGCAAACATCGGAGTCTCCGGGATGTGGACCGCTGGAAGTGGCTTGCGGAAGCGACTTGCGGGCGAGTGTGCGCCGGAGTATAGATGTGAAGTTCGTGAAAAACAAGAAAAGTTTATCGAAAAACAATGATTTCTGCCGTCGAGTCGTTCGCCCGCCGCTGTCGGCGCCTTGCGTTCATCGCCGCCGTGCTCGCCGCGATCTACGCCGTGATCACCATCGGAATCTGGCTGGTGCTGCCATCGGTTGACGCGGCGATCTTCCATCGCATCGCCGGCATCCCGCCCGGCCAACCGACTCCCGACCTGCCGCGACTGCTGCTCGGTCTCTCGATCGCGTTGCTGCATGCGGTACCGGCGGTGATGTTCCTGCTCTCGCTCGCCGGCACGTTGCGCGCATGCGCCGACGCGCCGATCTTCCCCCCGGCCGCGCCGCGCGGATTGCGTCGCATGGCCTGGTCAGCCGGGTTGTATGCGGTGGGCTGCGTCGCGGGCCGCGCGCTGCTGGCGGTGTGGGCGACGTGGACACTGCCGCCGGGCCAGCGTTCGCTCACGGTCAACATCGGGTCCGGCGATCTCACGGCGCTGTTCGTGGCCAGCCTGGTCGCGTTGCTCGCCAGCGCCTTCGACGCCGCGGCGGCGATCGAGGCCGAATCCCGCCTCACGGTGTAGCTGCCATGCCCATCCGCGTCCGACTGAATCTCGCGATGGCCCGTGCCGGCATCAACGGCAACGACCTGGCTGCGCGCATCGGCATCACCCCGCAGAACCTGTCGATCCTCCGCGCCGGCCGCGCGCGTGCGGTGCGCTTCTCCACGCTGGCCGCTCTGTGTCGGGAGCTGGGGTGCCAGCCGGGCGACCTGCTGGAGTACGTCGCGGATGGCGACGACGACGCCGCCGGCAGTGATGATCAAGCCGATGGTGGCACGAGGAAATGAGAAGCCAGCTGCCTCGCGGCTCGCTCGGACTACGGCGGACCCGCGCCGACTTCGATCAACAACGGCACGAACGTCGCACCGGCTGGCGAGAGGCGGTACACGGGCGATGGCGGGAACTGCGTCATGTCGACCTCGCGCAGCACGAGCCCGGCCGATTGCATGTCCTTCAGCGCGAGGGCCAGCGCGCGCGGCGTGATGTCCGGCAGCATGGCGCGTAGTTCGCCGAAGTGCAGCGTCCAGTTCTGCAGACTCGCCGCGATCGGCAACGACCAACGGCGCAGCAGCAAGTCCTTCACGCCAGCCTCCTGGTCGGCCATCCGGTCGAGCACCCGCACGCACGCCGGCGCCACTTGCTGACCCGCCACCGTCAGCCGCCATGGCGGTGCGGTGCGGTATCGCCGCACCCAGCAGCAACGGCCCGGCCGGCCGAGCTCGCGCAGGCTGCGACTCAGCGTGTCGCGACTCAGCGCCGTCTGCTCGACCAGTTCGCCGAACGTGCCCGCACCCGCATGCAGCCCGGCCATCACCGGCAGATTGCCGCGATGCCGCGTGAGCGTGAGCAGGGTGGGCGAGACAGCTGGAGGCATGCGCAGGCGACAATCCGGAAACCGCATTGACGGATTTTATACCAGATATAAAATCCGTACTCAACCTTCCAAACAGCTATCCGGAGCCGCACATGAGCGACCACGATCACCCCTTCGCCGACATCGAGCGCCGACTGCTCAATCCGCCCGGCGACGGGTTGATGATCACGTGGACCAATCCGGTCACGCCGCCGCCGGGCGATCTCCGCGTCGGCGATCTGATCACGGCGGTCAACGAGGCGCCGATCGAGAACCGGCGCGCGTTCTACCAGGCGATGCGACCGGCCGGCGACGACGACACCACGCGACGGCTCACGCTGAACCGCGACGGCACGAGCGTGGTCGTGGAGACTGCTACACAGCCACGTGGTTACTCGATATGCGATGTCCGCCGCGGCCAGCCGGCATGGGACGCACGGCCCGCCACGTCGTACGAGCCGGTGTTCGACCGCCTGCTCGGGTCGCGCGAGATCTGGCTGCGCAACTCGTTCGAGCAGACGCCGGCCGGGTTCGAGGTGCTGCGGCTCACGCCGGGCGACCGCGAGCTGACTGTGGACACGCTGTTCCGGCTCGGCGGCGTGGACGACGCTGGCGCCGAGAGCTGGGACTACCGCACGCACAGCATCACCACGCACCGCCTTGACGCGCAGCTCTCGGTCACGCGTACCGCCTTCCGCGAGGGCAAGCCGGGCAAGGAGAAGCTGCTCGGCGATGTGCGGGTGGATGCCGACGGCCGGACGTGGCGCGGCACGCATCATCACAACGCGACGAAGGTCGACCAGCCGGTGGAGTTTGTCGCGCCGTGGCGCATGCTCACCGGCTACACCGTGACGTTGCTGCCGATGACGATGCCGCTGGAAGAGGGCGCATCGACGATCGTGGTGCAATGCTCGGACGGCATTGCACTGCCGATCGCGCGCTCGCGAGTGGAGTGTGTCGGCCGGCGCGAGGTGATGGTCGGCGGGCAGGCGGTCAACGCGTGGTGCTTTGCGTGGCGCCACTACGGCATGCGGCCGGCCGACGAGGACGAGCGCTTCTATGTGGACGACGAGCGCAACATGGTGCGCATCGAGTGGGGCCCCGACTACGGCGGCTGCTGGTGCGAACGCGTGGAGAGCCGCGAGGCACTCGGCGATTTGCCGGCGCACGTGAAGGTCGAGTGAGTGTCACTTCGGTCGTGGCCGTGCGAGGTAGCGGGCAAGTCCGTCGCGCCAGTGCGGCAACTCCGGGATGCCGACTGCGCCAGCCGCGTCGTGGCCAAGCACCGACCACAGCGGGCGCCTCGCCTTCGCCGCGTACACGGCCGACGAGACGGGCGTCAGGTCGGCGTCATGGATGCCGGCCAGCTCGAAGATCGCGCCGGCGAACTCGTACCAGCTGCAGTGGCCGGACGAGGTGAGGTGGCAGATGCCCGGCCGGTCGGCAACGCTGACAAGTTGCGCGAGCGCCGGCGCCAGGTCGGACGTGGCAGTGGGTGACACGAACTGATCGTTGACGACCCGCAGCGCGCGGCCATCGCGCGCGAGCCGCAGCATCGTCTCGACGAAGTTGTCGCCCCGGCCACCCACGCCGCGCGCGCCGAACAGGCCACAGGTGCGCACCACACAATTGCGCGGACTGGTGTGGCGCACGAACTGTTCGCCGGCGAGCTTGCTGGTGGCGTAGACGCTCTCCGGATCGGGCGCGTCGGTCTCGCAGTACGCGCGGCGCGGCCCGGGCATCCGGCCGTTGAAGACGTAGTCGGTGCTGATGTGCACCAGCGCGGCGTCGGCCGTCGCGGCCGCCAGCGCGAGGCTGCGCACGCCGATCGCGTTGACGGCAAACGCCTGCTCCGGCTCGTCTTCACAGCGATCGACCAGGTGGTACGCGGCCGTGTTGATGACCAGCTGCGGGCGCGCGCGCTGCAGCGTCGCGGCAATCGTGTCGGCATGGGTGATGTCACAGTCGGCGCGCGACACACCGGTGACGTCGTGACCGGCCGCGTGCAGCGCGGGCAGCAGATCGCCCGCGAGTTGCCCGGCTGCACCAATGACGAGGACCCGGAGTTGCATAGGCGTGCGCTACTCATCGAGCATGCGTCGGGGCTGTCGCATGATGATCGCCTGCAGCTTGCGGATCGCCTCGTTCTCGATCTGCCGCACGCGCTCGCGTGTCAGATTGATCAGCAGCCCGATCTGCTTGAGCGTCAGCGGCGTGAAACCGTCGCCGGTCCTGTCGAGCATGTTGCCGTAGCGTTCCACCACGTCGTCGATGTTGAGGCCGAAGCGCAGCAGCAGGATGTCACGCTCGCGCTGGTCGAGCCGTTGCAGCAACGTGCCGAGCTGCTCGAGGTCGACCTGGTCGAACAGTTCCTCGTCGGGCCGCTTGCCGCGGTCGTCCTCGAGCACGTCGGAGAGCGCGCCCATGCCGTCGAACGACATCTCCTGGTCGATCGAGTGCGCGGTGCGGATCGAGCGACTGATGCGCTCGGCCATCTCGCTCGAGACGTCCATCTCCTCGGCCACCTCACTGATGCCCGGCATGCGGCCGAGCCGGCCGGACAGCTTGCGCTGCGCCGCCTTGAATCGCGAGATCAGGCCGATCATGTAGGTCGGGATGCGGATCGGCTTGGAGTTGGTGTCCAGGCTGCGACGGATCGCCTGCTTGATCCACCACGTCGCATACGTGCTGAAGCGGCACCCTTCCTCCGGGTCGAAGCGCTCGACCGCCTTCATCAGGCCGATGTTGCCCTCCTCGATCAGGTCCATCAGCGAGAGGCCGCGGTTGGTGTAGTGCTTCGCGATGTTCACCACGAGGCGCAGGTTGGCGCGCACCATCAGATCGCGCGCATCCAGCGACGCACCGACGCGGAGGTGCGCGGCATCGGCCATGTACGGCAGACAGCCGCGCAGACGATTGAGCGCGTCGCCGAGCGGATGCTGGCGCACGACGCGCGCGCTGGCCCGCAATGCGTCCTCGGGATCCACGTGTGCGGCCGGCACTACTACAGCGCCATCACTGGCGGGACTGGCGGGACCGGCCAGACTGGCCGGACTGGCCGGCACGGCGGGTTCAGCCGTCACCGCACCGTTGCCGTTTGTGCCGGCAGCATCTGCCACCGCCTCGTCGTCGCTGGCAGATGCCGGGTCGGCTGGCGCGACGTCCGGTGCATCGTCGAGGTCATCGGCATCCTCCAGGTCATCGAGGTCGGAGAGGTCCACGATCCCGCCACGACGCTGGCTCCGCGCGGCGCGCCGATCAACCGCCGGTCCGAGTTCGTCGTCGATGCTGGCGGCAATCCGGTCGAGGTGTCGGCGCACAGCGGCGGTGTCGGGCGCCGCTGCGGTGGTCGCGGCCAGCACCTCTTCGAGCGCCTCGGCAATCGCCGGCGGCAGCTTTGCGCGCCGCGCGTCGTCGTTGCGCAGGTCGGTCAGGATGTGGAAGCCGAGGCTCGCGCGCACGCGACGGCCGAGCGCGAGTTCCTCCTCGGCCTTCAGCAGCGCGACCTCGTTGATGTCGCGCAGGTACGAATCGAGCGGGCTGAAGTGGCCGCGGCCGCCGCCGATTTCGGGCTCGTCGTCGCCGCCGCCGGGCGCCTCGTCGTCGGCGTAGCGCAGCGTGGTGTCGTCATCCGGCTCATCGAGTTCCGGATCGTCGTCGACATCGTCCGCGTCGGCCGGGTCCGGGTCGGCAGTGGTCGGCGCCTTGCGGTGGCTCGGTGTCGGCGTCGGCAGCCGGCCCGTGTCGCCGGAGATGCGCGGATCATCGTCGTCGGCCGCCGGCACCGATCGCCGGGCAGGCGCGTGCTTGCCATTGGATTTGGCGTCGCTCTTGCCGTCGCTCTTGCCCTCGCTCTTGCCGTCGGGCAACGGGCGTGTCGATCGCGAGATGCGGCGCGAGGTGGTTCGCCGTGTGCTGCGTGCGCGACCCGATCGCGACGACGGGGCCTGCGCAGGCGCATCGCCGGGGCCTCCATCGGCCGGGGCGGCGCCGCCGTCGGCCTTGCCGTCGTCTTCGGATCGGGTGGGAGGCATGTTCATCTGTGGTCCGCCCCGCGCGCGTGTGTTCGACGACGGTTCATGCGTCGCATCGACCACTGCGCGGGACCGTCAGTCGGAGGTGTCGAAGAGATCGGCGGACCGCGTGCAGCGGGAAGACCGCCAGCGAGTCTAGCCGGCCGGGCAGGCTGCTTCAACACGGATCGGCCCGACGAGACGCGGTGACGAGGGTCGTGCGTGCGCCACGTTGGCGAACTGTGACACCGGCGGGAGCACAACGGTCCGCGACCGTGAGAGCGTGTCCGCGACTCGCGTCCCGGCTCGCCTCGCCTCGCCCCCTGGCCGGACCGTCGGCCGCAGCGACCATTCCGTCGCCGTTGCGCATCACGATTCACCTCGTTCTTGCAGGTCACATAGCCACCGCGGGAACAGTTTCGTCGGTCTCGAGCACCGCCTTCGCGTCCACCACGTCCTGCGCAAACCCCGCTCCCGGCGGGCACAGATGGGGGAACGGGTTCGATTCGCCGGGAGCCAGGTTGAGGTCCAGGTCGAACACGCCGAGCGTGTCCTCCTTGCCCGCCAGGCGCGCCGCGCGGGCCGTGTTCCAGCTGTGCATCAGAGTCACCGCCAGCATCCGGGCCGCCGTCATCCGCGCCTGCGGCGAGGCCTCATCACCGCCCTGCTGATCCAGCGCGAGCGCCATTGCGGTCTGCTTGTCGCGCGCGATGCGTTCCTTCTGCGCCAGCCGCAGCGAGGCCACGCTGCGGTGGTACTCGCGTTCAATGCCGGTGCGGTAGCGCATGATGATCTGCAGGATCACCGTGTGCGGCTGGAACCACGGCGTGGCCCCGCTGATCTGGCACACGCACGCGGTTTCCATCTTCTCGGCCCGCCGCCGCTTCCAGGCGTTGACGATCACGCGATCCGCGAGCTCGTCCTCGTGTGCGTTGGCCGGCTCGAGCGCCATGCGCAGTGAGTGGCGCAGTTCGAGGTAGGCATCCATGTCTTCATCGTGCCCGACGACGGTGTTGGCGGTGAGTCCGTGCTTCCAGCGGTTGAGGCTCGACGCGCGCTTCCCGGCTTCGGTGCGCGGCCCGGTCGACTTCTGCGCGTTCTTGCGATTGGCTTCGATCTGCTTCTTCGAGGTCGGCATGGTGATGTCTTTCTCTCTCTTCTCTTCGAGAGTGTTCTTGTTGTTTGGCGAGTTCGCACGACGCGTGCGACGCGTGCGACGCGCGTGACGTGACGTGACGTGACGTGACGCGTGCGACGCGACGCGACGCGCGTGTCGCGTCGTTGCGACTGTGTTGTGGTTGCGACGTTGACCCCTGCAGCTTGAAGCCCACGGGCCGCTGCCCGTGGGTCACCGCGAACGACACGCGACCCTGCAATCGGGCGACCCGCGCGCGATTGCAATGCTTCCGGAACACGGAGTTCCCGTTCCGGCGACTCATGTCCCCGGCGGTTCGCTGGTTCTGCGGTCTGCTGCTGCGTTGATGGGCGTGGCTGCGGCTCTCACCTCATTCGGTGGAGCCCATGCGCCCGGCCCATCCCATGTCGCGGGCCGGCACGATCTGGCTCGGGCACGCGCGACACATCAATAATACCCCCTTATCTGAAGCAGTCAAGAAAAATATGTGTCGAGCCAGGCCACCGCCCCCCCTCGCGCTGGCCGCTCTTGTTCCGCCCCTACGCCTTGTCGAGGAATCCCGTCAGCGGGCTCGACGCACGGGCCGCATCGCTGATCGCACCGGGCCCCGCCAGGTACGCGCGACGGCCGGCGCGCACCGCTTCGCCGAAGGCGGCACCCATCTCGCCGGGGTCCGCGGCCAGCGCCAGCGCGGTGTTCACCAGCACCGCCGACGCGCCCATCTCCATCGCCTCGCAGGCGTGGCTCGGCACACCGATGCCGGCATCGACCACCACCGGCACACTGATCGACTCGATGATCATGCCGATGATGTCGCGCGTGCGCAGGCCCTTGTTGGTGCCGATCGGCGATCCCAACGGCATCACCGTCGCACACCCGACCGCTTCCAGCCGGCGCGCGAGGATCAGGTCGGCGTGGCAATACGGCAGCACGACAAACTGCTCCTTCACCAGGATCTCGGCCGCGCGCAGGGTTTCGATCGGGTCGGGCAACAGCGAGACCGGGTCGGGCGTGACCTCGAGCTTGACCCAGTTGTTGCCGGTGAGCTTGCGCGCGAGCTGCGCGAGGCGCACGGCCTCGTCGGCGTCGCGCGCGCCGCTGGTGTTGGGCAGCAGTTGCACGCGGTCGGTGTCGATCGCGGACAGCGTCGGATCGCCGGGCTCGCGCAGGTCGACGCGGCGCAGCGCCACGGTGACAATCTCTGAACCGCTGCGCTCGATGCAGGCGCGCAGCGCGTCGGGCGACGGGAACTTTCCGGTGCCGATCAGCAGGCGGCTCGCGAACGTGCGACCGCCGATCACGAGCGGGTCGCGGACATCAGCGGGGCGGTCGGACGTGCCTGCAGTCATCGATGCGCCTTGCGTCGCCGCCTGATGTGTTGAGGCCTGCTTACGTTGGCCCGCGCTGCACGGCAAGTGGCACACGACGGCAGCGCGGCGGTGGTATGGCCCGCGGGGCCCGCTCGCTCAGGAGCTTTGTCGCGCAGAATCGAGGTTTTGCAGGCGAGCCGGGGACGGGAGTCCCCGGAGTCTGGTGCCGAGGCCAGCGCTCGAATCCGATCAGGGTGGTCCCGGAATCAGACTCCGGGGACTTCCGTCCCGGCTCGCCTCGTACCGGACTGCAGCCGCTCACGGGCGTGGCGCTTGCGCTTCTGATGCGTCTGCCGGCGGACGGCGGAGCGACTCGCGCAGCGCGTCCGGAATGCGGTCCATCGCAATCTCGCGGCAGACGTCCTTCGCCAGATCGAGGGACGCGAACACGGCCGAGCAGCGGTCGCAGGCGCGCGCCTGCACCAGCGAGAAGACCTCGCCGCGGTCGAGTGCCTCCATCTTGGCGTGCAGCAGGTCGAGGCAGACCTGGCGGTCGAAGGCCGGGGCCGGCATGTCGCGGGTGGGCAGCCGGGTTTCCATGGCGGCGCGGACGGTCATGCGGGCGCGGTGCACACGCGTCTTCACCGTCGCTTCGGGCACACCGAGGATCGCCGCGATCTCCTTGAGCTGCAGGCCGACGAGGTCTTTCAATACCAGCGGCAGCCGGAAGGTGTCGGGCAGCGTGGCAATCGCCGACTCGACTGCCTGGCGAGCCTCGCGACGCAGCTCGGCATCGAGCGGGGTGTCGCCGCTGGTATCGCGTCCGGCGAGGTCCGCGACCGGGCCCTCCACGGGCATGGCATCGAGCGACGCGACGCTGGCAGGCGCGCCGGCCGGCTTGCGCTGCATGCGCTGGCAGGCGCGCGCGGCGATGGTGTAGAGCCACGTGCCGGGCGACGACTCGCCGCGGAAGCTGTCCCAGTTGCGCCACGCGCTGAGGAACGTCTCCTGGACGAGATCCTCGGCGTCGTGCCGGTTGCCGCAGAAGCGGAGCGCGAGGGAGAACAGCTTGTCGCCGTGCTGCTCGATGAGTCGCGGAATGGCGATTCCAGCCGGGTCGGCGGCGGTCGGAAGTGGTGTCGGTGTCTCGGACATGTGGGTCAGGCGCCGTCGCCGTCCGGCTTCGCGGTGTCCGCGTCGCCGTTGTCGTTGTCGGCCGGCTTGTCGGCGGCCGGATCGGCGTCGGAAGTCGCCTTGGCCGCTTCCTCGGTCTTTGCTTTCGCTTCAGCTTCGGCCTTTGCCTTGGCTTCTTCTTCGGCCTTCGCCTTCGCTTCAGCTTCAGCCTTTGCCTTGGCTTCTTCTTCGGCCTTCGCCTTCGCTTCAGCTTCAGCCTTTGCCTTGGCCTCTTCCTCCGCCTTCGCCTTCGCTTCTGCTTCGGCCTTCGCCTTGGCTTCTTCCTCCGCCTTCGCCTTCGCTTCAGCTTCGGCCTTCGCCTTGGCCTCTTCCTCCGCCTTCGCCTTCGCTTCAGCTTCGGCCTTCGCCTTGGCCTCTTCCTCCGCCTTC
>JBFWQT010000193.1:0-11667 GCA_050249295.1 Planctomycetota bacterium
GCCGGCCGTGTCGGTGCGGTTCATTGTGCTGATGCTGATGCTGTTTGCGATGGGCGTGACCGGGTGGAACGCCTGGAGCTATTTCAGCTACCGCTCGGCCATCGCGGGGCTGCGCGGCGAGTTTGACACCCTGCGCGCGACGTTCGACGAGGACCGGTACGCCAACAGCCGGGCAGCCAACGCCGACGTCGAGGAGTTGATCGGCCGGGTCCGCGAGCGGCAGATGAACGAGTTCCTGATTCTCGGCGCCGTGAAGTCCGCGGGCGATTCGCTGCGCGACACGCTGGCCGACGACATGCGCGCGTTCGATGACGCCGAGATCGACCTCTACGTCTATCTGCAGCAGCTGCGCGACCAGATTGAACACGACCAGCGCTACAACGCGTTCGGGGTGTTCCCGGATCCGCAACTGGAGTTGACCGGGCACCCGCGCAACCACAATGACCGCCGCGACGACGACGCATTGATTCCGCTCTCGAAGCTGCTGGACAACAACCAGTTGCCGGTGCTCGAGGCCACGCGCGACCTGGTGCTCGACGTGCTGGAGAAGCGCCTGGCCGAGGGAGCGCTGGCGGCCGGGCGGATTCCGGTCATCACGCCGCTGGTCGGCTACGACGGCGGCTCGCTGGAAGCGCGCGTCGTGCAGTCGATCCGCGACACCGGCGGGTTCGAGGCGGATGACCTGTCGCCCGACGCCGTCCGCGCCTGGCTGGAAAGCAAGCGGATGTGGCTGGTCTTCTCCCGGCTCGACCAGGCGCGGGTGCGGTCGCAGGCGGCCAATGCGATCGAGACCATGCGCGAGACCTTCCCCGGCAACCATTGCCTGGTTTCCACCGGTGCGGCCGACTTCAAGCCGGACGAATTTCCCGGTTCGCCGGTGATGGCGGTCCGCTCGTTCGAGCCGCTGGCGGTGCTGCGCTGGCTGGAAGGCGATGGCGGGCGCGCCGGGCTGGCGTCGGCGCTGCGTCGCCGGCTCAACCTGCTGGATGTGGCGCGGGATCCGCTCTACCTCTCGCTGGTCGCGCGGCACTGGGACGCCACCGGCGAGCTGCCGCCGAGCTGGATGCAGCTGCTCGACATGTTCATCGACGACTACCTGACCGCACACGACGATCGCCGCCGCCGCGAGATCGAAGCCCGGGACCGGCGCCGCCAGGCCGCGGAAGACGCTGGCCAGTCGTTCAAGGAAGCCCCGCTCCGGCCTGTTCAACTCGGTGTGAGTGCCCGGAAGCAGATGTTCGCACGCTGGGGCCGCTACCTGCTGTTCCACAACACCACCACGCTGTCGCGCGATCGTGCCGCGCGCGAGGTGGCGCGGTTCCTCTCGCCGGTCACGGCCGCTGATGAGTACATGACCGCTGACGAAGTCTTCGCCGACGAACCCGGCATGCCGCAGCTTCTGGCCGCCGAGCCGTTGATGGACGAGCTGCTGGCCACCGGCCTGATCGCCACCGCGCCGGACAACGGGTTGCGGTTTGCCGACAGCGAACTGCACCACTTCTTCTGCGCGTTCTCGGCGCAGGATCTGCGGCTGGAGCAGTGGCGTCATTTCGAGCAGGTCTGGAACCGGCCGGTTGACGACTACCTGGTCCATGTTGCCGGGTTGGGCGGCCGTCAGCGGATTGTGCGGCTGGCGTTTGCCGAGTTGCAGGCCAATTGGGCAAACGGCCCGGACCGCCTCGGAGGTGGCGCCACTCAACTGCTGACGGTGGCGCGGATGGCGGCGCAGCAGGCCGACCTGATACCGGCGCTGGAAAGCGCGATCACGGCCGCACTGATCGAGGCTGTTCACTCGCCGTTCCGGCGTCTCTCGCAGGCTGGATTGGAGGGGTTCGTGCAACTCGGTCGTCCGGCCGCGTTCGATCGGCTGTTCCGCGATCTGGAGTCGGCGCCCGACGACCTCGCAGCGGGCATCATCGAAGTGGCCGGTCGCAGTCTGCTTCCCGAGGCGCTGGCGGTGTTGACGCACGACTACCAGCGTCATGCCACCGACCCGGCGCGCGTGAGAGCCTGCCTGGCGGCGATTGCCAGGATCGGCACCGCAGAGGCTCTTGCGTGGCTGGATGCGCTGCTGGGCGATCCGCGGACGCCGGCCACGGTGTGGCGTGACGCGGCGCGCGAAGCGCTGATCCAGCGGCTGCCGATCGGCGATCCGGCCGCGCTGCTCGAGCGCATCCGGTCTGATCCGGCTGGATACGGGGAACTGGCAGCGTATCTGGCGTATTTCGACTCGGACGATGCGCTGGCAACCGCCGTGACGGCACTGCGAGCGACCGGTGCGGCAGAATGGAAACCCGCGGTCGCCGACGGACTCGCGCAGTTCTCCAGCGACCGGCTGTGGACTGCGCTGGACCAGTTGCTCGCCGATCCGGCCGCCGACAGCTGGGGCGCGGTCGCGGCTGCCGGCCGGTTCGAAGAACGTGGCGTGCCGCTGGTCTGGCGGGCGATCGACCAGCACGTCGCGCGTGGAGACATCACCGCGTTGGCCCGCAGTGTCGCGGCGCTGCAGATGCTTCGCCAGGCGGGCCTGGCGGGAGACGGTCTTGCAACGCGGCTGACTCCGCGACGCGACTGGCTCCAACAACAGATGTCGTCAGCCGCAGTCGAACCGGGGCAACTGCTGACCGTGTTGCGCGCGCTGGCCGCGGAACCGGCCGGGCACGACCTGCTGCTCGCCATGCTCCCGGACGGCGGCGCCGTGCCGCCCGCAGCCCTGGTCCGCGGGCTGGGCTTCACCCACCAGGCCGATGTGCTGGCACGGCTGATTCCGCTTGCCGCGGTGGCCGACGAGCAGGTGGCGAGGGCAGCCGTTGCCGCGCTCGGCGACGTGCCGACCGCCGAGGCTCGCGACGCCCTGCAGGACCTGGCGGCAGGCAACGGACCGCTCGCGTGGTTGGCGCTGGAGTCGCTGGCCGGCAACTGGCCGCACGCCGGCGTGGCGCCGTTTGTGGCAGCGTTGCAGCGCAACGACCCGGATGCCTGGCGCGCCGCGGCCTGCCTCGGCCGTGTTGGCAGCCCGTGGGGAGTGAAGCCACTGTGCGAGTGGTTGGGCGATCCGACGCATGCCCACCGTGAAGCGGCCGCCGACGCATTGGCCCGCATCGCCGAACCCGAAGCCGTCAATGCCCTGGGCCGCTGCGCCCTGGATCCCGGCACGCCGCCAGAGGTGGTCATCGCGGCGGTGCGCGCACTTGGCGTGCTGGGCATCGGCCCGGGTCTGGCGAGCGCGTTGGAGCGCCTTGCGCTGGCCGCCGACAACCCGTTGATCCGCCAGGCAGCCTATGACGCATGGTGGAGCGTCACCTGCCGCTGACCGGTCGAGCGCCGCCGACGCCGTCAGTCGTTCGTGCCGTCGGTGTTGAGACGGGCGAGGCCCTGCACGATGGTGGACTTCCAGTGGGTGAAGAAGCCGGTGACGAAGACATCGCCGGTGCCGCTCTTGCCGGGGAAGACGTCCTGCAGGGCGCCGTCGAACCCGGCGCCGACAGTGAAGGTGGTGTCGATACTGCCGCTGGCCTTGAGGCGCACGATGCGCGACGCGGCGGTGCCGTTGTACATCGTGAAGTCGCCGATCACGGTGACGTCGCCCGAGCCGTCGTCAGCCGGGACCAGGCCGTACGCGGGGATGTTGAAGCCGGTGCCGTAGGCGAACCCGCTGGCGATCGAACCGGTGGCCGTGATGCGCACGATCCCGGCGGCTGGCGTGCCATTGAACGTCGAGAAGATGCCGCCGAGGTAGACATCGCCGGTGCCGTCGGCCGCGCCGCTGATCGCGAAGGCCGGGGCGGATGGGCCGGTGCCGGGGCTGAAGCTGCCGTCCTGCGTGCCATCGGCGTTGAGTCGCACGAGGTTGCCGACGGAACTGCCGTTGAGCATCGAGAAGAAGCCGCTGACGAACAGGTCGTTGCTGCCGTCGTCGGCCAGCGCGATGCGCGTGATCGCGTCGTTGAATCCGGTGCCGATGTTGAACGCGGTGTCGACCGAGCCGTTGCTGTTGAGGCGCGTCAGCATGCCGACGGTGTTGCCGTTGATCATCGTGAAGTCGCCGGCCACGTAGAGGTCGCCGCCGGGCTCGGTCACCACGAACTTCACGGTGTTGTTGAATCCGCTGCCGGTGTCGAAGGTGGTATCGCGCACGCCGCCGCGGTCGAGCCGGATCAGCTTGTCGACGCCCGCGCCTTTGTAGGTGGTGAACGCGCCGCCGGCGTAGAACTTGTCGGAGCCGGGGTCGAGCGCCACGCTGTAGACCTCGGCATCGAAGCCGGTGCCCGCGTCGAACATCGGGTCGCGCGTGCCGTCGTTCTGGAGGATCGCGATGTTGTTCTGGCCGATGCCGCCGTTGAGCGCAGTGAAGTTGCCGCCCACCACGATCGAGCCGTCGCTGTTCCGGACGGCCACCGACTTGGCGAGCGTGCCGACGACGGTGGCGCCGGTCGGGAAGTCCATCGTCAGCGCGCCGGTGGGCTCAAGCTGCACGATGCGATTGACCGACGTCGAGCGGTAGCGATTGAAGTCGCCGCCCGCGACCACGTAGCCGAAGCTGTTGTCGAACAGGCTCAGCGCCTTGACCGAGCCAGCCTCGAAGCCGACGCCGACATCAAAGGTGGTATCGCGCGAGCCGTCGTTGTTGAGTCGCACCGCGCCGACGGCGCTGACGCCGCCGAACGTGCTGAAGTCGCCGCCGACAATGATGTCGTTGGAGGCGTCGTCCGGCGCAGCGAGCGCGCGCACGATGCCGTTGAAGCCGGTGCCGATGTCGAAGCTCACGTCGACGGTGAGGTTGCCGTTGAGCCGGTTGAGGCCCGCCACGCCGGAGCCGCCGAAGCTGTCGAAGTCGCCGCCAGCGACGATCTCGCCCGTGCCGCCCGGCGGCGTCCACAGCGTGTTGACGGTCGCGCCACCGCCCGCGTAGCCGACCGTGACGGCCGTGTCGAGCGTGCCGTCGCCGTTGAGACGCACAATGCCTTGCGTGGTGGTGCCGTCGAACCAGCCGAAGCCGCCGCCGACCACGAGATCGTCGGTGCCGTCGGTGGTGGAAATGATCGCCTTCGGCTCGCCGGTGAATCCGCCGCCCACGTTGGTGGCAAAGGTGGCGTCGAAGGTGCCATCGAACGACACCCGGAAGATGCCGTTGGCGGTGTTGCCGTTGTAGGTAGTGAACGCGCCGACGGCGATCAGGCCGGTGCTGTCGAACGTGATCGCGTTGACCGCGTTGTCGGTGCCGGTGCCGACGTTGAACGTGGCGTCGCGCGTGCCGTCGCTGTTGAGTCGCACGAGGCCGCTGACAGTGTCGCCGTTGTAGTCGGTGAACCAGCCGCCGACGTAGAGCTTGCCACTGGCGTCCGGCGCGACCTTCAGCGCGCGGATGTCGGTCGGCGACGTGAAGCCGGTGCCGATGTCGAAGTTGGTGTCGTCGGCGCCGTCCGGTTTGACGCGCGCGACGCCGGCCTTGCTCAGTCCCTGGTTGTCGGGGTTGTAGTTGGTGAAGGTGCCGCCGACGTACATGGCGCCGGTTCCGTCACCCACAGCTTCCAGCGCCTGGACGATGCCGTCGAAGCCGCGCGCCGGATTGAACGACGTCGAGTCGTCGGGCGGCGTCGCCGGCGTGATCTTCTTGTTGCACGCGGTGGCGGACATCAGCGCGACGACGGCAGCAGCGAACACCGACAGCAGATGTCCATTCGTACGGCACAGCATTGGCGTGGTGGGGCAACGCGCGGCTGGAGGACGGCCGGGCACGTGAGGCAATTCGTCCGAGTGGGTGATTCATTGTGCCGGACCGATGGCTGCGTGCAAGCCTACGATGCGGCCGAGGCGGTTCCAGGCATGCCGACCCCACCACAGTCAGCGACGACGTGACCGCTCGCCAACCTTCAGACAGCGGGCGCCAGCCGGTCGCTCGTCGCCGGCCTCGGCGGCACACGCACGAACAGGGCGTGCCCGACAATCGACACCGCGATCAACGCCGAGCAGCACAGGAAGAACGCGCGGTAGCTGTGCGCGAACACCTCCTGCAGCAAGAACAGCCCGAGTAGCGGCGCGATCAGCCCGCGCAGGCCGGTGAGGAATGAATGCACGCTCGCGTAGTAGCTCTCTTCGCCGCGCGGCGCGAAGTGCAACGAGCCGATCAGCCAGATGATCTGCCCGCCCGCGAGGCCGAGCCCGGCGAGCGCGCAGGCGAAGCCGGCCGTGACCACGTTGTCGGCAACCGACCACACGAGGTACGCGCAGAGGATCAGCGAACTCGTCACCACGCGATGCCACAGCACGCCGATGCGATCGTAGAGCCAGCCGTGCATGCGCACGGTGAGCATCACGGCGGTCTGCTCGACCACGCCCCCGGCGACCACAAAGACGGCAACGTCGACACCGAGGTGCAGCTCGTCACGCGCAAACACGGCGATCATCGGGATGCCGGTGAGGTTGGCGATGCCGAGGATGAACTGGAAGAACTGGTAGCGCGCGTACGCGCGATCGGTGTGCAGCACGCGCAGGAAGCTGAACGCGCCGCCTCGGCCGGTGGGCTTGACCAGCGCGCGGTCGGGCAGGCGCATCGCGCAGAAGCGTCGCACCGACCACAGCCCGAGCATGCCGGCCACCGGGTAGATCAGCCACTCGCTGCCCGGCAGTTCGCGCACCATCAGGCCCAGCAGTGTCAGACCGAGGATTGACACGACGCCCTGCGTGAGCCGCGTGAACGAGATCAGCCGACCGCGCACCGCTTCGGGGTAGACGTACGCGTAGACCGTGCTCTGCATCGGCGCACCGAGCGACGACGTGGCGACCGACAGGCCGACGAGCACTGCGAACACGGTGGGCAGCGCGGACTGCGGTCCGAGCATCCAGAGCGTGCCGACCGACACCAGCAGCAGGCACGCGGTGGTCTCGGCCGCGAACAGCAGCGCCAGCGGCGAGCGATCGCGTCCGAGTTGTGCGTAGAACAGGCTGGCGAGCAGGCCGATGAACGAGGCCGTGTGCATCCAGGCCGCGTGGGTGGCGGTGCCGCCCATGTGCAGGCAGAGCTGCACGCCGAGTGCGATGGTCGCGCCCTTGATGAGTGCGCGCGTGGCGGTGAACTGCACGTCGCGAGTCAGCGCGTCCCGGCAGTCGGGCGGCGTGGCGGGGACCAGCAGTGTGAGCAGGCCGGGCATGCGATGCGGGAGCAGATGACGCTGCGCACCCTCGCATCCTGTGGTGTGCAATGCCAGCGCGAGGTCGCACAGCCGTGCATCCCGCAGACCGGGAGCACGGGTCGAACAGGGCGATGGCGCGCACCGTCATGCGTGAGTGGGTCGTCAATGCCTGGACTCCGGTTGCATCCCGCGGACTGTGGTCGGCTCACGATCCGGCACGAACGACCGCCGGGGCGTTATGCTCTTGCACCCCGCTCGATCGCCTCCGCCGGGACTGCACCATGACGGCCACCTCCTTCCTTCCAATGCGCCGCCGTTCAGGCGCATTTGCCGCGGCCGTGCTCGTCGGGTTGGTCGGCCTGGCTGGCTCCGCACGCGGCGACCTCGACGTCAGCACGCCGCCCGGCACACCCGACGAGTGGACGCTCGGCCTGCCCAGCCCCGTGACGACCGATCGCGGCCGCGCGCCGGACATCACGCGCCGTGCCGAAACGACCGGCGACGGTACCCCCGTCGACGTGCGCGAGACACCGGTGCCGTATCCGAAGCCGACCGAACTCGACATCCCGCGGCTGAACAGCTTCGGGTCGTTCCGGGTGATCACGCCGGACATGCCGGGCCATGTGGTCGTGACGTACCCGGCGCACACGCGCAACCCGGACGGCACGGGCCGGGTGGCAACTGG
This sequence comes from Planctomycetota bacterium, assembly GCA_050249295.1. GTDB lineage: Bacteria > Planctomycetota > UBA8742 > SKZP01 > SKZP01 > JBFWQT01. The sequence goes on from JBFWQT010000193.1 coordinate 7,819, forward strand.
CCCAACGAGCCGGATCGAAGGCGCCTATCCGCCGCTGTTCCCGCCCGAGCTGGTGTGGGATGCGATGTGCACCTGCCTGCGCATCAACCTGCACCCCGAAGTGTGCTCGCGCACCGCCGCGATCACGCACCTGCTGGCGATCGGCGAGCCGTCGTACGCGGGGGCGCAACTCGTCGGCACTGCCGACGTGACGTCGGTCATCAACAACGCGTGCAACGTGGTGCCGGCCGTGCGCCCCACGCTGCCGGCGATCCGCGGGCAGTCGCCGTACGAGCGGATGCTGCTGTGGCTGGCGGCGACGGAGCTGTGCAACGACTACCCCGGCGTGATGGATCCGCAGTACTGCCGGCGCATCCTGTCGGTGGGCAAGGATGCGGTGCAGCCGCTGATCATCTGCAGCGAGTTGCCGCACACCCATGCGGCGCGGGCGGCGACCTGGACCCTGCAGGCCTTCAACACGCCGGACGCGCTGGCGCAGTTGCGCAAGCTCGCGCTGTCGAACGACCTGGTGATCAGGGTGCGCGCGCTGCGGGCGCTGATCCGGGCCTGCGACACCGGGGCCGGCAAGATTTTCGCCCGCTGCGTCGACAGCAACGACCCGATCATCCGCCAGCTCGGCTGGCAGGGCGCGATGGCGATCCGGGACGTGAGCATGATGTCGCGGCTGCGCAAGGCGCTGAGCGACGCCATCGACATGACCGACCGCGACCTGCTGACCGTGCTGCTGCCCGGCATCGTGCGTATGCGGCCGGACAAGAGCGACCGGGTGATGAACCAGATCCTGCACACCGGCCTGCACCGCTTCTGGATTGCGTTCGACCAGATTGACCCGACCGGCCAGCAGCCGGCGTTCGGCAAGGTCTCGCTGGAGCCGCCGGGCTTCCACAACCAGATCTTCCACGAGATGACGCTGATGGCGCTGGCCGCGTCGGGCGATGCGGCAGCGGTGAAGCAGTTCCTGCGCCGCGGGCTCTCCAGCTTCCATCGCATCAACTGGTTCCTGTGGTGCGACACCTGCCACGCGCTGCTGCCCGATCCGACGGCGCTGCAACTGCTGAAGGATGTGGTCAACGGTCCGCCCGATCCCGCCGTGGCGGCGCACGCGATGCAGGTGTGCGCGCGCGGTGGTGCGCCGCCGGACTTCCTGGCCGACGTAGCGCGCAACAGCAGCGAGTACGTGGCGCGCGGTCAGGCCCTGCTTGCGCTGGCCCACGTGGACGCGAAGATCGCGCGCGCCACCTGCAAGGAGGTGCTGCGCTCGATCGACATCGACCGGCCGCGCGACAAGGATCCGGATGGCGACGTCGGCTCGCTGCTGGAGCGCTACCAGAAGATAAAGGACCAGCTCGACGATCCGAAGATCAAGGACGACACCGCGAAGACCGACAAGCTGCGCAACGAGCTGCTGCTGCTGCAGGTCCGGCTGCGCGACGGCATGCTGGGCCTGCCGGGCATGCTTCGTTCCGGCCGTGCGTGGTTCATCTGCAACATGCTCACCGCCGGCGGACTGTGCGGTGCGTGGGAGTACGCCGACATCGCGCCGGTCGTGCGCACCGGCCTGTCGCAGGTGCTCACCGCGTCGCGTCAGGGCACGTCGGATCTCAAGGAAATTCCGATGGTGACCACCTTCCCGCCGCTGTTCGAGACCAGCGTGGTGGAGCTGGCGCGCACCGGTGATCCGCAGGCGGTGCCGTTGCTGCTCGAGGTGCTGCGCCGACGCCAGGTGTCGGGCTCGCCCGAAGCGGCGGCCGGACTTGGCAACTTCCGCTACCGTCTGGTGGCCAACGAACTGATCAATGCACTGACGGCCGACGACGGGTGGCTGCGCTTCTGTGCGTGGCGCTCGCTGAGCGCAATGAGCGGTGATGCCGGCAAGCAGCTGGTGGCGGACTGGTTCAACGGCTCGCCGCGCGAGTTCGCGGCCGTGCAGGCGAAGTACCGCGAGTGGATGGCCGGCGCGTTCAGGTAGGCTTCAGGTAGCCGGCGCGTCGCCCTCGGGGCGCGTCTTCTCGAGGTCGAGGTTCAGCTCGCGCAGCCCGGCCAGCCACTTCTCCAGGTCGGTGCCGCAGACCTTCGCACCGCTGGCGAACGTCTCCTTGTACGCGGCGCCGCAGCCGTAGCACTTGCTGCCCAGCGACTCGAACTTCTGCTTGATGCGCTCGTCGAGTTCCATCAGCTCTTTCTGGCGCTCGACGCTCAGCTGGCCGACCATCGACGCGCGCATGAACAACGCGACAATCACAACGAGGAGCGACGCGCCGCCGAGCACCGCCGCGAGCACCGCGTTCGAGCCGCTCAGGCCGCCGCTGCCCGCCATGGTCATCACGAACCAGAGCAGGAATCCGCCGGGCAGCAACACCGACAGCGCGGTCAGCCACAGCGGCAGCTTGCCCGAGTCCGGCTGCTCGACGATCCGCCGGGCCCGTTCGCGGGCGTAGAGGTCCAGCGCGTAGTCGGTGACGTCGGCGATCAGCGTGTCGGGCCCGTGCACGCGCGGCTTCTTCGCAGCGGCGGCAGCAGTGGCAGCAGCAGTGGCAGCAGTGGAGTCGTTCGTCTTCGGCATGCGACGCGAACCCGTGCAATGCGAGCCACGCCACACTACCACGCGGCCCCGGCCACGCGGCTGCAGCCACCAGCTGCATCAGATACCGAGGTCGAGCTCGGGACCGCCGGCCGCCACCACGGTGTTGCGCATCAGCGTGGCCGTGGTCAGCGGACCGACACCGCCCGGCACCGGCGTGATCCACGACGCCACCTCGCGCACGGCCGCAAAGTCCACATCGCCGCACACGCGGCTGCGCGGCTTGCCCTGCTCGTCGACCAGCGGATTGCCGTCGCTGTCCAGCTCGGGCACCGTGCTGAACCCGACGTCGATCACCACCGCGCCGGGCTTGACCATGTCGGCCTTGATCAGTTCGGGCACGCCGGTGGCCGAGACCAGCACGTCGGCCTCGCGCGTGTGCGACGCGAGATTCTCGGTGAACTTGTGGCACACCGTGGTCGTCGCGTTGCGGTCCAGCAGCAGCAGCGTCAGCGGCTTGCCGACAATCTCGCTGTGGCCGACCACGCAGACGCGCTTGCCTTCCAGCGGCACGTGCGTCTCGTTGAGCAGCTCCATCACGGCGGCCGGCGTGCAGGGCGGCAGGCGGCGATCGCCATGCACCAGCGCGCCGATGTTCTCGCGGCTGACGCCTTCGACGTCCCTGGCCGCCGGGATCTCCTTCTGCACATCGCGCGCATGGATGCTGGCCGGCACGGGCATCTGCAGGATGATGCCGCTGACGCTGTCGAGGTCGCTGAGCCGCCGGATGTGCTGGATCAGGTCGGCCTGCGTGGTCGCGCTGTCGAGGTGCAGGCGGCTGAACATGATGCCGGCCTTGCGACAGGCGAGCTGCTGGTTGCGCACGTAGATGTCGCTGACCTGATCGTCGCCGACCTGCAGCGAGACGAGGTGCGGGCGATGATGGCCCTTCTTCACCAGGTCGCTGACGACGTCGGCGAGTTGCGCACGGATGCGGCGGGCGAGTTCACGGCCATCCAGCAGTTTTGCGGTCATGAGTCCTCGCGCGGCGGCGGGCGGCGGCGGGCGGTTCTGGAGGCGTGATAGCGTGCCGGCGCGCGCAATGGAAGGCGCCGGCAAAGCGGCGGAGCGGTGTCTGTGCCGTTGTGATGCGAATCCGGTCCGAGCCGCGACCGTCAGGGAGCCTCGTATGCGTCGCGCCTCGGTCGCGGTGGCGCCACATTCCATCCGCATGATTCGGGCTACCACAACGGGGCCGGGGACCGCGACGCTGTCCCCGGCTGGCTGGCTGGTTAAAGGACCGCGCCGCAATGAGGCCATGACCTCAT
>JBFWQT010000194.1:0-11628 GCA_050249295.1 Planctomycetota bacterium
GCCGGTCGGTTACCTGGTCATCGGCCTGGTGATCGGCTACAGTCGCAACTTCTGACAGCCGCTGCCGTCGCGCTGCTTCCGCCCCGTGCACATGATCCGAACCTGCTGCCTGCTTGCGATGTGCGTTACCCTGCTGCCCGGCTGCGCGTCGTCGCCCGAGGTGTCGATTCCCGGGTGGGACCAGGAGTGGCACGTCGGCGTCGAGAGCCAGGTCAAGCAGATGCTCAAGGGGCGCACCGACGAGATCAACGCGAAGCTGCCGCAGTGGAAGTACTACGGGCCCGCGAACAGACTGCAGACCGGCAAGTTCGAGGTGAAGGACCTGAAGGGGGGCACCACGCGCTGCCGCTTCTACAAGTACGTGACCGGCAGCGTGGAGGCGCGCTACGAACGGCTCTACAAGCCGCAGCCGGGGCCGTTCCAGGCCGAGCAGCCGGCCGGGCGGCAGTACGAACTCGAGTACCTCTACACGTCGCGCGTCGAGCTGGCGAGCAGCATCGAACTGGTGCTGTTGCTCGAGGCCGAGTACGAGCGCGACGGCGAGGTGATCGCCACGCGCACGCGGCGCGACAAGGTTCCGCTCGGTGTGCAGATGCCGTCGATGCAGGTGGAGTACGGCCGCGCGCGGTTCCGGCTGCTCAAGCAGGACACGCTGGTGCGGGCCGGCCATGCGATCGAGATCTACGACGAGCAGCACGCCCGCGCGATCGGCTGGTCGTTGCAGCGCACCTTCAGCACGCCGGGCCAGCTGGTCGAGACGCTGCGCCTCGGTCTGACCGACCTGTCGTGGCCCGCCACCGAGCAACGGCTCTCGACGCGCATTGCCGACGACGACCCGGACAAGCGGACGTTCGAGGGCTGGGCCCGGCTGATTGCGGATCAGTTCGCCGAGGAGTGACCGTCGACGCCGGTGGCGGCTCCCGTCGCAGCAACCTGCAGCAGCACGTGTTCCATGCGGCGACTCGCGCTGCCGGTGTTGACCGCATCGGCTGCTGATTCTACAGTCCGCGAGTCCGGCCGGCTTCGCACTTACCTTGCACCGGCAGCGAACGCAGCACCACACCACATGAGCACGCACGTTCCCGAATTCGAAGTCGCGCTGGCCGCCAGTGACTACAACGCCATCGATGAAATCTGGCTGAACCTGCTGGAAGACCGACCGGACGACACGGAGATCTTCCTTGCGCTTGCCGAGAAGATGGCGCGCCGCAAGGAAGGCAAGCGCGCCGCGGGCCTGCTCGCCACCTGCATTGGCCCGCTGAAAGACCGCAAGAAGTGGAAGGACGCCTGGAACGTCATCCGCGCCGCGGCCGAGTACCATCCCAAGGAGAAGAAGCTCTGGGATGAAATGATGGAGGTGGTCCCGCAGGTATTCGCCGACTTCCCGGAAATCGATCGCATCATCGAGGACGGACGAGAGGACGGGCGCGACGGTCAGGTCGGCCCGTTCCTTGCGTTTCTGGATACCTACACATTCTTCGGTGTCGGCAACTACGTCGAGCACACCTCCGGCTGGGGCGTCGGCCAGGTCGTGGCGGTCTCGCCCTCCGAGGGCAAGCTGACCGTCGACTTCGTCAACAAGAAGGGCCACAAGTTCGCGCTCGATGCGGCGAGCCGGATGCTCCACAAGCTCGACAACGATCACTTCCTGGTCTGGAAGACCTACCGCCTGGCTGAGCTGCAGGAGCGCTGCAAGAACAACCCGCTCGAGACCGTGAAGACGGCGCTGCGCAGCGAGCGCAATCGCAGCCTCACGCAGCGCGAGATCAAGCTGCGCTTCGTGCCGGCCGTGATGGACCAGAAAACCTGGTCGCGCTTCCTTACCGGCATCAAGAAGGCGGCGCAGGCTGACGAGTACATCCGCGTCGGTGTCGGCGCGAACCCGCCGTTCACGCTGCTGGCCGAGGCCGTGACGTTCCACGATGCGGCGCTCGACCGCTTCCACAAGCCGGGCAGCTGGGACGAGAAGCTCGAGCGGGCGCGCAACTACCTGTCGCAGATCAACGACCACAACTACGACCCGGCGATCGTGATTCCGCCGATGGTTGCGTGGGCCGCGGCCGTGGCCAGGGAAGACACCGCCGGCTCGAAGGCCAGCGGACTCTCGGCCGTGATGTTCGTGGCCGAGGTGAAGGACAGCTTCCCGAAGGTACTCGAGGGCATCGAGTCGGCTGGCGACGTGCCGGGCCTCAACTACTACTTCGACGACGGCCACCCGCAGGTGTTCATCGAGCTGCTCGGTCAGGTGCCGGTGCCGCGCTATCAGCGCGACGCGCTCGCCACGATCGTCAGCAAGAACAAGCACATGACCGAGGAGATCCTCAACCTCGCGTTCTGGTCCGACTCGCAGCCGCTGTGGGAGGAAGCCGCGCGCCTGTGCGAGAAGGCGAAGAACAAGCTGTTCGAGAAGTTCGGCGACGAGGTTTCGCGCGAGCCCTCCGCCCACCCGGACAACTTCCTGTGGTACGCGCGCCAGATCTTCGTGCATGCCCGCGGCGAGAACGGCAAGGATGCGGCCGCCTCGCTCGACGAGCGCTACCGGCTGTTCGAGAAGCTGCTGGTGCTCGCCACCCAGCTCAACCACATGTTCGCGCGGGGCAGCAAGTCGGCGAAGGCCTCGCTCCAGCGGCTCAAGACGCTGCTCTCCGAGGATCGCAACTTCATGCTTGCCAGCCTCGCGCCGCATATCACGGTTGACCAGGCGCAGCACCTCTACCATCACCTGGATGCCTGCACGGCGCTCGGCAACACGCTGCCGCCCAAGCTGCGTCGCCTGATCCGCAAGATCCACCCGTCGGTCGAGGCCGCGGTCATCGACGAGACCGGCGGCTACAAGATCGACCCCGGCCTGTCGCTGACCACGCGTCGCGGCCACACGCTGCAACTGCGCAAGCTGCAGAGCCTGCAGGACCAGCTCGCCGACAACGCCAAGGCGATCGGCGCGGCGCTGGAGCTCGGCGATATCTCGGAAAACGCCGAGCTCGAGGCGGCGCGCGAGAAGGAAGCGCGGCTCAAGCAGATGCTCGCCGAGATCAGCGCCGACCTGAAGAACGTGCGCCTGATCGACGCCGACGATGTCGACACCGACATCGTCACGCCCGGCTGCCGCGTCACCTGGTCCGACGAGGAGACCGGCGAGAAGGAAACCAAGGCGATCCTCGGCAAGTGGGACTCCGACCCCGACGCCGGCATCATCAGCTACCTGGCGCCGATTGCCGTCGGCCTGCTCGGTGCGCGCAAGGGTGATGTGGTCTCGATTGCCGCGCGCGGCCATCGCCGGGTGCGCATCGAGAAGATCGTCAACGCGATGCTCAGCGGCGAGTTCGATGAGGCGCCGCCGCTGGATGAGGTGGTCGAGGCCGAGGCCGACTGATCGACGACTGATCGTTGTCGTCAGAGCACGAACCGCACCAGCGGGTGGGCGCCCAGCGCGCGATACAACTCGTCCAGCTGATCCTGCGACGTCGCGACGATCGTGCACGTCAGCGAGTGGTACGTTCCCTTGCTCGACTCGCGCACGCTGATCGTCGTCGCGTCGAAGTCCGGCGCATGCGTCCGCACCACACCGGCGATCGCGCCGCGCAGGTCGCCGTCGGCGGTGCACACCACCTTGATCGGAAACTCGGTCGGGAACCGGATCAGTTGACGTCGGTCGGTCATGGCTGCGCGCGGGCGGGAGCGCCGTACGCTCCTTCTGTATCACCCCGGTCCCATTCAAGCCCACGGGCTGCTGCCGGTGGGTCGCCTCGCTCCGCACCCTCCGCGGCGCACGTTGTATGATGCGCGCCCACGGCTTCTCCACGCACCGCACCTCATGGCCGGCATTGCAGGCATCGTCGGTGGCAAGCCCGACAGCGCCACGCTGAGGGCGATGCTGCGCACGCTGCGCCACCGCGGTCGCGACGCCGAGGGGTTCTACGACGGCAAGGACGCCGCGCTCGCCGTGTGCCAGCATTCGGCCACTGGCGCCGACGACGACACGCCGCCCACCGACGCGCGCGTCAGCAAGGCCCGCGCCGGCGGCCCTCGCGGTGGCCTCGGCCAGCCCTTCAGCGACGGCCCGCAGAACATCCGCGTCGCGCTCGACGGTCACCTCACCAACGCCGCCGCGCTGCGCGCCGAACTCATTTCCGGCGGCGCGAAGTTCCAGACCAGCTCCGCGCCCGAGGTGCTGCTCGAAGCGTGGCGCCGCTACGGCACCGGTTGTTTCGCACGACTCTGCGGCGCATTCGCCTGCGCGATCTGGGACCAGCGGCTCGGCACGATGATCCTCGCGCGCGACCCGTTCGGCATCACGCCGATGTTCACCTGGCTGCACGGCGACTCGCTGCGCTTCGCCTCCGAGATCAAGGCGCTGCTCGCGCTCGATGGCTTCCCGCGCGAGCTCGACGCGTTCGCCGTCGAGGACTTCTTCACGTGGGGCTACATCCCGCCGCCACGCACCATCTGGCGCGCCGTGCGCGCGGTGCCGCCCGGCCACTACGCGCTGTTCCGCGAGGGCCGGCTCACGCTGCATCGCTACTTCGCGCTGCACTGGCCCGGCGCGCCGGAGGAGCGCACGCGCGAAGACTGGCTGATGCAGTTCGCCGGCAGCTTCGAGCAGGCCGTCGGCCGCGTGCTGTTCAGTGCGCCGGGCTCGACCGGCGCGTCGGCTGCACTCGAGCACAACCTGGAGCACGCCGCACTGGGCGTGCGCGCCAACACCGAGAGCCTGCTGCTTGCCACGCACGCCGCGCGACTGGCCGGCGCAAACGGCCTGCGCGCGCTCGCACCCGACGGCGTGCCCGACCCGTTCGATCGTGGCCCGATCGATGCCGCGCGACTGCGCGCCGCGACGCGCGAACTGAAGCTGCCGACCGAACCGCTCGGCTACTCGCTGTTCGACGCGGCCACCAGCAAGGCGCCGGCCGGCGGTGGCGATCAGCTCGCGGCGCTCGCGGCCGAGCTCGTCGCGCATCTTGACCAGCCGATCGCCGATCCGATGTTGCTCTCGCAGCTCGCCGAGTGGCGGCACATCGCGGCCAGCGGCGTGCGCACGCTGATCGACTCGCTTGGCGCCGACGAGGTGTTCGGCGGCTACCGTCGCGTGTTCGCGCTGGTGCGCTCGGAGCGCATCGACTGGACGCCGCCGTTGCTGCGCGACATCGGCGCGATGCTCTCGCGCTGGCTTCCCGGGCTCGATCGCGGCCGCCTCGCGCGCTACATGACCGGCGGCCCCGGCGGCCTGCCGGGCAAGGCGCTGGTGCGCGGCAGCGTGTTGAGCCTCAGTCGCGGCGCGGTGTCGGTGTGGCGCGAGTTCCGCCGCTTCATCGGTGGCGCGGTGTTGCAGCCGCGCGAGCGGTACCTGCACTGGCTGCGCATCGGCCTGCCCGCGAGGTCGATCTTCACCGACGGCTTCCGTGCGCTGTGCGAACGGCACGACCCGTCGCGCGAGTATCGCGTCGCGTTCGATCGCCTCGGCCCGCGCCGCACCGCCCGCGGTATCGACGAGAACGGGCACGCCGGCGCGCACACCAACGGGCATGCCGAGCCGCTGATCGCGTGGCACGAGCTGGCCGGCGAGCCTGCCCGCTGGCCCGGCGACCACGAGACGCCCGGCGTGATCAGTGGTGCCGTCGAGTGTGGACCCGGTGCGGGTCCTGCGGATGGCCGGCCGCTGGCGGATCGCGCGATCGCGCTCGACCTCGCCACGTGGTTGCCCGGCAGTGTGCTGCCCGGCGCCGACGCGTGTGCCGCGCTGGCCGGTCTGGAGTTGCGTCTGCCGTATCTCGACCACGAGCTGGTCGAGTGGTCCACGCAGTTGCCGGCCGCGCTGAAGGTAGGCCCGCAGGGTGGCAAGCGCTTGCTGGCGCTGGCGGCGCGCGAGGCCACTCCGGCTGCAGCCGGCCTGGATGGCGGCTCGCCGGACCGCCGTCGCATGGCCGAGTGGCTGCTGGAGTCGCCGCACCTCGGAACGACGATCGGCGCCGTGCTCGACTCGCCGGCGATGGCCGAGCGCGGCATTGTGGATGTCGCGGCCGTGCAGAAGCTGCGCAAGCAGTACGACAGTGGTCGCGGCGACACCGCGGCGCTGCAGCTGTTTGCGCTCTGGATGTTCGAGGCGTGGTGCCAGGCGCACTGACTCCGGTGCACCTGTGGCGCAGGCTTCCAGCCTGCATGCAGTGGGAGACCGGATGCAGGCTGGAAGCCTGCACCACAGCTGGAAGCCTGCACCACAGCTGGAAGCCTGCACCACAATCACAGCCTGCATCCGGGTTGAGTTTCATTGCATACTTCCCGGTCCCGCTCCCTTACGGTCGCGGCTCGGACCGGACGAGCAAGCACCACCACCATCATGACGATCACGCCCGCCACCACGCGAATCTTCGTTGCCGGTCATCGCGGCCTGGTTGGCGGGGCCGTGTGCCGACTGCTGACCGCGCGCGGCTTCAACCAGGTGATCACACGAACGCGCGACGAACTCGATCTGCGCGACGCGACGGCAGTGGGGCGGTTCTTCGGCGAGGCCAGGCCGGAAGTGGTGATCCTCGCGGCCGCGAAAGTCGGCGGCATCCTCGCGAACAGCACGCAGCCGGCCGACTTCATTGCCGACAACATCGCGATCGCGTCGGCCGTGATCCCGCAGGCGCACGCGCACGGCGTGCGCAAACTGCTCAACCTCGGCTCGAGCTGCATCTACCCGCGGCTCGCGCCCCAGCCGATCCGCGAGGAGTCGCTGCTGACCGGCCCGCTCGAGGAAACCAACCGCGCGTACGCGATCGCGAAGATCGCCGCAATCGAGCTGTGCGACAGCTTCCGCAAGCAGCACGGCGCCGACTTCATCAGCGCGATGCCGACCAACCTCTACGGGCCCGGCGACAACTTCCATCCGCAGCACTCGCACGTGCTGCCGGCGCTGATGCGGCGCTTCCACGAGGCGGCGCGCGACGGCCGCGCGTCGGTCGAGCTGTGGGGCACGGGTGCGCCGTTGCGCGAGTTCCTGCACGTCGATGACCTGGCCGACGCCTGCCTGTTCCTGCTCGACCGCTTCTCCGCGGCCGGGCCGATCAACGTCGGCACGGGGCGCGACCTGTCGATCCGCGAGCTGGCGACGATGATCGCGCAAGTCGTCGGCTACCACGGCGCGCTGGAATGGGATGCGTCGAAGCCGGATGGCACGCCGCGCAAGCTGCTCGACGTGTCGCGACTGACGGCGCTCGGATGGACCGCGCCGACCGGCTTGCGCGACGGGATTGCCAGCACCTACGCGTGGTTCTGCGAGCACGTGGCGGATGCGCGCGGCATGTGAGTGCGCAGCGCAGGCGCGACACACGCTCACCCCGCCACCTGTTGCTGCTGCCACGTGCGCCACGCGCCCGGCTCGTCGGGCAGGTCGGTCTGCGTCACCGCCATCAACAGCCGGTGGGCCGGCTGGCGCACAGCCTCGTCCGGCGTGTGCAGCGCGTCGATCAACACCGGAACCGACGGCGCCGTGTCGGCGTGACGACGCATGTGGTGGTGCCAGCGCGCGACGACAATCGCGACGACCAGCGCCGCGCTCGCGACCACCACTGCCAGCCACGCGACCCACCCGCTCTGCCCGGCCAGCAACTGACCCGGCACCGACAACGCCAGCGCCACCGACAACCCGCCGGCTATCAACGCCGCGCGCACACCCGACACGGCCGCGTCGCGCCACACCAGCCCGGCCGACACCACGGCGGCGAGCATCAACACGCTGCTGACCAGCTGCAGCAACGAGCCGAGCGACACCGCGGCCGCGCCCGCCACGCCGACGACCTGCAACACCAGCGCGACCAGCGCCAGGCCACCGGCGACCGACAACCAGATGCAGCTCGTGCCGTGCAGCAGGCGCTCGCGTTCCATGCCGGCCAGCGTCGACTCCGCGGCGCGCGCGACGGCCCGGCGACGTTGCTCGGCGGCTGCGCCATCGGGCGGCGCGGGCAACGGAATGCTCAGGCTCACCGACGCGTCGCTCGCCATCGTGGCCAGCCAGCGGCCGGCCTGCAGTGCAAACGCCGCGAGAAATGTCTGCGCGGTGAACAACAGCGCGAGCGCGGCGAACCACGGCAACGCGCGCACCGCCAGCGTGTCGGCGGTCGCCAGCAGGTCGATCGGCAGCGCGAGCGACAGTCCGCCGAGCATCAGCGCGGCCGCGATCATCCCGCTGGACGCGCCGCGCGCCGGGCGGAAGCGGCCGTCGTCGGCCACGCCGTCGATGCCGATGAGGTCGGGCCGTCGCGGCAACGCCATCGCGCTCGTCGCCGCCACCGCGCCCAGCACGGCCGCGCAACACCACGCGATCAACCACCCGGCCGAGATCGTCGTCGCACCCGGCGCGAACACCACCAGCAGGCCGCCCGCCGGCAGCGCCAGGCCGCCGGTTGCCGCCAGCAGGATGCGCCCGTGCGTCGCGCGCAGCCTGTGCACGACGTCGGCGTCGGCCATGCGTTCCACGCGCAGCCGTACCGGATCGGGCTGCTCGTCGAGCGGTGCGGGCGGCGGCGAGAACGCCGAGCGCGGCATGCTGGCGAGCGACTGCGGATGCGACGCGGAACCGTTGCTGGACGTCATCATCAGTTGTGGTTGTGACCGCACGCGCCGCCGCCGCAGCACGGCCCCATCGCGGCCGACGACGACGATGACGACGACGTGTGCAGCGGAACGACCGTGCCGCCGCTGATCAGCTTGTCGACCGGCGCGTCGGGCGGTGTGTCGCCCGGCTCGATGCCGGCGCGCGCGCAGAGTTCGCCCCAGGTGGTGACCGTCTCGGTCATGCCGTGTCGCACTTCCACCCGGCGATCGTTGGCCCGGCACATGTAGTCGTAGAAGGGCATCGCATTGCTCCGTCTGCCTGGCTGTCGGTCTGTCGCCGTCGGTCGGCGGCGGCTCACTCGGCCGTGATGGTACCACCGATCGCGGCCGCGCCCATGGCCACCCCGCCGGGACTTGTTCGCGTCGCGCCGCGTCATCATCATTCGCCGAGGTAGTGCTTGCGGCGTGCTTCAATCATGGCGCGCTGGCTGCCCGGGCAACAGGCCAGGGCCTGCTCGAACGACCGCCGCGATTCGTCCTTGCGGCCGAGCTGGGCGAGGGCCGCGGCGCGATTGGTCCAGGCCTGCCAGTAGGTCGAGTTGCTGCGGATCGCCGCATCGAAGTCGGCGAGCGCCAGGTCGTAGCGGCCGCGCGAGAGGTAGATGCTGCCGCGGTTGCAGAGAGCGCTGCTGTAGCCGGGGGCGAGTTCGAGGGCCTTCGTGTAGTCGTCCAGCGCGCCGGCTTCGTCACCCTTCTTGCGGCGCGAGATCGCGCGCGTGAAGTACGCCTGCGCGTACAACGGGTCGAGCTCGATGGCGCGCGTGTAGTCGCGGATCGCGCCGTCCAGGTCGTTCATGTCGTCGAGCACCACGCCGCGGTTGCGGATCGCCATCGCGTACGAGTCGTCGAGCGCGATGGCCGCGTTGAAGTCGGCCAGCGCACCCTCCAGGTCGCCGCGCTGGTGACGGGCAGAGCCGCGGTTGTTGAAGGCCTCGGGGAGCTGCGGATTCACCTGGATCGCGCGCTCGACGTCCTGCAGCGCGCCCACCTCGTCGCCGAGCCGGCCGCGGACATTGCCGCGATTGGTCAGTGCCTCGGCGTTGTCCGGATCTTGCTCGAGCAGGTACGTGAGGTCGGCCAGTGCGCCGATCAGGTCGCCGGTACGGCTGCGCGCCTCGCCACGGTTGAGTCGTGCGCCGTGGTGGGCGGGGTCGAGCCGCAGCGTGGCGTCGTAGTCGGCGATTGCCTGCGCATCGTCGCGCAACTTCTCGTAGGCAAAGCCGCGGCCGAACCACGCGACCGCCGACTGCGGGTAGAGCGTCAGCGCGGTGGTGCAGACCTCGACCGCTGCCGTCCACTGCTTGCGGATGCGATGGATGTTGGCGCGCCCGAGCAACGCCGGCAGACAGCGGGCGTCCAGTTCGAGCGCGCGATCGAAGTCGGCCTGCGCGCCGTCGATGTCGTCGCGGTGGAGCCTCAGCGATCCGCGGTTCGCAAGGTTCTCCGCGTCGGGCAGCAGTTGCACCGCGCGATCGAGATCATCGAGCGCCCGGCGCGTGTCGCCGAGTTGCAGGTACACGAAGGCGCGACCCGCGTACGCCGGGTGGAAGTCGGCGTCGAGTTCCAGCGTGCGGTTGTAGTCCTCGAGTGCGCCGGCATGATCGCCCTTGCCGACCGAGCGCAGCAGTCCGCGCTGGTAGTAGTCGGGCGCCGAGAGCTGTACCGCGCCCACGTCACCGGCCGAGTCGATCAGCTGGTTCATCGCATCGAGGATCTCGTCGACCTTGCGCGGCCCGAGTTCGCGGACAAGGGCATCCTCCGATCGGCCGGCTTGCTTCGCCTTCTTCCACTCGGCATTGAACTGGCGCAGCGCCTCGGCGCTCGTCTCGCGCACCTTCAGGCCGAGCCGTTCGCGCAGACCATCAATCTGATCGCGTTGCGCGAGGTCGCGCAGCTCGGCCCGCTCGCTCTCCAGGCGCAGGCGATCATTCTCCGCAACGGCGAGCTCGCGCGCGCGTTCGCTGGCCTGCCACTGGCCGACCACTGTGGCGACCACCAGCGTGGCGACGACCATCAGCGTACCGGCAAGCGTGAGCTGCGGATGGCGCTTCGCCCACTTGCGCGCGCTCGCGATCGGGCCGTCGCGCCACGCCGAGCCGCGCGTGTGCGTGGTCCATGCTGCGAGGTCGGCACGAAGATCGCCGACCGTTGCGTAGCGATCCGCGGGCCTTGCCGCCATCGCCTTCATCACGATCGCGTGGATCTCGCGCGGGATCGCCCGTTGCGGCGCGCGCTGTCGCGGCGGCACCAGATCGCGGCGCGTCGCCTTCGCCAGCGTCTCCCGCGCGTTGCGACCCTCGTACGGCACTTGCAGCGTGAGCATCTCGTAGAGGATCGCGCCGAGCGCGAAGATGTCGGCGCGTTCGTCAACCTCGTCGATCCGGCCGGATGCCTGTTCGGGCGGCATGTAGGCCGGCGTGCCGAACACGTCGCCGTCGAGCGTGATGTCGCTGGCGCCATCGCGGCGGTCGGTGCGCACCGTCGACGGCGTCGACGACGCAAGCGGCCGCGCAAGGCCCCAGTCAACGACGAGCACTTCACCCCACTCACCGATCATCACGTTGGCCGGCTTCAGATCGCGATGGATCACGCCGCGATGGTGGGCGAACGCGATCGCGTCGCAGATCTTGCCGAACACCTCGAGGATGTCGTTGAGTTGCGCGGCATCGAGCAGGCCGCGCGGCGAGTGGCGGATGCGCTCGCGCAGGTCGACGCCGTCGATCTTCTTCATGGCCAGCCACGGGCGTCCGCTGGCATCGACGCCGAGCTGGTGCACCGGCACGATGTTGGGATGTTCGAGCTGCCCGGTGATCTGCGCCTCTTCAACGAACTGCGTCGCGTCGTTCGCACTGCCGGTGGATCGCAGCAGCTTGATGGCAACCTGCCGGCGGAGCTCGTTGTCGATCGCAGCGCGGACCTCGCCCATGCCGCCGCGGCCGAGCTCGTCGCCGAGGCGGTACTGACGCAGGCTGGCGGCCGTGGAGGCGGCCGTCTGGCGAGCGCTGTCGGCGAGCGTCTCGCGACGTGTGACGG
>JBFWQT010000195.1:0-11619 GCA_050249295.1 Planctomycetota bacterium
GCTGCCACTCGAGCAGCTGCCTGCCTTCGAGCCGCTTCCAGCCGCGCTGCAGAAGCTGCTCGAACCCGTGGCCGATGCGCCGGCACACGACACCACCGGCGTGCCGATGCAGGTCTGGCGGCGCAAAACCGACGGCGCGCATGTCGTGCGCGTGCCGGCCGGGCGCATCCCGGTGGGCGACGCAACCGGCTACGGCCGCGACAACGAACGGCCGCTGCGCTGGCTCTGGCTGCCGGAGTTCTTCATCGACGACTGCGAGATCAGCAATGCGCAGTTCGCGACGTTCCTGAATGCGAGCGCGCCCACAGGCGACGAGCGCATCGCGTGGATCGGCCTGCGCGACCCGCGATCGCAGCTCGGCTTCGACGGCACGCGCTACGCGCCGCTGCCCGGCTGCGAGAACCTGCCGGTGGTGCTGGTCAGCCATGCCGGCGCGTGCGCGTACTCGTTGTGGGCGTGGGGGCGCGATCCGCGCGACGCGATGATCGATTGCTGCCTGCCGACCGCGGCGCAGTGGGAGCGCGCCGCCGCGTTCGATCCGCTGCATGGCTGCAAGCGCGAGTTCCCGTGGGGCGATTCGCCGCCGCGCGAGTTGCTGCCCGATGGCGGCGAGTCGCGGGCGCGCGCGCATCAGGTCAACGCGGGCCGTCGCATCGGCGAGGCCGAGCCGACGGCATGGCAGGAGTTGCCGCTGGCACCGGTGCGCGGCGAGAACGACGACGATGCGTTCGCGGCGGGTCGCACGCCGGCCGGGTTGTGGCACATGGCCGGCAACGTGCGCGAGTGGCTGGTCACGCCGATCGGCGAGCATCCGTGTCCGGACGAGCTGTTGCCGACGCAGCCCGACTTCACGGCGGCGACCTGGTTGCGTCTGCCGGCGTCCGCATTCGGCGGCGATCTCAGCGTGGCGTATCGCGAGGTGCGCGGCGGCTCGTGGCACAGCGGGCACGCCAGCGAACTGCGCGTGACGTGTCGCGACCTGTCGCGCGCCGATCAGATGCACGACGATGTCGGCTTCCGCTGCGCCATGCCGAGCGGTCTCGGTCCGGCACTCGACCCCGGCCTGCAGTCGGCCAGCATGGCCGGTCCGGAGACGGCCGCGGCGGGCGAGGAGTTTGTGCCGGCGCGACTGCGCGACATCGGCGACAAAGCGAAGGGCAGCGCCGGCGAGTTCGCAATCTACCGGCGGCCACGCGACTCGGCCGACATGATCCTGATTCCGGCCGGCACCGCGAAGATGGGCGGTGGGGCTTCGCGCGATGCCAACCCGGTGCACGACGTCACGCTCGGCGCATTCCTGATCGATCGCGCAGAGGTCAGCGCGGCTGCGTTCGTGATGTTCCTCAATGCCGTGAAGAGCCGCACGGTGCCCGACGGATGGCCCGATGCGGGCGAGGTGATGATCCTCAACGAGGCGATCGTCGGCGACGGCAACTTCATGATGCGGGCCGACCCGCTGCAGTTGCAGGGACCGATCACGGGCGTGACGTGGTACGGCGCGCAGGCCTACGCGCGCTGGGTTGGTGCCGTGCTGCCTACCGAGGCGCAGTGGGAGCGCGCGGCGCGCGGCACCGGTGACGGCCCGTACCCGTGGGGGTCGGCGGCGCCAACCGACGGGGTGCATGCGATCTTCGCGCGCAACCGGCCGGCGATCGCGCTCGGCCAGGTCAACGACGCGGCGCGCGCCGCTGGCGAGTCGCCGTACGGCGTGCGCGACATGGCCGGCAACGTGTGGGAGTGGTGCGCCGACTGCTACGATCCGCTGGTCTACGCCGATGCGTCGCGCAGCGGTCGCGACCCGCTGATCGGCTGGCCGCCGGGGCTGCGTGTGAATCGCGGTGGCGGCTTCCGTTCGCCGGCCGACGCTCTGGCGGTGTGGACGCGCGCGGCCGATCCACCCGGTGTCAGCTACGACTGCCTCGGATTCCGTTGCGCGTTGCCGGCGACACTCGTGCCAGAACTGGCGAGCGACGACGAGTCGCGCGAGAGCGAGCCGCGCTGATCTCGCTGATCGCCCGCGCTTGCGTCAGGCCTCGGGCACCAGCGGCGGTTGGTCGCCCTTGACCAGTTCGCCGAGCACGTTCGTCGCGTAGCACCCGGCCGACAGCGCGAAGCGCACGGTGCAATGCACCGCACCCGCGCGGTCGCCGGCATCTTCATTCGCGGCCGGCACGCCCCATTCCAACGCTGCATCGCGCAGCGCAAACCGGTACGGCCGACGCGCACCCGGCTGCGACAACCCGCCCGCAATGCGGAACGAATCGGGCGTCAACTGCTCGGCCGCCAGCAGGGCCTGTTCGTCGCGGCCCGGCTCGCCAGTGGCCAGCAGCGTCTTCGTGCCGAACAGCGGACCGGACGCCGAGATCTCGAACGCATCCGCGCGCGGCTGTTCGGTGGCCGCGTCGGTCACCTCGAATGCGGCGCCGTTGCGATGCAGCCAGGCGATGTCGCCGGTGCGCAGCGTGATCAGGTCGGGCAGGCGCGCGTCGAGCAGCGAGTTGAACAGCCACGACTGGTAGGCCGACACGTAGAGCTTCTTCAGCTTGTTCGGCAGCTGCTTCACGGCCACCGTCCAGCGGTTGTCGCGATCCCCGGCCTCGATCAGCGTGCGGAGCAGGCGGCGCTCCTGGTTGCGACGCATCGGCATCCGCTCCTGCGCCGTGGCCAGATCACCGGCCTCGAACGCGGCACGCGCCTCGCGCGCATCGGGGTCGTCGTCGTCACCGCCGAGCAGTTCGCGAATCAGGCCCTCGGCATCGCCGCGCACGAGGTGCCGGCCGAGGCGGTGGGTGTCGGCGCGCGAGCCGAATCGCTGGTCGCCGAAGTGGTTCGGCGCGCCGAGTTCGACGAGTCGCGCGAGCACATCGCGCGCGCGCTGCTCGCCAGCGGGGTCCACATTGCGCAGCACGCAGACGAACGCGTTGCCGGCCAGGTGGCCGCGGCGCAGCTTGTTGGCGTGGCGCGTCACCTCCAGCACCGTCACGTCGCGCAGCTCGAGTTGTTCGACCGCAGCCACATCCACGCGCGGGATCGACACCCACTGCCGCGTCGTCGCGCGCGCATCCTTCAGCCCGGCGGTGCCGATGTCGTCCTCGCGCACGCCCAGCGCCCGGCCGATCCGGCGCACCGCTTCGAACGTGGCGATGCCGGTCTTCTCGATGCGCACCAGCGTGTGCTCGCCGGTACCCGAGAACGCGTAGAGCGGCTGCTCGTCCACCGCGAAGTCGGCCGGCGACGACTTGAACGTGCCGCCGATGCCGGCGATGTCGTGTGTGAGAAAGCGGAACTCGCCCATGCGATGTGCCTTGCCGAGCGGGTCAGCGCGAACGGTACCACGCCGCCTCGAGCGGGAGCACGCTGTCGTCGCGCGCGACTGCCGATACAATCGGGCGCACACTCATCTGCTGGTTGTCGCCATGCTGCTCCGCCTCGTCACGTTTTCTGCGCTCGCACTGGGCCTGCTGTTCACGTCGCCCGCGCTGTCGCAGGACCCGGCCCCGGTCGAGCCGGCTCCGTTGGACCCGCAGGTACCGGCCGATCCGGCGCCGCAGCCCGACCCGGATGCCGACCTCGGCGAGCCGTTCACGATTGCGGTCTGCACGCCGATTACCGGCAGCGCAGCGGCGTTCGGCGACATGGTTGCCCGCGCCGCGCGCCTGAAGTCCGAGCAGCTGAAGATCGCCGGCGGCCTGCGCGTTCGCGGTACGCGGCACCAGGTGACGATCGCAATCAACGACGACCGGGCCGACCCTGACGAGGCCAGGCAGGTCGCAACCCGGCTGGTGGCCGACCAGTCGGTGCTGGCCGTGGTCGGGCACTTCAACTCGGCTTGCACGCTCGCGGCGCGCGACATCTACAACGAGGGCCGGCTGGTGGAGTTCACGCCGTCGAGCACCAACCCGCGCATCTGCCGCGGCGCGCCGTACACGTTCCGCAACCTGCTCAACGACAGTCAGCAGGCGGCGCGGCTGGCCGATCACGTGCATGAGGTGCTTCGCGCGAAGAAGATCGCGGTGATCTACGACAACGACGACTACGGTCGGGGCATGATGACGATCGCGTCGGAGCGGGCGAAGGAGCTCGGCATGACGGTCGCCGCGGTGCCGTACATGCGCGAGCGCACGCAGGACTTCGAGCCGATCGTGCGCCAGGCGATGGCCAGCGGACCGACCGCGCTGCTGATCTGCGGCCTGTACAACGAGGGCGCGCTGATCGCGCGCGCGATGAGCGATCTCGGCTTCGACAAGGTGCAGATGGTCGGCGGCGATGGGCTGATGAGTGACGCGTTCATCGAGACCGGTGGCAAGGCGGTGGAAGGCGTGCGCATCATGTCGTGCGTACTCCCGGAGCCGGCGCAACAGAGCGACCCGCTGAAGGAGTTCATCAAGGCGTTCAAGGATGCCAACGACGGCAAGGAGCCCGACATCTGGGCCGCGCTGACGTACGACGCGCTGGGCCAGGTGCTGGAAGCGATCCGTCAGGCCGGGCTCGATCGGCGCCGGATCCGCGCACAACTGGCGATGCAGACCAGCGAGCGCGCCGCGTACCACGGCGTCACGGGGCCGGTGTGGTTCGACGAGCATGGCGATTGCGTGTCGAAGCCGACCACACTTGTGGAAGTGCGCGACGGCGCGTTCCACACCCGGGCACCGAAGTAGCGCACGAGTCAGCGCAGATGATCGAACGCCGCACCGACGGGCAGCGGCTCGCGAGTGCCATCGGCCTGCTCGAGCCAGCGATCGGCCGGGGTGTCGGTGATGTGGCCGATGCGCGAGAGCCCGACCGCCGGTCCGAACGGCCAGCTGCGTTCGAGTTCGTCGGCGCGCGCGGGATCCACCGTGAAGAGCAGCTCGAAGTCTTCACCATCGGTGAGCGCCTGGTGCAGCGTGACGCCGTTGTGAACGGGCAGGCGGGACGCCGTGATGACCACCCCGACGCCACTCTCCTCGCAGATGTGCGCCACGTCGCCGGCCAGTCCGTCGCTGATGTCCAGCATCGAGGTGGCCAGCCCGCGAGCGGCCAGCCATCGGCCTTCGGCGACGCGTGGCACAAACGACAGGTGCCGGCCGCTGGCGAGCGATCCGCCCAGCGCGCCCGTGACGTAGACCAGCTGCCCGGGCTTCGCACCGCTGCGCAACACCGGCGCCACGCCGTCGTCCATGCGCCCGGTGAGCGCGAGCGAGAGCACGAGCGGCGCCGTGGCCGAGCGGAACGCGGTCACGTCGCCACCCACCAACGACACGCCGAACGCGGCGGCGGCGCGCTCCAGGCCGCGGTAGAGGCCTTCGCGCAGCGCCTCGTCGGGCGCGTGCGGAAAGCCGACCGAGGTGAGCGCGAACATCGGCACGCCGCCCATCGCCGCGATGTCGGACACGCTGACCGCGAGCAGCTTGTAGCCCACCGCATCCGGCGGCGCCGTGGCGAGATCGAAGTGCGAGCCTTCGAGCATCATGTCGGTGGTGAGCAGCCAGTCGGTCTGGTTGTCGGGCCCGCGCACCACCGCGCAATCGTCACCGGGCCCCACGCGCACGCCCTCTGCAGCGGCTGCGCGTCGCTGCTGGTCGCGGATCCAGTTGATGTAGCCGAACTCGCCGGGCTGCATGTGCGTCGCTCGCCGGTGGCGTGACCGAACCGAACCGTCGTTGCCCGAGCGTCCCATGCCGCGAGTCGTCATGCCAGCGATGCCAGCGACCGGCCCGCCGATCAGAAGTGCTGCGTGTAGCCCAGAATCAGGCTGAACGAGAAGTAGCTCACGTCGATCAGCTTGCTGGTGTCGAGGCCCATCAGGAAGTTCGACTCGTTGGCGCTGCTGAAGTCGACGATCTGCTCTGCCTGGCCGCTGCCGAAACTCAGCACGACACCGATGCTCACCTCGCGCACGAGCAGGCCGAGGTTCTTCTCCTCGATGCCGTACTCGCTGAGGATCAGGCCGCCACTGAAGTGGAACAGGTCGTAGTCGGTGAAGATCAGGTCGGTGCCGGTGCCGCTGTCGGCCGGCGCGTACGAGAAGTCGGTGTTGAAGCCGAGTACCACCGACGCGCCCTTGTCGAGACGCAGCGTGGTCGCGAACGCCACGTTGACGATGCTCGTGTAGCGGTACGTCGGCGTGAAGTCGGCCGTGGTCAGCACAGCGGGGCCGCCGCCGGCACCGAGCTCGAGGTTGCGCGCCACCGGGTTCATGATGTTGAAGCGCCCCGCCGCGGCGTTCCACTCGACATCGAAGGCGAACGTGACCATCTCGTCGATGGTGTATTCGATGCCGAACGCGAGGCCCATGTTGGACTGGAATTGCGCGTCGAGGTTGCGCTGCTCGTCCTCGAGCACCAGCGAGTCGCCGGTGTTGTCGGCGTCGAGGTCCACGTCGTTGATCGTGAACTGGAACAGCACGCCGCCCTTGCCGAAGATGCTGGCCGACGGCGTCGTGAACGCGAGGCCGAACTTCAGCGGGCCGAGGTCAAACGCCAGGCCGAGGCGGCCGAGCAGGCGGAGGTTCAGGTAGTCGTGGCTCTGCGTGAAGTCGGACGTGGCGACGACGCCGTTGGCGTTGGGATTCACGACGCGCGCGTAGGCGCTGAAAGTGGCCGACTGCTGGCGCATCGGCACGTAGAACGCCGCGCCGATCGAGACGTTGTCGTTGATGTGGTAGCCCCACGCGCCGCCGGCCCAGATTTCGGTCACGCCGGTGCTGAGCGTGAAGCTGCCGACGTAGTCCTCGAGCCCGGCCGTCTCGGCGACGCTGCGGTCGAGCACATCCTTGTTGGTGCGCACGCGGTCGCTGGTGGCAATCGTCGAGATCGTGCGGTTGATCAGGCAGAACGCGAAACGGTGGCCGGGCACCGCCTTGTCGTTCATGAACAGGCCGGAGACGATCAGCGGCACCGTGCTGATCGGCGTGGACTGCAGCTTCGTGCCGGTCCCGGCGATGTCACCGATGTTGGAAATGCCGAGGCGATACGCGCTGGCGGTGACCGAGATGCTCGGGTTTTCGATGAAGCCGAGCCCGGCCGGGTTGTACCAGGTGGCGCTGGTGTCGCGGACGCCGCCGGTCACGGCACCGGCGCGCAGGGCCGAGGTCGAGCCGTACTGGTTGGTCTCGTAGTGACTGTCCTGGGCGTGGGCTGTCGAGATATGGAACGCGAGCAGGCAGGCCAGCAGGGTGGCTTGCGCGAGGGGCAGTCGCATGGTGGATCGCTCTGTGAGAACAGGAGTTGCAAGGCAGCTGGCCTAACATGTGCGAATCGGGCGATCCATGACCTGCGTTGTCCGCCGACGATCAGCCGGTCGATGACGGGCATGGCGAGTGAGTGGCATCCGGCCCCGCCCGCGCATGCGCATTTGCGCGGAACCGGCGTCCGCCGGTAGGCTGTCTGCTGGACCACGACGCAGGGCGTGACACACGCCGAGCCCCCATGCCAACCATCTCGGCCTGGTACCCGGGCGCCGTGCAGCACGGCTGCGAACTGCTCGAGCCGTTGCCCGACACGGCCGGGCAACTGTGGTACGCGCGGCACAACGACGAGCGCGTCATCCTCAAGCGCGTCGTCGCCGGCAGCCCCGAACATCGCGCGCTCGACTGGCTGCTGCAGCGCGGGCTGCAGTCGCCGCGGCTGATCGCCATCCGCGCGCTGCACGACCAGATGGCGGTGATGGAAGACGGCGGGCAATCGCTGCACCGGCTGCTGCGCAGTGCCGAGGGGGCCGCGCTGAGCGACGGCGACCGCGTTGCGCTGGTCACCGCGGTGTTCGAGGCGCTGCGCGATCTGCACGACCTCGGCATCACGCACGGCGACCTCAAGCCGCTCAACGTGCTGGTTGCGCCGAACGATCGCGCCGACGTGCGCGGCGCGTGGCGCCTGCGACTGATCGACTTCGGTCTGAGCACGCAGCATGGCAACGACCGTGACGAGTTGGCGCACACGCTGGCCGGCACCGCGGCTCTCGCCGGCACGCCGTTCTATCTCGACCCGGCGCTGGCCGACGGCCGGCCTCGCGGGCCGCGCTCCGACCTGTTTGCGGCCGGCATCATTGCGTTCGAACTGCTCGTCGGTCGTCGGCCGTCGTTCGGCGATCCGTTGCCGATGTGGCTCGAACGCTGCATCGGCCACTACGATTCGCGATACCACTCGGCGGCCGAGGTGCTGCAGGCGCTGTCGTACCTGCCCGACGTGGCGTCGACGTTGCGTCCGCTCGCGGGCGGGTGGGATGCGCGACTCGGCCACACCGGCGGCCAGTCGCCGGGCGCGCGCACCGGGCCGACCCGCTCGGCCGCAACGGTAGCCGACGACGACGCGCGACACGACGCGCTGCTCGACCGCCTGCGCCGGTTCGCGCTTGATCATCGCGGGCAACCGCCGAGCAGTGGCTACACCTTCCTCGCGTTCACGCGGCAGCTCTACGATGAAGGTCTCGGCAGCGGCATCTCGGTAGATGGCCTGGCGCGCCTGCTCGAACGCGCCGCCGAGGACGTGCGCGAACGCGATGCGCAACGACGCGCCGATCTGCCAGCGGGCGCTCGCGTGCCGGGGCCGATGCCCGCGTCGGGCTCGCCGCAGGTGCTGGCCTCGCTTGCGGCGCAGCGTGGCGTGATCACGGCGGTGCGATTCCTGCCGGATGGCGTCACGCTGGTCACCGGTTCGTCCGATCAGACGTTGCGACTCTGGCGACTCGACTCGCCGTTCGATACGTGGCGCCTGCAGCCGGTCGCGGCGGCGCATGGCCACTGGAACTGGGTCCGCGGCATCGACCTCTCGGCCGACGGCACGCGACTGGTCTCGGCATCCGACGACGGCACGGCGCGTGTGTGGCAGATTGCGGCGGGCAACCGCAACCTGACGGCCGTGGGTACGCTGCACGGGTCGGGCAAGGTGCGCGCCGTGGCGGTGCAGGCCGAGGGCAACCTGGCGATCACCGCCAGCACCGACGGTGTCGCCCGACTGTGGCGACTCACAGCGTCGCGCTTCGCGGGGCACGTCGGGGCCGACTCGGTGCTCGACGGACACAGCGATGTGCTCAACGATGTCGCCTTGTCGGCCGACGGCCGCTGGGCGCTGACCGGCTCCGACGATGGCGACGCAATCCTCTGGGACGTGCGCGGCCGCGGCGTGCTGCCGTGGCCGGTGGCGCTGTTCGATGCGCACTCCGATCGCGTGACGCGCGTCGCGTTCTCGGCGGACAGCAGGTGTGCGATCACCGGTGGATCGGATGCGGCCGTGCGGCTCTGGCGGCTGCCGTCGGGCGAGACGCCGATGCCGCGGATGATCGCGGGCGAGGGTGAGTTGCCAGTGCCGGCGGTGCTGGTGCTCGAGCACGAGTCGCTGGCGGTCACGGCGTTGGCGCTGTCAACGGCCGGCGACCGGCTGGCCGTCGGGCTCGATGATGGTCGCGTGGTGTTGTGGGAGGTGCTGACGCAGGCGACCGTGACGGCGACGCAGTTGGCCGAGCTGGATGGTCACACCGATGGCGTGACGTCGCTGGCGTTCTCGCCGGATGGAGCGTTGCTGGCGAGTGCGGCGTGGGATCACTCGTTGCGTGTGTGGTCGCTGCCGGTGAGGTGAGCCGCGAGGGGCGGCGCGGGCACATATTTTTCTTGGCTGCTTCATTCAGGGGATTATTCATTTGGCAGAGGACAAGCGAAGCCGGCCGCCAGATGAGGCTTTTGGGGACCTCCATCCATCGAGGTCCCGGTCGAATCGATGCGGGTCGGGGCGTTGTTGCTCGATTGCAGGGTCGCTTGTCGTTCGCGGTTGCCCACGGGCAGCAGCCCGTGGGCTTCAAGCTGCAGGGATCAGAATCGCAACTATCAAGCAGTCGCAATCACACGTCGCGCGCCGCGCGCGGGGTCATGCGGTCTGCCAACTCGCAAACTGGATTGAAAGCCAGGCGGGGAAGCGGGCCGCAAGCCTCAATCGACCCGGGGCTCACGCCCCGCGGTAGTGCAGGGACGCCCCTTGGGGGCTCAGGAGTTTCATCGTGCGAACTCAACCGGCCTCGCGCCACTCCACCAGATCATCGATCGCCACGCCGAGGATCCGACCCGACCGGCTGTGATAGCGCTCCGGCCGCTCGGCTCGCAACTTGCGATCAGCCGCCTGGTGCGTGTGTACGAAGAAGTAGAAGCACGACGTGTGCCGCGCATCCTCGCACCGCACGTCGCCGTCGCGCGCCTTGCGCTCGGCCGCCTGGACCTTGTGACAACACTCCGCGTGCAACGAAAGGAACGGACACTCGCCCTGCACCGGCAATCGCACCGCTACCGAGTTGCCACGGATCTCGCGCACGGATCATCCTCTGTGGTGCAGGCCTCGCCAGTCCCTGCTGACATCGGCGCAACCCGGGGCCAGCTTGATCGGTCAACTGCTCATGCGGCGCTGACATTCGTTTACAATTCGCTCGCAGAACGGTGCGTCGGGGTGTCAGTGTCGCGTGGATGACTTGTCGAAACTGGCGGATCACATTCGCACCCATTGACATAGACCGCTTGCCATTCAGATAATTCCGGAATCTCCGGGTCGGCCGTGACCGACCTGTGACATTCGTCCCACGCGTCCCAACCCCTGGCTGCCCGGCATGCTGACCGTGGCTCCACGACATTGCAGCGAGCCCGCGCTGACCGGCCGGCGGAATGGCTTCCGTCGCGCGCCGCGGCTTGCGCGTCTGCCGTGGTTCCTGCGCGGCTGGACGACCACGGTGCGGATCACGTTGCTGGCGGCGCTGCTGATCCTGCTGATCCTGACGATTGCGCTGCCCGCGTGGGTGCTCTCGCACGCCGTCCAGGCCGAGCGCGACGCCGACACGCCCGGGCCGACCGCCGGCTCGTCGGGCGCGATGCTGCAGACTCATTCTGGCCTCGTCCTCTATCTTCCGCACAGCGACCTCAACGAGCTGGCCTCGGGCTGGACTCACTGGTCGGCACCGCCCGACCGCACCCTCCTGCTTCGCACGGCCGTTCGCGCCGGCGAACTGGGCTGTCCGCCGCCGGGTGCTGCATGATGCGCGCCGGCTGGTAGTGGCCCGCTTGCCACGCACCGCCGGCAGCCGCACTTTGAACCTCCGCTACTCCGCCTTGCTGAACCTCCAGGAGCCACCCGGCGACCGCGACCCAGAGTCGGCGGCCGACCGGACGACCACCACACCGTGAAGCCGATCGATACGTCCACTCCGATTGTTGCGCCGAGCCTGCTCTCGTGCGACTTCGCCCGCCTCGCCGATGAGGTGCAGGCGGTGGAGCGTGCCGGTGCCGACTGGCTGCACGTGGACGTGATGGACGGTCACTTTGTTCCGAACATCACGATCGGGCCGGTGGTGGTGGAGGCGATCAAGCGCGTGGCGACGGTTCCGCTGGACGTGCACCTGATGATCACGCAGCCGGCAAAGTACGTCGCGGCCTTCGCGAAGGCGGGCGCCAACGTGATCACCGTGCACGCCGAGCGCGATCACAACGACAGCCATCTTTCCGACCTGCTGGCACAGATCCGCGATCTGGGCTGCAAGGCCGGCCTGTGCGTCAGCCCGCAGACTCCGGTCGAGTGGCTGCTCGCGTATCTCGACGCGATTGACCTCGCGCTCGTCATGACTGTTCACCCCGGGTTCGGCGGCCAATCGCTGATTCCGGAGTGCCTG
>JBFWQT010000196.1:0-11613 GCA_050249295.1 Planctomycetota bacterium
TCGCGTTTCCGGGCGTGCCGGGGGTGTCAGCCCCCGGCTTCTGTTGCCGGGACCAGACGGAAGCTGCCATGCAGGGATCGAGAGCTCGCTCCAGAACCAGACACCGGGGGCTGACACCCCCGGCTCGTCCGGAACGGGAACTCGCCAGAAGGTTCTGAGCGTCGCGGCTCGAACCAGCATGCTGCTCGGGCTGCTGGCGATCATCGGCTGCGGAGGCGAACCGCCGAAGGCGCCCGAGCGCGAAGTGCGGCCTGTCGCCGTGATGGAACTGCAGCCGCGCAACCCGGCCGTGTCGCTCGACGTGATGGGCTCGGCCGCCGCCTGGAAGGAAGAGCGCGTCGGCTTCGAACTCACCGGCCGCGTCGCGTGGGTGGTTCTGGAGAACACCGAGGTCAACGGGCCGCGCTTCCTGGACGACGGCACCGAGGTGCCCGACACGGGCGACGTGATCGCCACGCTGGAAGACGAGCGCTACCGCATCGCGTTGGCCGCGGCGCGGGCCGAGCTCGATCAGACCGCCAAGAACGGCATGGCCGCGGCCGCCAAGCGCGACGCCACGAAGGCCCGGCTCGACGCCACGAAGGCGCGCCGCCGCGCGGGTCAGGCGGGCGTCGCCGCGTCCGAAGCGAAGATCACGATCGTCAACGCGAAGGTGGATTCGGCCAAGGCCTCGTGCACGCAGTTCACCAGCGTGCTCGATGGCGCGAAGGTGCGCGCCCGCCAGGCCGAGGCGGAGTTCCAGCGCGCCGAGCAGCTGAGTCGCACCGGTGCCGCCACGCCGCAGCAACTCGACAAGGCGCGCGCCGATTTCGACGCGGCGAAGAGCAAGGTGGTCGAGGCCGACGCGGCCTGCAGGTCGGCCGTGGCCGCGCTGGCGATGGCCGAGGCCGAGGTGCTGGCGACGCAGGCCGAGGTTGAGGCGAAGAAGGCCGAGCTGGAGAGCCTGGCGGCCGAGGTCGCCGCCGTGATCGCCGACATCGCATCGCTCGAAGCGAACATCGAGCTGATCGCGGCGCAGGGCCGGCAGCTCGAACAGAAGGTGGAGTCGGCCACACTCGACGTCGAGCGCTGCAAGCTGCGCGCGCCGTTCACCGGCCGCGTCTCGCGCGTGCACCTGCAGCGCGGCGCGCTGGTGGCCGCGGGCACGCCCGCCGTCACGCTCACCGTGATGGACCCGATCAACGTCGAGCTGGCGGTGTCGGCCGCGACCGAACGGCAGATCCGCTGGCGCGACACGGTGCTGGTTACCCCGCCCGGCGGCACGCGCGCCGACGCGCTCGAAGGCGTGGTCTACCTCGACTCGTCGAAGGCCGACCCGATGACGCACACCTTCAAGGTGGAGGTGATCATGCGCAACCGCCAGGTGCTGGCCGACGGCACGGTGCCGCAGGAACTGCTCGGCGTGCCGGTCGCGCAGGGGCTGTGGCTGGTGTACACGACGGTGCCGTTCACCGAACAGTACGGCGCGTCGATCGCGCGCTCCGGCGTGAACCCCGTGGCGCGCGGTGG
The DNA here is from genome assembly GCA_050249295.1 of Planctomycetota bacterium. Taxonomy (GTDB): domain Bacteria; phylum Planctomycetota; class UBA8742; order SKZP01; family SKZP01; genus JBFWQT01. The sequence continues at coordinate 1,510 of JBFWQT010000196.1, forward strand.
CGGCGGCCCGCAGGACGAGCCGCGTCGCCCGGCCAACCCGGTGCAGATCAACGTGCCGATCATCTTCGGCGGCTGCATGATGAAGAAGAAGGGCGACCCCACCGGCGTGTACGTGTGGCGCGCCACCAACCTCGGCGACGAAGGCGGCGCGAACAAGCAGCTCGTGAAGTTCGAGCGCGTGCAGGTCCACCTGCTGAAGGACCCGGCTACCGGCGAACTCGCCAAGCGCGTGATCGGCGGCACGCTGATGTTCTTCGCGCTTGACCCGCGGCAGCCGATGGGCGACCTCAAGCCCGGCGACAACCTGCTCGCGGCCACGCCCGACGTCGCGGTGCAGCAGGACGACGGCAGCTTCAAGGTGATGCCGCACGAAGAGGCGCCCGACACCGGCGTGATGGCGCTGCAGATCCGCTCGCGCTGGCTGTTCCGCCCCGGCGACCTCGTCGGCGTGGAGCTGAAGCGCGAGAGCCCCGGCGAGGGCCTGTACGTGCCGCTCGACGTGATCGTGCTGCCCGGCGGCAAGCCGCACGTGTTCCTGGTGGTCAACGAGAACGGCACCGACGTGGCGAAGCGTGTGCCGGTGAACGTGACGGCGCAGGTGCGCGACCTGCGGCGCATCGAAGGTGACGGCATTGCGCCCGGCGCGCGCGTGGTGACCGACGGCGCGCAGTTCCTCGTGCCCGACCAGCCGATCCGCGTGGTCAGCAGCCAGACTCCGCAGGACGCGCCGGGTTCGAACGGCGGCGGCACGGAGGTGGGTCAATGATCGTGCGGACGGCGCCGCCTTGTTTGGGCGTTGAAGGCCAGGGCATGATGGACGCGGCGGCGCGGCAGGCTGGAGGCAACGATGACTGAACCGATTGTCGTCACGGGCATGATCACGCCGGACGGGCACCTCGAGCTTTCCGACGCCCTCAATCTCCCGGCCGGCCCGGTCGAGGTGACGGTGGTGCCGCTCTCGGGTGCGTCAAGCAATCCGTTCTGGGCAAGCATGCGCGAGATCTGGGCGACGCTCCGCGCAGCGGGGCACGTTCCGCGCACCGCGGAGGAAATCGCGGATGAGCGGCGTCAGATGCTCGATGATTCGGAAGTTCGCCAACTCCGTCTGGAACGAATCCAGGCCGAGTCGGCGGAGGCACGCCGCATGCGAGGGAATCCATGATCGTGTGCCTGATGGCTGTGGACTGTTTCTGACCAACGATGCGGCTCTTGCGCGCTGCTCCGACATTGCGGTGGAACTACTTCAACCAGCAGGGCCACCAGGGGCCTCCGCACCATGAACCGGAACTGAACTGATGAACTGGCTGCCTGCCTTTGCGATGAAGAACCGCGCGGTGGTGATGGCCGCCGCGGCGCTGCTGGTGCTGTGGGGCGCGATCCAGTGGAAGAACGCGCCGCGCCGCGAGGACCCCGAGATCCGGATGCGCACCTGCGCGATCACGGTGATCTGGCCCGGCGCACCTGCGGTGAAGATCGAACAGCTGGTGTCCGATCCGATCGAGAGCGCGATCGACACGCTCGAGGAGATCAAGTTCGTCAAGGCGCGCTGCACCAGCGGCCTCGCGGCAATCTTCGTCGATCTCAACGACAACGTCACCGACCTCGACACGGCGTGGAGCAAGATCCGCGCCGAGGTCGAGGCGATCGAACTGCCGCAGGGCTGCTTCCCGCCGAACATCAACACCAACTTCGGCGACACCTCGGCGATGGTGCTCGGCATCTACCAGAAGCCGCCGAGCGGCACCGACACGCCGGGCCGCAACTACACGCTGCGCGAGCTCGACCAGTTTGCCGACCGGCTGAAGGACGAGCTCAAGCAACTGCCCGCCGTCGCGCGCGTCGATCGCATCGGCGTGCGCCAGGAGGCGATCTACCTTGAGACCACGCTGCAGAACTGGAGCCAGCTCGGCCTCACGCTCGACGATCTGCGCAACCTGATCTCCGCGCGCAACATCGTCGCGCCCGGCGGTACCGTGCACACCACGCGCGGCAGCTTCAATGTGCGGCCCACCGGCGAGCTCGAGGACGTCGGCGAACTCAGCGGCGTGATCGTGGCCGCGCACGAGCAGACGCTGCCGGTCGCGCTGACCGACCTCGGCATTGTGCCGCGCCGCACGTACGCCGACCCGCCGCGCCAGATGGTGCGCACCGGCGACCTCAACGGCACGTACCCGGCCGTGGTGCTGTCGTTCACCATGCAGAAGGGCAACAACGTGGTCGAACTCGGCGAGCAGGTGCGCAAGCTGCTCGACCGCCGCAGCACGTTCCTGCCCGAAGACGTGGAGGTCGTCGTGCTCGCCGACCAGCCGGCCAACGTCGACAACCTGGTGAAGGAGTTCGTCGGCAATCTCGGCCAGGCCGTGATCATCGTCGCGATCGTCGCGTGGCTGATGCTCGGCTTCCGCATCGCGTTCGTGATGGCCGTGGCGATTCCGGTGGTGATCCTGGCGGCCTTCGGGCTGGTGCGCTTCTTCGGTGTGCAGCTCGAGCAGATGTCGATCGCCGCGCTGATCATCGCGCTCGGCATGCTCGTCGATAACGCGATCGAGGTCTGCGACAACACCCACCGTCTGCTCGGCCTCGGCTACTCGCGCGTGCGCGCGGCCGTGCTCGGCGCCTCGCAGGTGTCGTTCCCGGTGCTGATCGCCACGCTGACGACGGTGTTCGCATTCCTGCCGATGCTCACGCTGCCGGGCGGCACCGGCGAGTACATCTACAGCCTGCCGGTGGTGGTCGCGACCACGCTGATGCTCTCGTGGCTCGTCGCCATGACGCTCACGGCGATCCTCGCGTACTGGATGCTGCGACCCGGCCACACCGTCTCACCGCTGACGTGGATCGCGCGCGGCCTGTTCCACGGCATCATGTTGCCGTACCGCATGGTCAGGAAGCGCGCCGCCGGCGAAGGGGAGACGACGCGCTCCGACCCGTATGACCCGAACACGCAGTCGATCAAGGTCGGCCTCGGCATCTACCAGCGGATGGCGCACTTCACGCTGCGCACGCAGCCCGCGGCGATCGTCGTCTGCGTCGTGCTGTTCATCCTCTCGCTCAACCTCGGCGTGGGCACGCAGTTCTTCCCGCCAACCACGCGCACGCAGTTCGCTATCGACGTCAACCTGCCCGAGGGCTCGCCACTCTCGCAGACCGAGGCAGCATGCGACGCGATCGAGAACAAGCTGCGCTGGCTCAGCTCGCACCGCGCCGACGGCACCGACCTTCCGCGCCAGCGGCTCAACAACTTCGTCACCTACATCGGCGAAGGCGGCCCGCGCTTCTTCCTCTCGTTGGAAACGATGCCGCCCACGCCCGGCTACGCGCAGATCTGCGTCAACACCGTGGCGCCCACCGACGTGCCGGAGTTGATCGAGGACATCCGCAAGGCCACGGCCGACCTCGCGGGTGTGCGCGTCGTGCCCACGCGGCTGATGTTCGGCCCGCCGGTGAAGTACCCGATCGCGATGCGCATCTACGGCTCCGACCTCGACCGCCTGCGCAACGCCGCGTCGGAGCTGGAAGACATCCTGCGCAATGCCGGCGGCACGTGGGACGTGAACAACAACTGGGGCAACCCCGGCTACGAGCTGGTGGTGGACACCGACGAAGCGCGCGCCAAGTACGCCGGCGTCGTCCCCGCGCGCGTCGCGCAGTCGCTCAACGCGTACTTCAACGGCCACTTCATCACCACGTTCCGCGAAGGCGACCACCAGATTCCGGTCTACCTGCGCCTGCCTCCCGACCAGCGCCACTCGCTGGACCCGGCCTGGTCCGCCACGATCGAAGGCCTCAACGGCAAGGTGCCGATCGACCAGGTGGCCGACCTGCGCACCGAGCAGGTGATCACGCGCTTCGAACGTCGCGAGCTGTCGCGCTGCATCGAAGTGCGCTGCCAGGTGAACGCCGGGCTGCTCAGCAGCAAGGTGCTGGCCGGCATCGAGCCGCAGATCGAGGCCTTCAAGCAGAAGCTCGAGACCAGTTCGCCCGGCTACCGCCTGGAGGTTGCCGGCGAGAAGTACGAGACCAAACGCACCAGCGGCAACATGGCCGTCGCGTTCGGCATCTCGTTCATCCTGATCGTGGGCTGCCTGATCGTGCAGTACAACGGTTTCGCGAAGGTCGGCATCATCCTGTTCACGCTGCCGCTGGCCACCACCGGCGCGTTCTTCGGCCTGTGGGTGACCGGCGAGCCGATGAGTTTCATGGCGCAGCTCGGCATGCTCTCGCTGGCCGGCGTCGTGCTCAACGCGGCGATCGTGCTGATCGAGTTCGTCGAGATGCTGATCAAGCAGCATGTCGATCAAGGCATGGAACTGGCCCCGCCCGGCGAGCGCAGCTACGGCGGCCTGACGCGCAGCGCGTTCCGCAAGTGTGTGGTGCAGGGCTCGGCGTTGCGCATCACGCCGATCGTGCTGACCACGCTGACCACAGTCGGCGGCCTCGTGCCGCTGTACCTGTTCGGCGGTGACATGTGGCGTCCGCTGGCCGTCGTGCTCATCTACGGCCTGCTGCTGGCCGCGGTGCTGACGCTGCTGGTGCTGCCGGCCGTGTACTCGCTGGCGGTCGAGGTGTTCCGCATGAAGGTCTTCACGCTGTCGCGCGAGGATCAGGCCGAGCTGAAGGCTGCCGAGAAGGAAGCCGCGGAGTCCTGATGCCGCGCCGTGCCGTCGACCCATTGGCTGCACGTTGATCTGCAGGGCGACAAAACCTACGCCCGGAGCGCAGGCCCGGCGTTGCCACGATCGCATCCCGGTCGTTCCATCCACTGCCAGCAGGCGATCGGGCCCGCGGCGGATTGGTTGACGCTCATCCGACCACGGAGTACACTCCCGCGGATCGGCCGGAAGCCCGTAAATTCCGGCCGCCCCGGCCCCCATCACTTCCGGTAGTCCGGCAGTCGGCAGCTCGGCGGCACGAATCAACGGGCCATCGAACAGCTCGCCTCGCTACTCGCCCTCGTCGACCCTGGTCCTTCGTCGCCCTCGACCGTTCCGGCCATCAACCGGGCTCTCCCATGACTGCGCAGTCTGTTGACGCATATCTGCTCTTCGGCCGATTGGCCGTCAAATTCGGCCTGCTCGCCCCGGATGCGCTCCGGCAGGTCGTCGAGAAGCAGGTCCAGCTGGCCGCGCAGAAGAAGAAGTTCACCATCGGTGAGGTCGCGGTCCGCCTCAAGCTGATGACCGACGAGCAGCGCAAGCAGATCCTCCAGGGCCAGGCGGCCGCGCCAGTCAAGCAGGAGGGCAGCTACTTCGGCTACCTCTCGCTGGTCAACGGCTTCGTGAAGCAGAAGCAGCTCGCCCTCGCGCTGAAGAAGCAGGAAGAGGCCGGGCCGGATCACGACAAGCTCGGCGACATCTTCAAGGCCGACAAGCTGATGACCGAGGGCCAGGTGCAGGCGATCCTCGCCGCGCAGGCCCGCATCCGCAAACGCGTCGCGTCGGCGACGAGTACGGCCATCCCGAAGCCCGGCAGTGCGGCAGCGGCCGCCGCCGGTGGCAAGGCCGCCGAGGCATTGGCCCGGCTTGCGCAGTTCGAGAAGCAGTTCGGCGGCATGGTCGAGGTCAGCCTCGACCTGGAAGAAGAGGAAGCCGTCGCCGAGGCCGAACCCGCGACCGCCAGCGCGGCCGCGGCGGGTGGCAATGCTGCGGGTGGCGTGTTGCCGCTGCCGCCTCCGCCCAAGGGCATCTACAGCACGCTGGCCAGCGGCGAACTCGAGGTGGTCTGGGGTGGCACGCCCGAGGACGCCGAAGAGGACGTGCGCTTCGCTGACCCGGCGCCGGCCGACGGGGCGATCAATCTGGACGCCGACGACGACTCGGGGTTCGGCAATTGGGGCGCGGATGCCGACGTCGAGGTCGAGGTCGGCGTCGGTGGGTCGTCATCGGCAACCCGGCCGAAGGGCAAGAAGGCGACCGACGACCTGCCCGCGCTGAACATTGATGTCGACGATGTGCAGGTCGAGATTGGCGGTGCGCCGTCGCCTGCGACATCCGACCTCCCGCAGATTGACGCGCCGGTCGGTGGTGGCACCAACCGCCGCCCCGCCCCCGCGGCCAAGGCCACCGAGCGCATCGAGGCGCCCGGCAAGAAGCCGGCGACGAAGGACGTCCGCATCGAGACGCCGGGCACGAGCAAGTTGCCGGCGCGTCCGGTCGAGGGCCTGGTGTCGGCGTCGGAGGGTGATCGTTTCAAGGGCCGTCGCAAGGAGCAGCCGGCCGCTGTGGAGCAGGCGGTGAAGCCCAACTACCAGATGATCATCCTGGTCGCCGCCGTCGGCGTGATGATCATGGCGTACATCCTGAGCTCGATGTTGCTGGCGAAGTAGCCCGCAACGCGGTGGGCAGCAGAAGATCGAAGATCACCCTCGATTCTTCATCCTCGTAGGCACCTACCCGGCGTGCGGGATCCGGGCTTGCGTCCGTCGCGAGTTCGATTGTGAATTGCCGGAACGGTTCGGCGGTTAACGCGGCCCGGAGTTCGATGCTCGTGGTCGTCACCGGAGGTGCCCTCGCTCGCATGTTCCGGCCTCACTGACTGCCGACGGCGCAGAGCGCACGACTGATCTGGCCGAGGCCGGCGACCTTCAGCGAGTCGGTTTTTCACACAGAGGACACAGAGTACACACAGAGGACACGGAGTAGTCGACGGTCCGGCGTGGGGTCCCCGGTTGCCAGCGACGTCTCCGTGTCCTCTGTGTGTACTCTGTGTTCCTCTGTGTGAACGAACTCAGCCGCGGCTGATCACCCGCCCGCTGCGCAACGTGATGGTGTCGGCCGCACGAGCCGCCGCATGTCCGTCGATCGCGGCCTGCCGTTCCGCGTCGCTCATCGCCTCCCATTGCGCGACGCGCCGCAGATGCGGCGGATCATCGCCGAGCCACGGTGGCGGCGGTTCGCCGAGTTCGATCTCGGCGGTGAACGCATCGCGGATCGACAATGCGCAACAGCAGCGAGTCCACCAGCGATCTACAAGCGCCGCCAACGCTGCCCGATCGACCCGGAGCGACACCCGTCCCGGTTGCTTCACGCTCCATGGCGGGTGGAAGTGTTGCGTCGAGCTGAACCATCCAATTCGCGCAACACGGGGGAAGCGTTCAGCGAAGCGGCCGAAGAGGACAAGGTCTGCCACGCCCCGACCTGCAGCAGCGCTCACACCCGGCACGATGTCCATGAACAAACTGGCCGCCAACTCGCTGGTGGTGCGTGTTTGCAGCGGCAGGCCGATCAGGAAGATGGACTCTGCGGTGGGCTCGGGGCGAGCGAGCTGGTGGCCGACCACCACCGGCTCGGCAAACTCCGGTGCAGGCACACCTGCCGGTCGCATGTGCCACTCATGATGCAGCGCATCCCACATCGTGATCGGGGTGTCGGGAGTCGAACCCGCTGGAGCGGCTTATAAGACCGCCTCTCGAACCGTCGAGAACCACCCCGCGTTGCGGCAGGTGGTTCCCGGTATTCGAAGCTGGTTCGCGGTCTGGCCCATCGACACGGCTCACATGTTGCGGCGGTACTGGCCGCCACGGCGTACAGCGCGCGGCTGATCTGGCCGAGGCTGGCGACCTTCAACGTGTCAGTTTCACACAGAGGGCACAGAGTACACACAGAGGACACGGAGTAGTAGACGGTCCGGCTTGGGTCCCGGGTTGCCAGCGACCTCTCCGTGTCCTCTGTGTGTACTCTGTGTCCTCTGTGTGAAAGAACTCAGCCGCGGCTGATCACCCGTCCGCTGCGCAACGTGATGGTGTCGGCCGCACGAGCCGCCGCGCGAACATCGATCGCCGCCTGGCGGTCGGCGTCGCTCATCGCCTCCCACTGCGCGACGCGCTGCAGGTGCGGCGGATCATCGCCGGGCCACGGTGGTGGCGGTTCGCCGAGTTCGATCTCGGCAGTGAACACGTCCTTGAATGCGAGCCGGCGCGTGCAGGCGGCCCACCAGTTTGCGAGGTGCCGTGCCCGTGCAACGGGGTCGTCCAGCCATTCGCCTGCGGCGGCGCAGGTACAACTCTCGGCCATCTCCAGTGCAGCGTCCGCTACCAACCCGGGACGCCCTCGCCAGGTCGGCAAGGTCGCCATGAGCGCGCGTTCGGTTACTCCAGACACATCGCTGCCGCCCTGGCATTCGAAGTACTCCCCGGGCGAGACGGGCCCGTGAATCAGCTCATTCACCTCGTCCAGCGTGGCTCCCATTCGATCCCGTTCGGCAACACGATCGATGCCAGCGGCCCACCGCTCGACTTCGCACAGCGCCTGGCGCGGCAAATCGGCGTGCTGCTGGATCGGAGCGAAGCCGGGGGCAATCCGGTCGCCGTCGTCGATCGCGGCGCGTGCCAATGCATCCCACAGATGAAGAACCATCCATCCGGCCGTCGCAGCCATCAGCGCACGGGTACGGTCAGACATGGGAGCCACCGCATTCGTCAGTTCCGACCTGCAACGTTGCCTGTCCCCTGCAGCCTGCAACGCTTCCCTGATCTGTGACAGGTCGATGTCGACAGCCAGCGCTGGTGCCTGGTGCCACGAGGGTTTGGCGGGCCGGAACTCGCGCCGTCGCGGCAGCAGCAATCGCCACACGGAGCGATACTCGGCCGGCCGCTTCCTGCGCAGCAGCAGGCGTTGCACCCGATCGAGCAGCCCCATCGTTTCCTCGTATCGGGGTGTCGGGAGTCGAACCCGCTGGAGCGGCTTATAAGACCGCCTCTCGAACCGTCGAGAACCACCCCGCGTTGGGGCAGGTGGTTCCCGGTATTCGGCGGCGAGGGGACGTTGGCGGGTGATGCGGCATCGGATCGAACCGGCCGGTCACGGCGTGGCGAAGATCGCGGCGACGCGCAGCGAGAAATCTGGCAGCAGCGGTGTGGTGAGCTGTTCGTCACCTTTCGCCACCTGCGCGCGGCGGTAGCCCTTGCCGTGGCGGCGCAGGATTTCCACGGTCTGCGTCTCGCGATCCACGATCCAGTACTCCGGCACGCCGTGTTGCGCGTACACCGCGCGCTTGGTCTGGCGGTCGCGTTCGCGCGTCGACAGCGACGAAATCTCGATCACCAGGTCCGGCGGCCCTTCAATGCCGCGCCGCGTGATCCGCTGACGATTGGCTTCGGCAACAAACACCAGGTCTGGCTGGAACACGGTGACCTGTTCGTCGTCGTCCTGCAGGATCACATCGACGGGAGCGGTCAGCGCCACACCAACGCCCTTGTGCTCGCGCAGCCACGCCATGATCGCGAACAACAGGTTCCCGCAGGTGAACTGGTGGTCGGGTTCCGGCGCGGGCGACATCCAGACTTCCCCCTCGATCACCTCGCAGCGAACCTCATCCGGCAACTCCGCGTAGTCGCGGTAGTTCATCGGCTTCCTGAACGTGATGGTCTGCGTGGTCATGCCGATCTCCGATCCGAACGTCTCCCGATTATAGCCCGCCGGCACGCCCGATCACCCGCCCGCTGCGCAACGTGATGGCGTCGGCCGCACGAGCCGCCGCGCGAGCATCGATCGCCGCCTGGCGGTCGGCGTCGCTCATCGCCTCCCACTGCGCGACGCGCTGCAGATGCGGCGGATCATCGCCGGGCCACGGTGGTGGCGGCTCGCCGAGTTCGATCTCGGCGGTGAACACGTCCTTGAATGCGAGCGCGCAGCAGACGCGATTCCACCAGGGCTCGATAAACGCGTGCCTGAAGTGCGCCTTGTGCCGGTCCCACAGGTCCTGGCGCTTGACCGGATCGCCGTGGCTCGGACACCACCCCCAGGGAGGTCCCTCGTGCCCGGGCGAGTAGCTCATGTAGTACCTGATCTCCACAACGTGGGGGTACCCGGCGAATTCTGTCTGGAGGAACCTGCGCTGGCCGCCGGCTGGCACGGCACGCGCGCTTGCTCCATCCACCAGGTCGGAGAACAACCTGCGCGCTACATCAGCAGTCGAGTCACCCTCCAGCGGCAATGCCACTGCAATGAGCGACTCGTAGGCCCCGACGAAAAAGTGCATCTCGGCGGGCAGCGAGAACTCTGGCAGATCGACGTTGAGCGGTCGCTTGTGCCAATCCGGGTGCAACACGTCCCACATGGCTGCATCCGGATCAATCGTGCTGCAGTGGCCTCACCGATTATAGCC
>JBFWQT010000197.1:0-11583 GCA_050249295.1 Planctomycetota bacterium
ACTGGGTGCGCCGTCGCGCCGCGACCGCGCTGGGTTCGTTCGGTCCGCTCGCGCGCACGGCGGTGCCCGCGTTGCAGGCGTTGCTGGCCGACGAGTACCCGCACAACCGCGAGGCTGCCGCCACATCGCTCGGCAAGATCGGCCGCGACGCGGCTGCCGCGGCACCGAAGCTCAAGCAGATGGTCGTCGGCGATCCGCACCGCCACGCGCGCCACGCTGCGTTGCTCGCGTTGCTTGCGTTGCGCCTCGCGCGTGCCGACATCGCGCCGACGCTCGTTACGGCGCTCGCCGACGAGAACGAATTCGTGCGTGCCGACGCCGCGAAGGCACTCGGCGAGCTGGGCGACCCCGGTGACAGCGGCCCCGCGGTGGTGGCCGGATTGACCGCCCGACTGGCCGACCCCGACGTGTGGGTGCGCGGCGCGGCCGCCGGGTCGCTTGCGCAGCTCGGGGCGATCGCCGGCAAGTCGGGCGCTACGATCGACGCGCTGAAGGCGATGGTGCTGCGCGACGACGAGACCGACCGCAACCGGCGCCTCGCGATCGACGCCATCGGATCGGCCTGCACAAGCAATCCGACGGCCGGGCATGCATCGCTGATCGAGCTGTTCCGCGCGAAGACCATCACCGAGCGTCTGCGCCAGGCGGCGCTACAACACCTGCGCGACGCGGGCCCGACCGCGCTCGAGCCCGTGCTGCCCGAGCTGATCGAGATGCTCGGTTCCGACAGTGCGCTCGACGCGGCCGACGCGCGCGACTCGCTGGCCGCGATCGGCGAGCCGGCGATCGTTCCGCTGATCAACGCGATCCGCCACGACAAGGTTGCCGTGCGCGAATCGGCCGTGCGACTGCTGCGCGAGAGCCAGCTGCCCGAGGTGCTGCCGCGCGCCGCCGCGATGCTCGTGGTGGCGATCACCGACGAATCGCCTGACGTGAGCATCGGCGCGCAACTGGCGTTGAGCCGGCTCTCCAGTCCGGCACCATCGTTGATGCCGGCGATCGCCGCCGCATGGGCCCGGCTTGCTCCGACGCACGGTGGCCGGCTGATTCTCGCCGACCTGATCGGGCGGATGGGTGCCGAGGCGCATGCGGCGCACCTCAAGCGCATCGGCGACATGCTGCCGGGCTCGTCGGGTGTGCCGGCGCAGCAGCTGTTGCGCGTGGTGATCGCGCAGGGTGACAAGGCGGCGACGGTCGCGCCGCAGGTCGCGTCGCTGCTGTCATCGAAGGACGTCGAGGTGGCGCGTATGGCCGTCACCGTGTTGTTGCGTCTCGGCAAGGCGTCGGCGCCCGTGATCGGCGAGCTGGCGGCCGCGCTGCAGAGCGACGCCAGCGAAGACCTGCGTTGGCGCTGCGCGGTGGTGATCGGTCGCACCGGCGACAAGGAGCGCGGTTTGCCGCCGCTGGCCCGCGCCCTGGCCGACACCGCCCCGGCCGTGCGCGCCGCCGCGATCCGCGGCCTGGCAGAGCTTGGCGACGAGCGCGCGATCATGCTGCTCGGCGGTCGCCTGAGTGATCGTGACGAATCCGTGCGTCGCGCAGCGGTGCGCGGCCTTGCGTTCTTCGGCGAGAAGGCCGCATCAGCGGTAGAGCAATTGCGCGCGCTGACGAAAGACGCGAACACCAGCGCCGAACTGAAGCAGGATGCGCTTGACGCGCTCGAGCGCATCACCGGCAAACGCGAGTGATCACGCGCCGCGATCCCGGCCGCACAGCCGCTCGATCTGCTCGACCAGGTGATCGGCATTCACCGGTTTGGTCAGGGCGCAGTTCATCCCCGCCGTCGAACATTCCAGATCGACGCCGTCGTCGGCCGTCAGCGCGATGATCGGAAGGCGGAGCGAGAAGTCCGACTTCAGGGCGCGGATCGCCGCAGCTGCTTCCAGGCCGCCCATGCGCGGCATATCGAGGTCCATCACCAGCGCGTCGATCGCCGCTCCGTCCGCCGCGACCATTGCCAGGGCCTCCGCGCCGTCGCTCGCGTTGCGCACGGTGTAGCCGCGCTTCTGCAACAGGCGCGTGATCAGCTTGCGCGCCACATCGTTGTCGTCGACGACGAGGATCGTACGCGCCGGGCGCGGTGCTGTCGGCTCCGTCGTGCCGGTCATGGAGAATCGCTCCTCTGCTCGGCGTGATCCCCGATCGCGTCGTCGAGTGCCTGCTGCAGGCGGTCGAGCGCGTCGCCCAGCTCGATCGCTGCCTGACCCGCGGCCTCGCGATCGGTCGCGCGCGCCAGTGTCTCCACGCGACGCGCCATGTCGGCACAGCGCGGCGAGAACGTGCCGAGCACGCCCTTCAGCGAGTGCGCCGAGCGCTCGAGTTCCGGCAGGTTGCCCGCGCCGGCCGCGAGACGCAACCGTTCGAGCCAGCCGGGCAGCGCGCGCGCCGTGTCCTGCAGCAGTTCGGTCAGCAGGTCGCGATCGCCCTCCACCGACTCCAGCGCAACGCGGATGTCGACCAACGACCCGGTGTCCTGTGCCTGCGCGAGCGAGCGACCGACGTGCCGCTCGCCCGACTCGGCCGCCAGCAGCACCGACACGCTGTCGTCGCTGAACTCGGCCGGCGCGGTGAGTGACGCGAGCTTTTCCATCAGGTCCGGCGGGCGCACGGGCTTGGCGATGTAGTCGTCCATGCCGGCCTCCAGACAGCGCGCGCGATCGCTCTTCATCGCAAACGCCGTAAGGCCCAGGATCGGCGTGTGCGTGCCGTCGCCGCGCTCGGCCTCCTTGCGACGGATCTCGGCGGTCGCCTCGAAGCCGTCCATCGCGGGCATCTGCACGTCCATCAGGATTGCGTCGAAGCGATGGACCGTGGCCGCCGCAACGGCCTCGCGACCGTCGTGCGCCACCACCAGGCGATGGCCGCGACGCTCGAGCATGCGCGTGATCAGCTTGCGATTGACCGCATTGTCCTCGGCCAGCAGCAGCGTCAGCGAGCGGCCCAGCGAGGCCTCGCGCAGCGTGTGCCGGGTGATCAGCGCCTGGCCCGCGGCCACCGGCGTGCCGGCCGTGGCGCCCAGCGACGACAGCAGCGCGCGTCGCAGCAACGACGGCTTGACCGGCTTGGTGAGGTACGCCGCGACGCCGAGTTCGCGACAGCGTTCGCCGTCGCCGCGCCGGCCGCGCGAGACCAGCAGCACCGCACGCAGCCGCTGGTTGCGCGAGAGCGCGGCCTGCAGGAACGAGAACGAATCCATGTCCGGCAGCCGGCCGTCCAGCAGCAGCAGGTCGTGCGGGTCGCCGAGCTTCAGGCCCTGGTCGAGTTCCTGCAGCGCGCTGTGGCCGTCGGGCGCGCCGGTCGGACGCAGGCCCCACTCGGACATCAGGCTCTCGAGCATCTGCCGGCTGTTCACGCGCGCGTCGACAATCAGCACCGGCACGTCGTTGAGCCGTTCGGGCCGTGCGGGCAGCAGCTTGCTGGTGTGGCCGCGGCGCGTGCCGAGCATCACCGTGAAGCGGAACGTGCTGCCCTTGCCCGATTCGCTGCGCACGCCGATCGTGCCGTTCATCAGCTCGACGAGTTGCCGCGCGATCGCCAGCCCGAGGCCCGTGCCGCCGTAGCGCTGCGCCGTGCTGGCCTGCACGAACGGGTCGAACACGTCGGCGAGGCGGTCTGTCGAGATGCCGATGCCGGTGTCGGTGACCGTGAAGCGCAGCTCCATGTCGGTGCCGATCCGCCGGCCGGGCCGCACGGCCAGCACGACCTCGCCCTCCTCCGTGAACTTGATCGCGTTGCCGACGAGGTTGCTCACCACCTGGCGCAGGCGGCCGGCGTCGCCGACCAGCACCTGCGGCACGTCGGAGTCGACGTCGAGCACGACCTCCACGCCCTTTTCCTCGGCGCGGATCACCAGCGGCTCGACGAAGTCGTAGAGGCTTTCGCGCAGGTTGAACTCCACCTGCTGCAACTCGACGCGGCCGGCGCGGATGCGCGTGAGGTCGAGCACATTGGTGACGAGTTCGAGCAGCGCCTCGCACGATTGGCGCACCGAGAGCAGCAGCTCGTGCTGCTCGGCGTCGGTCACCGTCTCGAGCACAAGGTCGGTCATGCCGAGGATGCCGGTGAGCGGCGTGCGCAGGTCGTGGCTGACATGCGCCACGTACACGCCGGCACGTTCGGCGTTGGCCAGCGCGCGATCGCGGCCACGCATCAGCGCTTCTTCGGTGCGACGCCAGGCGGTCACGTCGCGCACCGACACGCGCACGCGATCGGCCGACTCGGCAGCCAGGCGGTACTCGAACGTGTAGCCCGGCGAGTCGGCGTCGGTGTCGTCGGCCAGCGAGTCGGCCGGGCGCGGGCGAACGAGCATGGTCGTCAGCTCCGACGGCGGATCGGCGCCGGGCGAGACAGTGGCGACTGCCGCGGGGACGGATGCGGTGGCAGGCGGCACGATCGTGCAGGTCACCGAGACCACACTCGCGCCGTCCGGGCCGGGGTGCAGCACCTGGTGCAACGCGCCGGTCAGCTGGTTCGCGTCCTCGGGCGACAGCGTGGCCACCAACGACCGCCCGACGGCCGGCAATGCGAGTTGCAGCACGGTGTCCGGGCCGTCGCCGCTCTCCGCGCCGGGTGGCAGGTAGCGCTCGAGGACGATGCCGTCGGGCGCCTGCACCACAGCGGTCGCATCGGCCACGACCGTCGCGAGTGAGGCGGCCGGCGTCGGAGCTGGAGTTGCAGTCGCCTCTACTGTTGTGGTGGTCGACGGCGTGGTCGACGGTCGCGCACGGCTCGCCTGGATGCGCCCCACCGCCACGCCCGCTGCCGCCGCCACTCCGCCGCACAACGCCGCCGCCAACGGCAAGTCCGACGCGGCCAGCAACCCGGCCAGCGCCACGGCGACAGCGGCCAGCACAGCCGGCCACAGCAACGAAACCGCGGTGCGGTCAGCGGTCATGCGCGCGAGGAATCCCTGAATTCCGGAGCGAAACGGCCCGCTTGAACGCAGCGGGCTACTGAACAGGAATATCAAATACCCCGGTGCACCGGAATCGCCGGGCGGCACGCGCAGGTGGTCAGGTCCAGACCAGCCATGGTCATGGATAGTCGTTGGCGCGGAGGTGTGCAGGGCTACGCTGATTGGATGCGACGCCCGCAAACGAGTGATGCCGTGACCGATCTTCGCGACGACCATGTGCCGACGATTCCTCGCACCGACGGACTCACGGTTCGGGCGCGCACACGGCGTGCCGTGCCGTCGTCGCGGCAGGCGTCTGCCATGCCCGCCACCGCTGCGCCGCCGCCGCGACGACCGACGCATGCCGACCAGCAATTGCCGCGCGCCGATGACGGGCGATACCGCCTCGGCGACGAGCTCGGCCGCGGCGGCGTGGGTCGCGTGCGCGCCGCCGACGACACGGCGCTCGAACGCGAGCTCGCCGTGAAGGAACTGCTCGACCCGGCCAACCAGGCGGCGCGGCGCGAGTTTGTCGACGAGGCGCGACTGACTGCGCAACTCGAACACCCCAACATTGTGCCGGTGCACGATCTCGGCATCACGCCGGCCGGCACCGTGTACCTTGCGATGAAGCAGGTGCGCGGTCGCACGCTGCACCAGCTCTGGCAGTCTCGCGAGCGCGGCGCCGGCCGCGGTGCCAGCGACCGCCCGCTGGATGCGGCCACGCTGCAGGAGATGCTCGCGCAGTTCGACAAGGTCTGCGATCCGGTCGGCTTTGCCCACTCGCGCGGCGTGCTGCACTGCGATCTCAAGCCGGCCAACATCATGGTCGGCGGCTTCGGCGAAGTGCTGGTGATGGACTGGGGTCTCGCCCATCGCATCGGCGACGGCGCGCCGCCGTGGGCCGGCGAGATCGGCGGCACGCCTGCGTTCATGTCGCCCGAGCAGGCCAACGGCGACGCGCAACTGCTCGACGCGCGCTCCGACATCTTCGCGCTCGGCGGCGTGCTCTACTTCATGCTCACCGGCCGCAACCCGTACGAAGGTGCCGACGTGGCCACGGTGCTGGTGCAGGCCGCGATGCGCCGGCTCGTTCCGCCGCGCCAGCGTGCGCCACAACGCCGCATTCCGAAGGGCCTCGCGGCGATCGTGATGAAGGCAATGGCGGCCGACCCGCGCGACCGCTACGCGAAGGTAGACGCGCTGCAGGCCGACTTGCACGCGTGGCAGACGCACCGGCCGATTGCGGCGCGACGAGCCGGGGTGGCCGAACGGGTGCTGCTCTGGATGCGGCGCCGGCCGACGATGGCGGCGTCGTTGTTCCTCACCCTGATGTTCGGCCTGACGATCGCCAGCGTGATGGCTGTGATGCAGGCGCAGGTCTGGCAGGAGCAGGCGCGCGTGGAGGCACAAGCGCGACGCGCCGCTGAGTCCGCCCGCGATGCCGCCGACCAGCGCGAACGTGCCGCCCGCTCGGAGGCACAGGCGCGCGAAGCCCGGCTCGCCGTGCTCGTGCGCGAGGGCCAGATCGATGCGCTGCGTACCGAGCTCGGTGTCGAGGCCGTGCAGCGCCGCGACTCGGTGCTCGACGAGTGGAACGCGCGCGTGCAGGCCGAGCAGGAGAAGGGCCTCGGCATGAGCGCCTACGGCGTGTCGATCTCGCACGTCGACCTGCAACGCTACCTGGCCGCGTTCGACCGGCTGTTCGAGGCGCACGAGAAGCACGGCGTGGAGCTGACCACCAGCGACTACACGCAGCGTGCGCACCTGTTGATCCTGCTGACGCGCTACGCCGACGCGAACCGCGACATCGAGGTGGCGCTCTCGCGCGAGCCCGACAACATCGTCGCGCTGGAGCTGAAGGCCGGCGTGTGTTGCTTCACCGGCGAGCACGATCGCGGCATGAAGATCATCAACGACGTGCTCGCCGGCATGGCTGCGCACGATCGCGCGGCCGCTGCGTGGCTCACCTACCGCGGCCAGCTGTGGCTCGTGCAGGCGCGGCATCAGGAGGCGATCGCCGACCTCACGCGCGCGCTCGATGCGAACCCGGACTACCACGTGGCACGTCTGCTGCGCGCCACGGCGCTGCTCGCGCTGGCCCGCAAGGACGAGGCGCTGGCCGACCTGGATGCGCTGGTGGAGGCGTCGCCGAAGGATGTCGCGGCGCGCCTGATGCGCTCGTCGCTGCGACGCGACCGGCGCGACTTCGCTGGCGCGATTGAAGACGCCACGGCCGGCGCGGAACTCGCACCCGACAACGGCCAGCTGTGGGCGGCTCGCGGCGAGGCGCGGCGTTCGGCCGGCGACGTCGCGAATGCGCTGATCGACACCGCGCGCGCCGTGAAGCTGAATCCCGATGTGTGGTGGGTGTGGGCCTATCATGGCGCAGCACTCGCGTCGGCCGGTCGCCGCGCCGAGGCGGTAGCCGCGTTCGATGAGGCGCTGCGGATCGCGGGGCCGAATGCCGACACGGTGACGAAGCTGCGCCGTCTGCATCTCGGCGAGTGAGCACCTGCCGCGCGCGACCACTACTTCTTCTTCCTCTCGCCGTCACCGTCGGCCTCGTCGTCGGCCGGCGGCAGCGTGTCCCACCACTGCACATCGCTGAACCGCGCGTTGCAGCCGTCGACCATCAGGCCGAGGCGCGCGCCGTCGGGCTCGTCGAGTTGCACCACGTTGTGGCCGTTCACGCGGACCTGCAGCTTGCCGGGCGCGTCGGCCAGGCGCGTGGCCTCGATCTTCACCGGCGTGGACGGCGGTCGCGCGGCCAGATCCAGCGTCTGCTCGATCACCCAGCTGCCATCCTCGTAGCGGTGCACGCGCAACTTGTTCGCGGCCGAATCCACATACGCGATGCGGAAGTTCTTCGCGTCGGCAAAGCTGACGATCAGGCCAGCCTTCCACGCGCCCTCGGCCGGCGGGTCCACGGTCGCGCAGAGCCGCGCAGCGGGCTGCTTCAGCGGGCACAGGCCGACGGTGGGGCTGCGCACGATGATCTTGCCGTCCGCGATGTGCTGCCAGAAGCACCACACCTGCTGCATCGGCTGCTGATCGTTGCGCAGCCAGGCGAGGAACTGCTCCTGGATCTTCTGCGCGCCTGCCGCTCCGCGCCCACCGCACACGGTGCGGATGAACACGTCCTCGTTCCAGCCGCCCGCGTCGATCTGCCGGGCGATGCGCGAGAAGCGGCGCCACACCTTGCCGTCGTCGCCGAGCGCGAGCCAGCGGTAGAAGGCCCAGCGCTCCGGGTAGCTGCCGGCCTTGTCGGCCACCAGCGTCTCCACCGTCACGTGCCCGGCCGCGAACGAACTCAGCGCGACGCGCGTGTTGTCCTTCGGCGTGACCCACGGATTGGCCGGCGCCACGAGGTGCTCGCCGTCCCACAGGTGATTGCTGAGGTAGTCGGCCACGCCCTCCACGTACCAGGCAACGCCGGGGTTCTTGTTGTTGCAGCACGCGAGGAAGTGGAACTGGTGCGCGCACTCGTGCATCACCAGCGCCCGCGTGTCGTAGTCCTGCGGCTGGCGCCAGAGGTACGCCACCTTGTTGTCCGGCGCGTAGTAGCCGCCCGAGCTCAGCTCCGGCAGGTTGTGGCGCTTCATCTCGGCCTGGAAGTCGGCCAGCGTGTCGGCGAAGTACACCTGCAGCTTCTCGTTGCGGCCGAGCTTCGGTTCGCGATTGTCGAAGTGCGCGCGGTAGATCGGGTACGCCTGCTCGAGCATCCGGCCGAACTCCGCGGCGTCGGCGTCCGCACGCTCGCCGACAGTCACGATGTGGTAGTGCGCGGTGTCGGTCTCGGCGGCAGTGGCCGCGGCGGCGGGCGCGACGATCAGCGCGAGCAGCGCGAGCAGCAAACTACGGTGCAGTGTCGTGATCATGGCGATCGCTGGTTACTGGCCGACGACGCGGATCGCGTAGTCCACGGCGCGTTGCAGATCAGGTTCCTGGATCGTGTCCGGCTTCGTGTGGATCAGCGTCGGTACGCCCCCGGCCTTGGCCGTGAGAATCGCCTCGGCTTCGAGCGCTTTGGCCGGCGAGGGCGCGGCCGCGGCCAGCATCTGGTGCAAACGCGCGAGCAACGGCACGACCTTCTTGAGTTGCTCGCGACTGGCCGCCTTCAGCGCCGCAACGTCGCTGGCGTGATCGCGCGCGGCTGCTTCCTCCACCAGCGCGTCGGCCTGCGTGAGCAGCGCGTCGGTCACGCCGGCGTCGAGGTACACGACGAGGTTGCGCACCGGCTTCTCCGGCGGCCACGGTACCAGGCCGAGCGGCGGATGATTGGCCGGCGGTCGCGGGATGTCGGCGGCGGGCGTGTGCGAGTTGGATGGCAGCGAGCTGTTCGATGCGCGTCGATCGTCGTCGTTGTTGTTGGCGGTGGTACGCGGCTTGCCGCTGTTCATCATCATCACGCCGACGATCAGCAGCAGGGCGACGCCGCCGATCACCGCGCCGATGACGGCGCCGTTGCCGCCAGAAGACTTCGCCGGTGCACGGCGACCCCCGCCGCGCGAGGTCTGCGGGCGGCGTGCTCCGCGAGTGGGTGGTGGCATGCGTTCCTCTCCGGTGCGAGCGGGAGCGTTGCACTCTACCAAGGAGCCGCGACCGGTTGCGACGGAACAAGAGCCGCGACCATCAGGGCCAGTCCGGGAATTCCGATTCCGGGCGAGCCGGGGGTGTAAGCCCGATGGGCGCTAACATTAAGAGCCGCGAGCGCGAGCGAGCGGGCCCCCGGGGGCCCCGGGTTACGGATCAACCGTCGGAGGTTTCGTGAACGCGCTTGTCAGCGTTCAAACGGTGGGCTTGCAGGCGTGACCCCAACGGGGCCCGACTCGCTTGCGCTCGCGGCTCTTGCTTTAGCGCCGTGGGGGCTTGCACCCCCGGCTCGCCCGGAATCGGAATTCCATTTCGTGCCGACAGGGTCGTGACGACGATCGCGCACTCCAGTACATCCGCTCCCTCACGGTCGCGGCTCTCGTTCCCCAACTGACGGTCGCGGCTCCTGCCGACCCGTCACCAGTCGCAACGTCGCGTGCAGCTTCTCCACGCGCGGACGGAACAGCGACGTGCGACGGAACAACTCGCGGAAGCGATCCTCCTGCATCGCCAGGAACTCATCCACACCCAGCGCCGCGAGCGCCGGCAGCGGAGCAAAGTCGCCGGCGTCCGCATCGTCCGGCGCCTTGCGATTCCACGGGCAGACCTGCTGGCAGATGTCGCAGCCGAGCATCCACCCGTTGTGGTGCGCGGCCAGCAGTGCCGGCGCCGGGTCCGGGTCCTCGATCGTCAGGTACGAGATGCAGCGGCGCGCATCGACCTTGCCCTGCCCATCCAGCGCCGCCGTCGGGCAGGCATCAATGCAGGCCGTGCAGGTGCCGCAGTGGTCCGGCACCGCCGGCAGGAACGCGTCGTCCGGCGGAACCTCACTGCAGAACATCACGGCCAGAAAGAACCACGAGCCGAGCCGCGGGTGGATCAGCAGCGAGTGCTTGCCGAGCCATCCGATGCCGGCGCGCTCTGCCCATTGCCGTTCCAGCACCGGCCCGGTGTCGAGATACCAGCGCAGTTGCAGCCGGGTGTGCCGCGCCAGCACGCGCAGTTTTGCCAGCTTGATGCGGCGCGCCACCGTGCGGTGATAGTCGAGGCCGTGCGCATACCGGCTGATCTTCGCGCGGCCCTCGCTGCCCGGCACCACGCCCTGGCCAAGGCTGAACACGCTCTCGCGATCGGGCAGCGTGTTGTAGGGGAAGGCCGCGACGATCGCCGAGCGGATCCACGGGTAGCGCGTGCGCGGATCGACGCGCTGGCGGATCAGGTCGGGCTCGGCCAGCCAGGTCATCACGCCGTGCTCGCCGCGAGCGGTCCACTCGCGCAGGCGCAGCTCCACTTCGTGCCACTCGCTGGCCGCCACAGTGGCCGCGACGTCGGCCGCACCGACGACCGCCGCGCCGTTGGCCAGCAACTCGCGCTGCAGGTCGGGCCACCAGTGATGATGATGATGTTGTCGCGCGGCAGTCGGCATGCGCTACCACTACTCGTTGCGCAGCGCGTCGCGCAACTCCATCAGCATCTTGCCTAGCATGTTCTGGCCGCTGCCGTCGCCGCCGTCGCCCCAGTAGCGGTCCTTCGAGGTGTGCTCGACGAGTTCCTCGTCCCCGGTGCCAAGCAGCGTCTCGCGGGCGTCGTCGTGCTGCGTGAACTTCGCGCGCAATGCGACGCGCATCACCTCCAGCCGGTGCGTGTCCCAGTCGGCGCGGATCGGCACGCCCTTCTCCCACGCGACCTTCTTGCAGTCGGCCGGCGTCTTCGCCGTGCGGATGCGTGCCCGGCGGTCGGCGTCGTCCGGGAACTTCATCGCCTGGAAGTAGTGCTCGGTGGTCGGCCACGTCTCGCCATCGATGGTGATCGGGTGCCGGCTGAAGTTGCTGAAGCAGCCGTGCGGGCCGCGCGTGGAATAGAACTCGATCGCCATGATCAGCCGTCCGTTCGTCTGTCGTTCATCGGGAACGCGAAGTTACTTGCAGGCCGCGCTTAATACGATCTTCCCGGCATCGCCCAGCGATTGCCGTGACACGGACCGTCCGCGCCGACCCCCGATCCGAGGCCGTTCCGTCGCTCGCCTTCGCGACGCGATCACTGGTCAATGCCGTCATGCAACCGCCAGTTCCGGCTCGCACCTGGTCGTCGGC
>JBFWQT010000198.1:0-11399 GCA_050249295.1 Planctomycetota bacterium
GGCTCGTCGTGCCGATGCACCCGGCAGACCGGTGTCCACGCGCCGCGCTCCGGACTATACTGACCAACCTGCCGGCAATCGGCCACACAGCCGCAACCGACGCAACGCAACGCAACGCGACCCCGACGGCCATCCCGAATGACGCGCGACAACGGCTCTGGAACTACCGGCGCATCGAGTGCCGCCCGCGCACCCGGCGCATCCGACCTCGCCGACGAGGCGCGCTGGCAATTCGCCGACCTCTCCGCCGAGATCGACGGCTGCCGCCAGCGCCTCGAACGCGCGCGCCAGGCCCTCTCGCGCTTCTTCGTCGGCAAGGACGAAGTCATCCGCATGATGTTCGTCTGCGCGGCCGCCGGCGAGCCGCTGCTGCTGGTCGGCGAGCCGGGCACGGCCAAGTCCGACCTCGTGGTGAAGTTCGCCGAGTGCGCGGCTGTG
Source organism: Planctomycetota bacterium (assembly GCA_050249295.1). Taxonomy (GTDB): domain Bacteria; phylum Planctomycetota; class UBA8742; order SKZP01; family SKZP01; genus JBFWQT01. The sequence goes on from JBFWQT010000198.1 coordinate 439, forward strand.
CCGGGCGACGAGTACTTCGAGTACATGCTGACGAAGTTCACGGAGCCGAACGAGATCCTCGGCCCGATCGACATCAACCGGCTGAAGGAAGGCGACTACATCCGCCGCGTGTCGGGCAAGCTGCCGGAGGCGCGCGTCGTGTTCCTCGACGAGATCTTCAAGAGCAACAGCGCGATTCTCAACACGCTGCTGACCGTGCTCAACGAGCGCAAGTTCTACCAGAACGGCGTGCCGACCCGCGTGAAGCTGAGTGTCTTCTTCGCAGCCACCAACAGCATTCCGGAGCTGTCCGAGCTCGACGCGCTGAAGGACCGCTTCATCGTCAAGGTGCCGTGCACGCCGGTGCGCGAGGACCACTTCGATTCGCTGATCACGCACGGCCTGCGCAACGAGGTGTACCGCACCTTCGGCGAACGCCCGTGGGCCAACTTCTGCCAGCTCGACGACTTCCTCAAGATCAAGGCGTGGATCGAGCGCCGCATGGCCGGCCTGACCGGTGAGACGGCCGAGCCCGACTTCGACTTCATCGAGCACGACCGCAAGATGTTCTTCGGCGAGGGACCGTTCAATCTCTTCCGCGGCCTGGTGCGCACGCTGGAGAAGGAAGACCGCGTCCGCATCTCGGACCGCAAGGTGATCAAGCTCTACAAGCTGATCCGCACGCACGCCTTCCTCTCGCACGGCGGCGAGGTCCGCCCCGAAGACATTGCGATTGTCCGCTACACCAGCGACAACCCCGAAGACGCCGCCCGCATCAGCGAGAAGGTGGCGATGCTGCTGAACCTGCGCGGCTGAAAGCCGGCGACCGCCGACCTGCAACCCGGTGGTGCAATGACTGCAGGACTTGCCATTCGATGGAGCTGGAAGGCGAGCCTGCGGCACGCGTGGCATGTGCCAGTGCGGCCTATGACGCTCTATCTGCTTGTTCCGGGGGCGGTTCTCTGCGCGCTGCGGGGGCATGCGCAGCCGTGGGGTGTCGCCGACTATCTCAGGGACGTCGCGATGCTCGTCGTCGCGTGCGCCGTGCTCGCCAGCATGATCTGGGCGACGGTCACCGCGATGTGGCGCAGCACGGTAGCGGTGGCGTTCGATGCGGAGGGCGTGCACGTCGGCAGTGCGGATTCGGTGCATCCGGTGCTGTACCGGAACCTGTGCGTCGAAGACGTCACGATCGCCGCCGACGGCGTGTTCATCGCGGTGATCGTGGACGGCGTGGCCCGCGCCTTCCACTATCCGGCCGCCGACCTGGCCGGGTTCTCGCAGGCGCGGGTCGTCGAGAGGCTGGACGCGCTGTACGGTGAGCGCGCATGATCGGTGCACACACCGGATCGCCGAACCCCGCCCGCGCGGCGAGTGCAGATACTGCTGCGCCAATCGCTGCCCCGACCCCCGATTGCCATGCGAACCGCCCCATTCGTTCTCGCCCTGCTCTGCCTGTACCTGATGCTGCCGGTCGGAGTTGCGACCGCCGATGACATCGAGACCATCGCCTGCGACAGCTCGGCCGGGTGGCGGCTGACTGACTTCCGCACCGAGAGCCCGCCGGCCAACTTCGACATGGGCACCGTCGAGGATTCGGTCGCGATGCAGTACGCGCGCAACTCGCTCGGCGGACTGATGAACACCGAGGCGCTGCTCACCGGCATGCTCGAACTGCAGCTCGCCGTGCAGTCGCAGGTCGCGATCGACGCGATGGTCTTCGTGCGCGACCTCGACGGCGCCGGCTTCCTTGCGCCGATCAAGGTCGCGGCCGGCAGCTGGGAGACCATTCGCGTCAAGCCGGCCGACTTCAAGCTCTCGCAGGGGTCGGCCGTGAAGAAGGACAAGCTCGACCCCGGCCGGCTCGGCGTCGGTGTCGGCGTGCTCGACGCGGCGCCACTCAGCGGCGGCGGTCAGGGCACCAACCTGTTCCGCATCCGCAGCATCGGCATCGTGCTCAACAAGCTCGACACCACCAGCGGCGACCTCGTGCTCGACAAGAACGAGACGATCACGAAGAACCGCACGCACCACGGCAACATCACCGTGCGCGGCGGCGCCACGCTCAAGATCAGCGCGCCGCGCGCCGCGATCCACGGCGACATCATCGTCGAGGACGGCAAGCTCGACTTCGGCGACGGCGTGATCGCGATCCCGCAGCATCACGCGTACCAGCACTGCATCCGCCTGCTCGGCAAGAGCAGCGCGAAGCTGCGCGGCACGACGTTCATCACGCCGGGTGCCCTGCTGCTCGACCAGCGCGGGCAGTCGTCGTTCGCGGCCAACGACGTCACGTTCGTCGGCAGCGTGTCGGCGCACATGGCGGCCGGCACCGAGGCGACGCTCGACACCGTGACTGCACCCGGCGAGTTCTGCGTCGGTCGCGGCGCAACGTTCTCCGCCACCGGCGCGAACGGCCTGCGCGTGCTGCTCGAACTCGGCAAGGAGTTCTCGGGCGAACTCGTGCTGCCCGATGGCAAGGAGATCGCCAACTTCAAGCTCGCCACCGGCCTCGACGTCAAGCTGCGCAACTGCAGCAACGTGCAGTGGACCGTGCTGGCGGCAGTCGGCGCGGGCGGCAGCGTGAAGCAGAGCACGCTCTCGTCGGCCGGCGGCGCGTTCGACGGCAAGGCCTCGCACACCATCAGCGAGTTCCGCAGCGGCCGATCGCTCGACCGCTACACGCTCACGCTGGCCGACCGGATCCTGCGCTTCAGCGAGTGCAATTCGCCGACGTGGGGCCTCATCGCGCACGACGAGGCGCGCGTCCGCCTCGATGATTGCGCCGTCGCGGGGATCATGACCTTCGACGACAGCAGCGTCGAGCTCGACAAGTCGGCCTGCGACCAGGCCGCGATCTGCGCCAACGGCAACAGCATGATCCGCCTGACCGGAAGCCGCGTCGCCGGCCTGATCGTGGCGCGCGACCACTCGCACATCGTGCTCGAGCGCTGCGAGATTGCCGGCGCGGTGCATGCCACCGGCAATGCCACAATCGAGATCCGCCGTTGTGTGACCAACTGCGCCATCACCTGCTCGGCCGGTGCGCGGCTGATCATCGAACCTGCAAAGCGTTGAGCGAGACACCCGATGAAAGCAACCGACATCCTGTTGATGGAATTCGATCACGCGTGGCGCCACGACTGGGAGTGCCTCTACGACGCCGTGGCCGGCCTGACCGAGGCCGAGGCCGACTGGCAGGCCGCGGCCTACCGCAAGGTGCCGCGCGAGGAAGGCTGGCCGCTGCCCGGCTCGGTGCGCTGGCAGGTGGCGCACATCGCGCATTGCAAGCGCTACTACACCGCCATGCTGCGCGCGATCGGCAAGCCCGACCGGCCGCCCGAAGTCCCGCGCGAGCCGTGCGAAACGCTCGATGATGAACTCTCCGGACTGCGCGACGCGCACGCCGCGCAACGTGCCGCGATTGCCGCGCTCGGCGAGTCCGATCTCGCCCGGCTGGTGCCCAACGGCGTGACGGCCGCCGAGTTCGTGGTCACGTGCACGCGACACGACATCTGGCACGCCGGGCAGATCGTCGTCGCGCGCCGACTGTGGCGCGAACGCAAGACCTGACGCCCGGCCCGGCCGCGGGTACAACAGCCTGGACCACGAACGCCCTGCCGAGGACGCACGACGATGGACAGCGCGCTGATCTCCCGCTTTCGCGACGCAGTGCCGGCCGGGCCGGAGTTCTGCTCGCTGCGCTACATGCGCACCGTCGATGAGATGCTCTCGGTGCGGCAGAACGTGCTGCAACCGATCAAGACCAGCGACGACGCCGGCGTGATGGTCACCGTGATCGAAGCCGGCGGCCTCGGCTACGCGGCCACGTCCGACACCAGCGCCAACGGTCTGCGCGCGGCGCTGGCACAGGCGCGCGAGTGGGCGGCCCGCAGCAGGGGTCGCGTGGTCGACGACATGACGCGCCGCGAGATGCGGCCCGCGCCGCCCAACGGCAGCTACGAGAGCCCGGTGCGCCAGCGCTGGAACGACACCAGCCTCGCCGACAAGATCGCGCTGCTCGGCAAGCTCTCGGCCGACCTCAAGCGCGACGACCGCGACAACCGCATCGTCGACTGGGAAGCCTCGCTCTGGCACACCGACTGCGAGACCGCGCAGTTCACGATTGATCGCTCCGGCGGTGCCGGCGGCGACGCCGAGGGCGAGGTGCGCCAGCGCTTCTCGCTGATTGTGCCCAACCTCTCGGCCACCGCCAACCGCGGCAGCGACACCGTCACCCGCACCTTCGGCGGTCGCGGCTACTGCCGGCAGGGCGGCCTCGAGGTGCTCGACGATGTGCGCTTCGCCGACGCGCCGACGACGGTGGTGGCCGAGGCGCTGCAACTGCTCGACGCGCCCAACTGCCCGACCGGCACGTTGAGCGTGCTGCTCGATCCCGGCCAGATGATCCTGCAGATCCACGAGAGCATCGGCCACCCGCTCGAACTCGACCGCATCCTCGGCGACGAGCGCAACTACGCCGGGACCAGCTTCGTCACCCCGGACATGTTCGGCACGTACCGCTACGGCTCCGACCTGCTCAACATCACGTTCGATCCGACCGTGCCCGGCGAGTTCGCCGCGTACGGCTTTGACGACGAAGGCGTGAAGGCCGAGAAGGTCTACCTGATCCGGCATGGCATCCTCCAGGCTGGCCTCGGCAGCGCCGCCAGCCAGCGTCGCCTCGGCGTGCCCGGCGTAGCGTGCTCGCGCAGCACCTCGTGGAACCGCCCGCCGATCGACCGCATGGCCAACCTCAACCTGGAGGTCGGCGACAAGTCGCTGGCCGAGCTGATCGCCGGCATCGAGCGTGGCGTGTTCATGAAGACCAACTGCTCGTGGAGCATCGACGACAGCCGCAACAAGTTCCAGTTCGGCTGCGAGTGGGGCCAGCTGATTGAAGACGGCAAGCTGACGACGGTGGTGAAGAACCCGAACTACCGCGGCATCAGCTCGACCTTCTGGCGCAGCCTGGCCGGCGTCGGCGACGCGAGCACGTTCGAGGTGATGGGCACGCCGTTCTGCGGCAAAGGCGAGCCGAACCAGATCATCAAGGTGGGCCACGCGACGCCGACGTGCCGGTTCCGCGACGTGGATGTCTTCGGCGGCGCGTAGGGTGCCGGTTCGGCGGCTCTGGATTTCGCCAGGCGCCCTCCCGGTCAGAGCGTCGCGCGACGCAAGCGGCCACGTGAGCTGGCCACCGGTGTATCGCCGCAGCTCAGGGTGGCCGTCCTCCGGGCACTCTCGATTGCGTCCCTCGCTCGGCTGGGCCTCGCGTCGGGCTTGCAACCACAGCTTGCGGTCCGACGCGAGGCGGCTGCAGACGCTCACGGTCGGCGCCGCCAGGCCACGATCCACCAGACCAGGGCGACAACGAGGCACAACACGCAGATTGCCTCGAAGGCGACACACGCAATCCACCAGTAGAGCCAGAACAGGTCGGGATGCGTGCGCACACCGCCGAAGGCCGGCGACCGCGACCGGCACCACTCCGTCAACGGCGAGATGGCGAGCAACGCGACCATGTCGAACAGCACCACGATGATGAACAGTGCGCGCCGGTCCTGCGGCGACAACGGACCACGCGGCGGCCGCGCATTGCTCGCACCGGTCGGCCCGGGCGCAGGCACAGGAGGTTGATCACTCACCGGATGTGGACAGGCGGTTGGAACTGTCGCCGCGCTGCTCCGACTTGCGCTTCAGCACCGTCTCCGGCGACTGCTCGGAGAGCACCTTGATGACGACCACCGATACGTCGTCGTCCTGGTTGCTGCCGGCACGGTACGACTGCAGCGTGTTGCCGATCTTGCGCATCAGGAACGGCACGGTGCCGTAGCCGAACTCGGTGATCAACTCGATGAAGCGGTTGCGGCCGAACTGCTCGCCGCGCTTGTCGGAAATCTCGATCACGCCGTCGGAGTAGAGGACGATCAGATCGTTGGGCTTGAGCTCGACGGTCTCGTTGGCGACGGTGCGATTGAAGATCGGGCCGGGGTCCATGCCGATGGCCATGCCGCGCGGGTTGGGCTCGATCGGGTCGGCGCCGCGCTCGCGCGGGTTGAAGATCAGCGGCGCCGGGTGGCCGGCACGCGCGAACGTGAAGGTGCGCGCGCCCAGGTCAATCACCGATGCGATGGCCGTGATGAACGTCGCGGCCGGCAAGTCGCGGCAGATCACCTGGTTGGTGCGGTGCAGCGCGGTGGCCGCGTCCAGGCCCTGGTCGAGGAACAGGTGCAGCACCTTGCGGCAGACCGTCATGATCAGCGCGGGCGCAATGCCGTGGCCGCTGATGTCGCCGATGGTGACCGCGTAGCGTTCGGGCGTCAGCGTGATGAAGTCGTAGAAGTCGCCGCTGACATGCTCGGCCGGCTTGTAGAGCACGCCGATCTCGATGCCGGCCTGGTCGCGCGGCGGCTCGGGCAGCATCTGCTGCTGGTACGCCTTGGCGAGCCGCACGGCGCCGCGGATGCGCTCGTACGAATCGAGCAACTGCTGGTACTTCTCGCGCAGCACGTCCACTTCGCGCTCGAGCTGCGCGTAGCGGTCGGTTACGCCGGAGGTGACGGCCTGCACTTCGCGCATCACCTGCGTGGTGGTCGGCGCGAGGAAGTCGGCGGCCTGCAGATGCGGGAAGAGGTCGTCGGCCTGGCCGGCGGGGCCGGACGCCGGCAGGTCAATCAACGGTGTGCCGTCGCCGGGCTGCAGCACGCGCGTGCGGTTGCGGCCGGTCGCGGCCACGTCAGACGGCGACTCCGACTCCCAGGAAATCTCCTCGATCGGCGCCATCAACAGCGGCTGATCCGTCGCGGTCGCGATGTCGCCCTCGGCAACCTCGCCGGTGTCGCTGCCGCTGCCGGATGCCGACGCGCTGTCGGACTCCGTGCCGGGCGTTCCGGGCGTGCCGACCGGCGGCGCCTGATCGGAGAACGGCGAAACGCCGCTGTCGTCGGTCAGCGTGTCGCGATCGGTCAGCGTGTCGCCGTCGAGATCGCTGTCGGTCACGGTCAGGTCGTTGTCGCCCGCGTCGTGCCCGTCGGCGCCGAGCGCCTCGGTGATGCGGCGCAGCGCGGCGTTCTCGTGCCAGGTGGTGTCGGCCTGACGCGCGCCGGTCTGGTGGCGGCCCGTGGAGGCGGGCACCTGCGGCGGCTCGGGCGCAATGATCGTCTCGTGGCCGGCGGCGCGCAGGTTCTGGATGATCGAACGCCAGCCGGGCGGCAGCTCGCCGGTGACGGTGGTGTCCTCGTTGAACGCGTCGTAGTCCGGCACCTCGCCGTTCTCGTCGAGCGCGGGCTCGGCGATCCAGGCGGGGCCCTCGTCAGTCAGGCGCAACCCGTGCGTGCGATCGACGGGCCGGCGATCGAGCCGCGGCATGACCGTGGCCAGCGCCAGCACGCGGGTGTGCGGCGTGATCGCCTCCATGATGAACGCCGGTGCGTCGTCGTAGATGTTGATGCCGGTGGTCGTCTCGTAGCCCCAGGTGGGCAACGGCGCGGCCGGCTGCAACGGTGCAGGTGGAGGCGCAGGCGGCGTGCTGCGGATCGGCGGCGGAGGCGGCGGCGCGCCATGACCGATCGCCCGCGTGATCTCGCTGTCGATGCCGGCGCCGGGGTTGCTCACCTCCCACGTCGTGGTCTCGATCATCTCTTGCGCCGGCGCATCCCACTGGCGCGCCGGGCTCGAGCCCATCACCGATCGCAGTGCCTCGAGCTCGGCCTGGTCAGCCGTGTCGCTGCCGCCGCCGCCCAGTTCGAGCAACGCCGAGGTCGACAGCGGGTTGGTCGCGCGCGAGAGTTCGCCGGCCGGCATGAAGTCGAGCCACGCCGAGTCGTCGTCGCCGTTCGAGCTCCCGCCTTCGATGATCAGCGCGAGCGCCGCCTTGTCGAGGTCGTCGGGCAACGGCTCGGGCTCGTCGTCGTCGTCATCGTCGTAGCCGTAGCCGCGGTGCGACTTCTCGAGGTCGGCCTTGACCGTGAAGCCGCCGCTGAAGAAGTCGTCGTCGGCCGCGCTGCCGGAGGCGGTTTTCTTCTCGGCGCTGACCGAGAAGTTGTTGAAGAAGTCGTCGCCCGACTTGCTCGACTTGTTGTCGTCGTTCTTCTTCGTCGCGCTGACCGAGAACGAGTCGAAGAACTCGTCGGCCGACTTCGAGGCGGATGCCGCGGCGCCGGGCTGCTTGCGGGTGTCGGCGGTGACCGTGAAGTTGTTGAAGAAGTCGTCGCCGTTGCTCGGCTTGGCGGTAGCCTTCGCCGCCTCGGCGTCGACATTCGAGACCATCTTGCGCAGTGTGTCCGCGTCGGGCGGATCCACGAGCGTCATCTGGTTGTCGTCGTCGAGGTTGCCGTCGAAGTCGCCGAGGTCGCTGTCGACGAGCGTCTTCAGCGAGTCCAGCGGCGCGGTCGGCGGCGGATCGACCAGCGTCTTGAGCGCGTCCTCCGGCGGATTCGACGAGTCCGGCGGATCGACCAGCGTCTTGAGTGCGTCTTCGGGCGGATCGACCAGAGTCTTCAGCGAATCCTCCGGCACGTCGGACGGCTCGTTGAAGCCGAACAGGTCGGGGATGCGCGCCGGCGGCCCACCATCGGGCGGGTCGACGAACGTGGTGCGTGTGCCGATGCGGATCGCCGAGTCGATGTCGCCGGGGCCGCGACGGCCGGTGCCGGCGGAGTTCATGCTGCTCGGCGAATCGAGCACGAGCGTCTGCGCCCACTCCGGGCTGTCGTTGTCGTCCTCGGGCACGAGGCCGGTGCTGTCGGAGGCGGCCGGGCCGTCCCAGCCGTCGTTGTCGGGCTCGGGGTGCAGCGGCGGCAACTTGGACGTGCCGGGGTAGACCGGCTTCGAGAGCATCACCGTGTGGCCACTATCGTCCTCGGGCGGCGGCAGCAGCACCGCGCTGTCGTCGTTGGCGTCGGCATCTGCATCCGGCTTGTCGGGCGGACCGTCAGCCTTTCCGTGCGCCGGATCTTCGGCACCGGAGTAGGCACTCTCCCCCCATTCGTCCGGATTTGCAGGCATTCCCGTGGGTTGATCCCGACAGCAAAACGCTTTCATCACGAGTGTCGCCGCCCACCCGCGCCAAGTCAACCATGCCACCGCACCCGGCATGCCTCTGTCGTTGTTGGCGCGGCGCTGATGCGCGGCGGTTGCAAGCCCTTGCCCTTGCCCCCTTCACACCTTGCCCTTGCCCTTGCCCTTGCCCTTGCCCTTGCCCGCCATCGCGTGGCGATCGCGTGCATCAACATGGAAGGAAGAAGATTGGACACAGAGAACACAGAGAACACAGAGCCGGAGTCGAGCGAGTGGGCTTCTCCGTGTCTTCGTCGTCTGTGTGTCCGATCAGCTGGGGCAAGGGGTGAGAGGGGCAAGGGGTGAGAGGCCAGGAATGCACAGGCGGACGGTGAGCCCGGAGCAGGCTGGAAGCCTGCACCACACCGGATGCAGGCTGGAAGCCTGCACCACACGTGGCACCACTCGCTGGTTTCACGTCATGCGGGCATCGGCGGAATGAGCAAACCACCCGGCGCAACGAGGCAATCCTCACGACGGACGCCGGGCATGTCGAGCACCATGCGGTTGAATGGGTTCGTCTCGTCAACCTCCTCCTCGGGCTTCGGATTAGCCACCGGAGCCGGTTCGGCGGCGGCGGGTACGGCGGCGGGTCGCGCGGGTTGCGGGCCGTGGGCGTCGCGGTCCCTCTTGAGTCGGTCGCGGCGCACCTTGGCGAACAACATCATCATGAAGGCCACCGACTGCTTCAGCGAGAACGGCGTGGTCTCCTTGCCTTCCGACCACTCGACCATCTTGCCCTCGCTCTCGATGCGGTTCGCACGATCACGGTTCTTCTGCATGCGGTCGAGGTCGGCCACGCTCGCGTGGTACTCGCGGTCGATCGTGCGGCGGTAGCGGAGCAGGTTGTCGAACTCGCGCTGGTTGAACCCGTCGCCGTTGAACACGCGCTGCTCCCAGGCTTCGAGCCGGCGGCGCTTCCAGCCGGTGACGACGATGCGCTCGACGAGATCCTCCTCCATGGAATTGGCGGGCTGGAGCGAGAGGCGCATGTCGAGGCGGTAGTGATCGAAGGCGGCGGCGTCCTCGCCAGGCGCCACAACATTGGTGGCGGTCAGGCCGTGGCGCCAGCCGTTGCGGCTGGAGCGTTCCTTGCCAGCGGCCGTGCGGGGGCCGGTGGAGCGCTGCGCGTTGCGGCGATTGGCTTCGATTCGCGCATTCGACGTGGGCTTGGTGTTGTTGGGGTCGGTGGTAGTCATTGTTGTGCGTTTCTGTGCGTTTTTGAACGTGAGTGAAGTTGAGAGAAGGCTTGTATGGGCGCCTTCAAGCATCCAAGGACGGTCCATTCACCCGGGCGAGCCGGGGACGTCAGTCCCCGGAGGGGTAATGACTTCGGTTGAGGACTCCGATTGCGTCCCTCGCTCCGCTGCGCTTCGCGTCGGGCTTGCAAGCCTGGAACCCACTGACGATCGCGAATCGCGAATCACGCTGCTCGCGCAGTCGCGACGCGATACGGACCGTCAGCGGTCCCGGCTTCCGGGCTGGGTCTGCAATCTCTCCGCAGGGGCGGCGCGTGCGTGGTGCAAGGGATCACGGCCGCGAGGTCGTCAAAACTTCGCGACGGCGATCATGGGGCGCTCAACAGGCGCGGCACCCGGCACGCAATTCGCCCGGTCAGCTTGGTGGCCCGACCAGCTCCGATACGGCCGGCCGGCAGCTCACCACATTGAATAATACCGCTTGAAATCAACTTGTCAAACAGAAAAGTATGCCCGCGAGTATGAATCCGGGTCTCCTTGTTGGCGGCCTGCCTTGCCCTTGCCCTTGCCCTTGCCCTTGCCCTTGCCCTTGCCCTTGCCCCTCTTGCTGATCGGACACAGACGACGAAGACGGGGCGAGCCAGTTCGAGGCCTCACGTACGACTCCGTGCCCTCCGTGTTCTCTGTGTCCAATCCTCTTCCTTCCCCAATGAGGTAGCGTGC
>JBFWQT010000199.1:0-11399 GCA_050249295.1 Planctomycetota bacterium
TTCGACTTCGAGGAGCAGGTGCGTGACCAGATCGAAGCGATGCGCGTCGTGCAGTTCATGGGTGTGGTGCCCGACGAGCGGCTCGGCGTGTCGTTCGATGTGACGCCGGCCGAGAAGCAGGCCGAGTACCTGCGCCAGCCGATCGAGGAGACGACCGGCGTGAAGTTGTTCCGCGTGCGCTTCCCGCTGTTGCTCGATTCAAGCGAGGAAAAGAACAAGCAGCGCAAGCAGGCGAAGCAGTTCATGGATGAACTGCAGACGCGCTTTGACGAGGCTGACCGCAAGGCGCGCGGCAACGCGGGCATGGCGTCGTACAACCGGCAGCGCGCGTTCGTTGCGCTGGCCAGCGCGTACTTCCCGGGCTACAGCGACAAGCCCGAGGAACTCGAGAACCTGGCGAAGGAGAAGCCCGAGGAAGCGGCCGAGATCCGGCGCACGCGTGAGGGCCAGGTGTCGCAGGTGCTCGAGACCGACACGCACCTCGTGGTGATCTTCCTGGTCAGCAAGACGCAGTCCGGGTTTGCGCCGTTCTCCCGGCCCGACGTGCAGAACGAGCTCGAGCGCCGGCTGCAGAACCAGCGCTGGAACGACTTCCGCAAGATGGTGGATCAGGAGCTGATCCGCAACGCGACCGTGGTGTCCGGCGAGGCCGGGGCACTCGGCGAATGAGCGCGAGCGCGAGCGACCCGCACGTCGGACGAGCCGCGACCGACAGGGAGCGGGGAATCCCGCGCGTTGGTCGAGCGGACACGATGAAGCGGGCGGTGCAGGCCTCGATGAAGGCGCCGGTTGCCCCCGCTCCCTGTCGGTCGCGGCTCCTCGTCCTCCTTCTCCTCGTCGTTGCCGCACCCCTGCTCAGCGGCTGCTACTACATGCAGGCCATCGCCGGGCAGGGCGAGATCATCTTCAGCTCGCGGCCGATCACCGAGGTGATCGACCAGCGCGAACGCGAGATGCGGCGGCTCGAACGGCTCACGCCGGTGGCGCCCGACAGCGTGAAGCTGCAGATTCCGGCGCGCATCGCCCGACTCCGGGATGACGTCGCCAGGCTGCAGCTGATCGGCGTCGCCCGGCGTTACGCACATGAGTCGCTCGGCCTCGTCGAGAACGACAACTACACGGTGTATTTCGAGACCGGCGGCCGGCACCGCTACCCGACGTTTGTCGTCACGGCCGCGAAGAAGACGAAGCTCGAACCGGTGCTGTTCAACTTCCCGGTCGTCGGCAACCTGCCGTACAAGGGGTTCTTCATCCGCAAGATGGCGCTCGACCTCGAGCGCGAACTCGAGGCGAAGGGCTACGACGCCGGGGCCGGGCCGACGATGGCGTTCAGCACACTGGGCTGGTTCACCGATCCGGTGTTCACGCCGATGCTGTCGCTGGACGAGATCGAGCTGCCCGCGCTGATCTTCCACGAGTTGCTGCACGCGACCGCCTACCACCCGACGGACTCGGACTTCAACGAGAGCCTCGCAACGTTCTTCGAACGCTACGGCGTGCTGCAGTTCCTCGAGGAGCGGCACGGCGCCGACGCGGCGATCCTCACCGTGGCGCGCAACCGCTTCGCCGACAAGGATGCGTTCAGCGCGCTGGTCGAGCGGATGCGAGACGACCTCAAGGCGCTGTACGAGTCCGACATCTCCGACGAGGAAAAGCTCTGCCAGCGTCAGGACGTGTTCGTGCGCTACCAGCAGGAGTACGTGACCGGCCGACGCACCGGCGTGTTCCGCACGTCGTGGCACGACTGGTTCCCGCGCATCCGGCTCGACAATGCAAAGGTGCTCTCGCTGGTGCGCTACATCGCCGGGCTCGACCTCTACGAGTCGGTATGGAACTCGCTGGGGAAGGATTTTAGACTCACCATCCCTGTGTTCCGCGAGGCGGCGCGCGCCGAGAGCCCTCGCGGGTACCTCGTCAGCTGGCTGTTCAAGCGCAGCAAGTACGCCCTGCCGGATTGAACGGGCTGAACGGACTGACGCCACATGGCTGCCCTTACACCCGAACAGTTCCTCGGCAAGATTGCCGTCAAGAACGGGGTGCTCTCACAGGAAGACCTGGACGCCTGCTTCCGCGTGCAGGACCAGCGCCTGCGGCAGACCGGCGTGAAAGAACCGCTCACCTTCATCCTCTACGAGCGCAAGCTGATCACGCACGCCGAGGCGAAGGACCTGCTGCTCGAGTTCAAGTACTCCTGCCTGCGCCGCGACGACAAGGAGCTGGCAACGATCGCGGTCGACAAGGGCTACCTCACCGAGGATGAGATCACGATCGCGCTCAAGTACCAGCGCAAGCTGTTCCGCGAAGGCATCGGCGTGTTCCAGCTCGGCGAGATCCTGATCTCCAAGGAGATCCTTGCGGCCGACAAGGTGTTCGAGCTGGCCTGCGAACTGTGGATGCGCCGCAACCCCGGCAAGCCGCTGCCGCCATCTGCGCTGGAGACGCTGGCCGGGACCGAGACCGAGGAGTTGCCGAGCTACACGCCGCCCGAGGATGGCCAGCAGGCGGTGCCCCCCACGCCCGCGCCGCGCAAGGCATCGGACAGCGGCATCATGCCAGCGGTCGGTACCGAGGCGCAGAAGATCAAGGACTCCGGCGGCGTGGCGCGCGTCTGCGCGGTGTGCGGCTACAAGAACCCGGCCGTGGCCACGCTGTGCTACGGGTGTGGCGAGCCGCTCTCCGGCACGAAGTGAGTGACTCGCCCGGAACATCCGCTCCCTTACGGTCGCGGCTCTTGTTCTCCTGATCATTCACGACCTCGCACCAGGCACATGACGACCGACTTCCTCCAACTTGCCGGCAAGCGCATCCTCGTCGTTGGCGTCGCCAACCGGCGCAGCGTGGCCACGCACATCGCGCGCGTGCTGCAAGAAGCCTGTGCGACGGTCATCTTCTCCGTGCGCTCCGCGGAGCGCGCGGCCGCCGTAAAGAAGCTGTTCGGCGAGGCCAGCGAGGTTCACGTCTGCGACGTCGAACACCAGGCGCAGATCGACGCGCTGGCCGCGGCCGTGGCGCAAGGCGGCGAGCCGCTGCACGGCCTCGTGCACTCGATCGCCTTCGCCAACTACTCGGACGGGCTCAAGCCGTTCCACGAGGTGTTGCGCGACGACTTCCTGCAGGCGGTCAACGTCAGTTGCTACTCGCTGATGGCGCTCTGCAACGCGCTGCGGCCGTCGCTCGATCGCGACGCGTCGGTGGTCACCATCAGCATCAGCACGACCACGATGGCCGCCGAGAACTACGGCTACATGGCGCCCGTGAAGGCCGCGCTCGACTCGGCGATCGTGTTCCTCGCGCGCTCGTTTTCCACCTTCTCGCGCGTGCGGTTCAACGCCGTCTCGCCCGGCCTGCTGAAGACCAGCGCGTCGGCTGGCATCCCCGGCTACCTCGATAGCTACCTGTTTGCCGAGCAGGCGACCTTCCGCAAGGAGGGCGTGCGCACCGACGAAGTGGCCAACACCGCGGCGTTCCTGCTCAGCCCGCGCAGCAGCGGCATCACGGCACAGCACCTGATCGTCGACGCCGGCATGTACGCGAACTACTTCGACCCGGCGCTGGTGCGGAGAGTGGTGGCCGCGCCCAAGGATGCCGACGCGACGTAACGGGGGTGGCGGCCTGTCAGCCACAAGTACACTGAACCCGCACCCGGCGAATCAACTGAACAGGCGTCTCGCACCACTTGCACGCCAATGGCGAGGTACGTACCAATGCGACCAATCGGATTCTCCTTGCCGGTTTTTCGTTTTTGGCGCAAGGTGGATCGCTCGCAGTGCACCGCATCATCACGATTGTAGCTGCATTCTTGCACTGCCGGGCTGGCCCACGCCCCTCCCCGCCCCCGCCCTCGCCAGACGTTCAGCCACCGCTCACACATGAACCTGCGACACATTTTTAACGTTGCGCTCGCCAGCGCGTTCCTGCTCGCCGCGACCGTCGCCGCCTTCGGCCAGCCCGCCGACCCGGCGCCTCAAGCCGAACCGCAGATTCACATCGTCGACATCATCCCTGGCGGAATGCCCCAGCCGCCGACGGTCCAGCCGGACCTCGCGCCCGGCACCGAATCGGGCTACGCCTGGCAGGCCACCGGCGGCGGGCTGATTGCTGACTTCCCGGCTGACCTCACCGGCCACGCGTTCCGCGTGTACCGCGAAGGCACGCAGCCGATCACGTTCTCGCCGGTCGCGATGCAGTCGCGCGATGCCGCCGGCACGGTGCTCTACTCCGAAGCCGCGAGCAACAGCGCCGCCGTGATGAGCAACGGCGCGGTGTCGTACCCGGCTGCCTGGCCGGCCGCCGACGACGTCTTCACGCCGCTGCCGGGCCGCGTCAAGCACGACACGATTGTCGCGCAGAAGCCGCAGCTGGCCAGCACGGCCGCGTGGTTCGGCACGACGTGGAAGGTCACGCTTCCGCCGGGCGCGCAGTTCGACCAGGTGTTCGCGGGCTCGATGACGCGCCAGGGCACCATCTCCGTGATCAGTCCGGACGGGCACGTCTACTACCGCTTCGGTGAGGTGGTGGTGGTCGATGCCGACGGCAACGAGATCACCGGCCAGTGGCGCATCGAGGCAGACGGTGACGGCTGGCTCGTGAGCATCGAGGCGCCGGCGTCGTTCATGCGTGGCGCCGCGTACCCGGTCACGATCGACCCGACGATCGACATCATCATCAATGGCAACAACGTCATCCCCTTCGGCTGGTGCAACCCCGAAGGCGCGTACCTCGGCCGCTACGACAAGACGCAGGTCACGATGGGCGGGACGATCACGGGCATCAGCGTGATGCCTTCGACGGCGCGCCCGGCGCTGGACTACCCGCGCATGGTGATCCTGATGGGCGAGAGCACCAAGGCTGCCGGCGCCTACTCGTCGACCTACGGCAACAACTACGACGCCGTGGCGTCAGTGGTGGTCTACGACGGTGCCGTGAACTGGGCCGCGACCGCTGCCAACACCTTCTTCCCGACGATCACCCTGCAGACGCCATTCAACTACAGCGGCAACAACGCGCTGACCATCGAGTGGCGCGTCTACGGCCCCAACGCGCAGGGCCAGCAGGTCGACGTGCATGCCGGCAACAACGCGCTCAACTTCCGCGCCTACACCACCAACAAGACGATCGTCGCCACCGCCGACGGCATCGACATCGGCTACGGCAACGCGACCCGCCTGGTGATCCAGGACACCGTGACGATCTCGTCGCCCGCGGCCGGCGCGCTGGCGGATGGGTACGTCGGCACGGCGTGGGCAGGCGCCGACGTAGATGCAATCGGTGGCGCGACGCCGTACGTGTTCGACATCAGCGCGGGCTCGCTGCCGCCGGGCCTGAGCATCGCGTCCGGCACCGGCATCATCAGCGGCACGCCGAGCACGGCGGGCAACTATTCGTTCACCGTGCGTGTCACCGACAACGGCGCGCTGACCGACACGCGCGCGTACACCATCAACGTCTACAGCGCACTGCAGATCACGTCGCCCGGCGCCGGCGCCCTCGCCGATGGCGTGCAGAACGTGCCGTACACGCCAGTCAGCGTCGTCGCGACCGGCGGCAAGCCCACGCTCGTGTGGAGCCTTTCGGCCGGCTCATTGCCAGCAGGCCTGTCGCTCAACACCGGCACCGGCTCGATCTCGGGCACGCCGACCGGCACCGGCCTCTCCAACTTCACGGTGCGCGTGACCGACGCCAACGCGGTGTTCGTGCAGCGCGCGTACTCGATCACGGTCTACGACCTGCCGACCATCACCTCGCCCGCGACCGGCGCGCTGACGCCCGAAGGCTACGTCGGCGATCCGTACTCGCGCACGTGGACCGCGGCAGGCGGTGCGCCGGCCTACACCTGGTCGGTCGTCTCGGGCAGCCTGCCCGCGGGCCTCTCGCTCAACACCGGCACCGGCCAGATCAGCGGCAACCCGACCACCGCCGGCAACTCGTCGTTCTCGATCCGCGTGACCGACACCAACAACGACACCGACACCGAGGCGTACACCCTGCAGATCCTCAACCTGCCGTCGATCACCTCGCCGTCGCCCGGTGCGCTGCCCGCCGCAACGCGCAACGCGCCGAACTACTCGCAGAGCTTCACCGGCACCAACGGCAAGGCGCCACTCGCCTGGAGCGCGACCGGCCTGCCCGCGGGCATGTCGATCAACTCCAGCACCGGCGCGCTGACCGGCACGCCGACCGCCTCCGGCAACTTCAACGTCGCGGTCACGCTCACCGACGCGAACGGCAAGACCGACGTCGAGAACTACACGCTGACGGTGAACGCGGCGCTGTCGATCGTCTCGTCGTCGCTGCCTGACGCGACCGAGGAGACCGCCTACTCGGCGACGCCGACGATCTCCGGCGGCACCTCGCCGATCACGTGGTCGATGGTGATCAACCCGGCCCTGCCCGAGCTGACGATGGATCCGTCGACCGGCGAGATCACCGGCACGCCGCCGGCAGCCTCGTCGAACAACTACACGGTCACGGTGACTGTCACGGACACGTGGGGCGGCACGGCCAACAAGAACCTGACGTTCTTCGTGACGCTGCCGACCGGTGGTGTGGCGGCCAACTGCGGCTGCAACAGCCGGGCGACCGCGCGAGACAGCGCCTTCACCGGCTGGCTGCTGCTGCTGCTGCCGCTACTCCTGCTGGTGGCCCGGCGTCGGACCGCGTGAGCGAGTAGTTGCGAGTGAGCTTGCAGACACCGGACGCCGCCCCTCACCGGGCGGCGTTCGCTCGGGGTGTGCGTGTGTACGGCGAGCAACACAGCGGAATTGCGACCCGAGGCGAGCCGCGGATCGCGATTCCCAACGCGATCTGCCGATCACCACACGAGTGCCGGCGAGTCGGGAATGTCGTCGCTACGGCGCGGGGCGCTTGTACCATTGGGCAACGGCTGCCCCCCGCCAGTGACATGCGCCGATCCGCCATCCACATCTGCGGCCTACCAGGCTGGCTGATCCTGGCTGTGTTGGCAGCCGCGACGGCACGGCCGGCGTGCGCGCAAGAGGCGGAAGACAATGGCCCGATGGTGCCGCGGCCCGAGCCGACGCAGCCGGTGACACCACACTCCGTTCCGGTCGGGCCCGCCACCGATGGCGGAGAGCCGACCTCACCCGGCGGCAACGGCGACACCTCGACCACCGGCCCCGGCGACAACGCCAACCCCGCCACCCCCGGCACCCGCGAGTCCACCGACGACCGCCTCCCCTCCTACTGGACGCGCGGCGAAAGCGAAGTGCCGTTGCCGATCGACCGTGGCGAGAGCCAGTGGGATGAATCGGCCGGGTCGTACGACATCGACACGCTCAATCCGCTCCGTTACATCGACCTGCTGATGGACTGGAGCATGACCGAGATCAACGGCGCGCTGAACTCGCTGATCAAGTCGCTCGACGAACCCGACGCCAACCGCATCAAGCTCTTCGGCCGCTTCCGCCTGCGCTGGGAAGACCGCAACAACTACGACAACCTCGTCAGCAACTACGACCACGTCGCGTTCTACCGCGACGGCTGGCTGGTCGGCCTGCAGCTCAACCTCGACGTGCTGGAGTTCAACGCCAGCATGCACCACGTCACCGGCCGGCGCATCGACACGCTGGAAGACCCCTACGACGTCCACCAGCTGAACGTCACGATCAGCGGGTTCGAGGGTGACGCGATCCGCTTCCCGGTCGAGTTCCTCGACATCTGGTTCCGCTTCGTCGCGTACGTCGGCCGTGGACCGCTGACCTTCGGGCGCGGCCGGCTGATCGGCAGCGACGACTGGGAACTGCGCGGCAACAACTTCGACGCGGTGGTCCTGGCGCTCGCCGACACCGCGGCCGGCGGCGGGCTGTCGGTCTTCGCGATGCAGAAGACGAAGTACGTGCGCGGCTTCAACGAGATCGACGGCCGGCGCACCGTCAGCGGCGTGTCGTTCATCGGCATTGACCCGTTCGGCCAGCTGAAGAGCCCCGACGAGCAGCTGCCGCGCCTGCTGCTGCGGCCCAACGAGTACGACACGGCCTGGTTCCCGGTGGTCAATCCGCGCGAGCGCCGGCTCGCGGCCGGGCTCGACCTCTACTGCCTGTGGGCCTACGAGGACGCGACCGACACCGTCGGCGAGGTCGTGCCCGACGCCGCCGGCACCGCCACGACCGGCCGCGTCGATCAGTTCACGTTCGGAGTGCGCGGCGCGCTGCTGTTCGAGGAAGTGCTGATGCTCGAGAGCGAGTTCGCGCTGCAGCTCGGCAGTCGCGGCGGCAACGACGTGCTGGCGTTCATGGCGCATGGCGAGGCCACGGTCGGCATCGACTGGGCCGTGCCGATGGCGATCAGCGGCATGCTCGACATCATCTCGGGCGACACCAACCCGCACGACGGCAAGCAGCAGGGGTTCGACCCGATGTTCGCCAGCCGCCACAACCGCTTCTCGATGCTCGACTGGTTCGCACCGCGCAACCTGATCCACATCGGCGCACGGATCAGCATCCAGATCGCGAGCAGCACCAACATCATCTGGTCGGTGCACCTGTTCCGGTCGTTCACCACGCACGACAGCGTGTACGGCCCGACGGTCGACTACATCCGCCTCGCGGCCGACCCGGCGATGAACGAGGCCGGCGACCTCGGCGTTGTGATCGGCGGTGCGTTTGAATACCATTACACGCCGCGCATCCACGTTCTCGCCGGCTATGCGCAGCTGTTCCCCGGCAAGCGTCTGTCGAGCCGCGGACTGGGCGCGGACGCGATTCTCTTCTACGTGGCGACCGACCTCCGCTTCTGACTGATGACTCCGACCATGCGCGGACTTCCCGCCCTGTTGTTCCTGTTGCTTGCGTTCGCGCCGGCGATCCCCGCGGCCCTCACCGGTTGCAGCAGTGCCGGCACAGTGGATGACGACGAGACCGAGTACGACCGCAAGGTGCGCCGCAACCTGCTCGGCGAGGCGCGGCTGCGCTTCTACGACTCGCGCTTCAAGGCCGACCGGCCCGAGATGGATGAGTGGATCACGGCGTTCAGGAGTCCGGAGCTGTCGAAGAAGATGCGCCGGGAGATCGTCGACACGTGCCGCAAGTACGGCTCGCTGATCGGCGCCAATCTGGCCTACATGGCGGCTCGCGCGGGTATCGACGAGGTCATTCCGTACGTCCGCGAGGCGCTGACGGACGACGACCGCTACGTGCGCCAGCGCGCGATCCGCTCGATCGCGCCCGGCTGGGCGCCGCAGTTCAAGGCCGACCTGCTGCCGCTGACCGGCAATGCCGAACCCGCTGACGAGGTGCGCGCCGAGGCCCGCGAGCTGTACCGCTATGCGCTCGGTCCGCAGGACTTCGACGAGCTGTACGCGCAACTCGGCACCCCGGCCGCCGACGATGAGGGCACGCGCCAGTTTGTCACCACCTGTCTGACCTGGCTGCTGCGCGAGATGCCGGCCGATGATCGCGACGCGCGCGTAGCGACGATGGCGCAGAGCCTCGGCAAGGGCAGCGCGTGGCAGGACGAGTTTGCGTTCGGCCTGCTGCAGGGCAAGTTCCCGCCGGAGGCGCTGCCCGCGCTGGTTCGCGTGTACGCCGACGCAAAGCGCAACGCGACCGTGCGCCGCGACATGCTGGTGGAGGTCTGGCGCCAGGTGACGCAGGGCGGCGCGACGCTGCCGGAGGATCAGCTCCGTGCGGTGCGTGCCGCGCTGGTGGCCGACCTCACGTCCGGCCGGTTCGACCCCGACCAGATTGCCGACCTGCTGCGCGCGGCCGGGCTGGATGACGCGATGACGACGCGCCTCACCGCGTGGCTGCTCGAACAGCCGCTGGCCGGCGACAGCCCGTCGCTGGGTGGCGTGGTGGCCTACCGCCTGGTGGCTGACGAGCTGGTGCCGAACGCGGCCAATGCCGCGAAGGTGATCGAATCGGTGCAGAACCCCGGCCTCCAGGAACTCGCGATGCGCACGCTGTTGCGCTTCGCCGCGTCGACCGATGCGTCGCTGCCGCGCGACGGCATCATCCAGGCGATCGCGTCGGGCTTGCGCTCGGAGCACGCCAGCGTGCGCAACGAGGCGGCCAACAGCCTCGCCACGCTCGAGGACGAGATCGCGCTCGACTACCTCGTCGATGCGTTGCGCGGCAACTCCGAGGAGGCCGCCACTGCCGCCGCCGACGTGATGGTCCGCAAGGTGGCGGTCGAGCGGCTGGCCGACATGGAAATCGACCTCTGCGATGTGATCCGCCTGGAGGGCCCGCGCGCCCTACCGACGTACAATGTCGCCGCCGGCCTGCGCGTGCTCGAAGTATGCGGCGGGCAGTTCACGCTCGATTTCATGAACCAGTACTGCAAGCCCGAGCGGGCAACCGTGGATGTGGCGGTGGTGATTGATCGCGTGCGCAAGACGATCGAGCGGCGCGTGAAGGGCGAGTGAGTGATCTCCAGTATTGCGGCAACCCCGGAAAGCGACGGCAACCTGTGCAGCAACCTGTGATCCGGACCTGTCTGACGGCCAGCCTCGCGGCGTGCCTGATCGCGCTGTTGGGGGCGAGCGGCTGCGCGCGGAATCTGAACCAGCGCTTCGAGTTCGAGAAACAGCGCGCCGCCGAGACCTACCGCATTGAAGGCGGCTACGACCTGCAGAACGGCCGGCTGATGCAGGCGATGCAGAACTACACCGAGGCCGTGCGCATCTGGCCGGCCGATGCGCCGTCGCACTGGGGCATGGGCCGCATCTGGCTAACTGTGGGTCTCACCGACAAGGCCGTGCACGAGTTCGCGCTGGCCGAGGCCTACGACGAGTCGTACGCGACGATGGAGCCCGAAGTCGCGCCGTGCGAGTCGCCGGAGATCATGCGCGCGCTGCTCGAGGGCCGCCCACCGCCGGACGACGCCAACTGGGTGGCTGGGCAGTAAACATGAGCAGCCACACCGAGGATGCGCGGCGGCGGGCCCGACGGGCCACGCTGATGCTCGCGCTGGTCGCGCTGATCTGGGGCACCACGTTCACGCTCACGCCGATGATCTGCGCCGGCATCGACCGCCTGCGCATCGAGCGGCTCACTCCCGACGAACGCGCGCAGAACCTGCGACCGGCCACCGCGGCCGAGATCGCGGCGCTGCCCGACCTGCCCGAGCGCTTCGACATCGCCGCCGACTGGACCGGCGTCTACTACTGCGTGGTGCGCTTCGGCGTCGTCGTCCTGTTGATGGCGTTGTGGCCGCGCGTGTGGCGGCAGATGAACCGGCGCACGATCGTCTACGGCTTCTGGCTCGGCCTGCTGATGGCCGTCGGCTTCCTCACGCAGACCGTCGGCCTGCAGCGCACCACGCCGGCGATCAGCGGCTTCCTCACGGCGCTCTACGTGCCGATGACGCCGCTGCTCGTGTGGCTCGTGTGGCGGCGCGCGCCCGGCTGGCAGCTCGGTCTGGCCGTTGCGTTCGCGTTT
>JBFWQT010000200.1:0-11396 GCA_050249295.1 Planctomycetota bacterium
CGCCAGCTTCTGTCGCTCGGCGTCCTTCAGCAGCGCCAGGCGGCGCACCAGCGGGCTCGACCAGTTGAAGCACAGCTCGGACAGCCGGTCCGGCAGGTTCCTGTTGCGCGTCAGGCTGTCGAGGATCCCCGACCAGTGGCTGTCGGCGACCTCCTTCGACTGCTCGGCCGCGCGACGGAACTGGCCCTCGGCGTTGATGCTGTAGAGCGCCGGCAGGTCGGTCGGCTGGAAGCGCTTCAGCTCGGCGCCACAGCGGTACGGCTCGAGCACATCGTCAGCCAGTTGCAGGAACGCGGCCGTGCGATCCTGTTCGTCGAGCGTCAGATCCTCGAACGTGCGGATCAGGTCGGCCGCGGTGATCTCCTCGACGCTCACGTCGTCGAACACCTCCGGCACCTTCTCCAGCAGCTCGGCCTCGTTGACGTAGCCGCCGCACACCAGACAAAGCCCCTCGGCCGCCGCGACACCGCTCACCTGGCGGAACTCGTCGACACTGCGCGTGTAGCGGATCACGCCTTCGCGCCGGATGTCGCGCAGTGTCATCTGGCCGTGCGACGTGAGGAACGGCAGCCAGTCGCCGATCACCTCGAAGAACTCGTCGTCCTCGGCCGCGAGCGCCTTGATCGCGCGGTAGTGCACCTCGATCAGCCGCGCGAGCGAGTCGGGGTCGTTGCGCGACAGCCCGACCAGCCAGTCGCGGATGCACTGGCCCAGCTCGCGCCGCGTGGTGGCCAGCGCGGCATCCTCGTAGAACGACTCGCGCGAGGCAGTGGGCCGCAGCTTGTCGGCATTCACCGCGCAACGCACGAAGAACGCCCAGTCGGGCAGCAGGTTGTCGGCCTTCTCGGTCAGCAGCATGCGCTTGAGGTACACGCGGTGCCGCTGCCGCGTGTGAATGCTGGCCGCGGTGGGCAGCACGAACGCCACGCCCTCCACGCCGCCGGCTGCCGAGCGCAGCGGGATATGTGCGGGGAAGCGCATGCCGAAGGTGTCGCGGCCGAACTCCGTCATCGCCTCGTGGCGCGCCTCGTCGGTGGCAAACGTCTGCGACCACGGCGCGTCGCCGGTGTTCAGCTGCTTGCGCACGCCGTCTTCGGGCGTGAACCACACCGGCACCGGCAGCATCCCGCCGAAGTACTTCACCAGCTCGCACACGCGCTCCGGCCGGAAGTAGTCCTCGCTGCCTTCCTTGCAGCGCAGGTAGACCTTGGTGCCGGGCGCGATGTCGCGGTCGAGCTTGCGGATCTCGTAGGTGCCGTCGTTGCGGCCGCGCCACTCGAAGGTGCCCTGCTCCGGCTCGCGCGCCGATCGCGTGACCATCACGATCTGGTCGCACACCACGAAGCAGCTGAGCAGGCCGATGCCGAACTGGCCGATGAAATCCCCGGGGCGCACGACGTCGGCGCCGCGTTTGGATGACGCGCCGATGGTGGAGATGAAGCGGTGGATCTCGTCTTCGGTCAGGCCGATGCCGTTGTCCTCGAAGACCAGCGTGGGCGGCGTCGCGGGCGCACCCGACGCACCGGGGCTGGCGGCGCGGCCGCGGATGATTTCCATGCTCATCTCGCCGACGTGTGCCTGCAGCGAGAACAATTGGCGTCGCGCGGCGATCGCATCCACGCCGTTCTGCAGCAACTCGCGCACGAACACCTGCGGGCCGCTGTAGAGGTGGTCGGAGAGCAGCTCGATGATGCCGCCGAGATTGACCTGGAAACGGTGTTCGGTCATCGCAGGGCGCCGGGCAGCGGTTCGAGAGGGAGTGCGCGGGGCGGAGTATACGACGGCTGCTTGCCGGTCGCGACCGCCGCCGCCGACTTTGATATGAACGTGGCGAACCCCGCGCGCGATACCGAAGCGATGACGACGTCACCCGAATCGATCTTTCCGCCGGCCACACTGGCCGAATGGCGCGCCGGCGTGGAGCGCGATCTGGCGGGTGCGCCGTTCGAGAAGCGGCTCGTCACGCGGCTGATCGAGGGCATCGCGCTGCAACCGCTACACAGCGGCGACAGCACCGATCGCGCCGGCATGCCCGGGCTCGCGCCGTTCACTCGCGGCAGTCACGCCACGCCGCGCGGCACGGCCATCGCCTCGCGCATCGCCCATCCCGACCTGGCGGTGGCGCGCCGCATGGTGCTGCGCGAGCTGGAAGGCGGCGCCACCACACTGGTGCTGCCGCTCGACCTGTGCGGCGCCGACGGCATGGATGCCGACGACGACGAAGCGCGCGAACTGGTGGGCCAGGGCGGCCTGCCGCTGTGTACCGCCGCCGACCTGCGCGCGCTGCTCGATGGCGTGGACCTCACCTCGGTGGCCGTGCGACTGCAGCCCGGCGCCGCGTTCCTGCCGGCCGCCGCGATGCTCGCCACCCAGTGGACCGCCGCGCCGGCCGCGGGCAGCGGCTTCGGCGCCGACCCGATCGGCACGCTCGCCACGGCTCTTTCGCTGCCCGGCCCGCTTGCCGAATCGCTCGCGCGCCTGTCCGACCTCGCTGCCTGGACCGCCACGCATCGCCCCGGCGTGACCACCATGCTCGTTGGCGGCGCGCCGTGGCACGACGCCGGCGCACACCGCGTGCAGGAGCTCGGCTGGATGCTCTCCACCGGTGTGGCGTACCTGCGCGCGCTCACCGCGGCCGGCATGACCATCGACGCGGCCGCGCAGCAGGTTGCGTTCGCGCCGGTGGTGGATGCGGCGTTCGCGCCGTCGCTCGCCATGTTGCGCGCGCTGCGACGCACGTGGTCGCGCGTGCTGGAGGCCAGTGGTGCTACGCCGTGCGCCACGCAATTGCACGCGGTCACGTCGTCGCGCATGGCCGCCGCGGTCGACCCGTGGACCAACCTGCTGCGCAACACGCTGGCCGCGCTGGCCGCGATCTGCGGCGGCGCCGACAGTGTGGAGGTCGCGCCGCACGACGCGACCATCAACCTGCCCGACGACTTCTCGTCGCGCATCGCGCGCAACACGGCGATCGTGCTGCAGGAGGAATCGCATGCCGGCCGCGTGCTCGACCCGGCCGGCGGCAGCTGGTTCATCGAGCAACTGACCGACGACATCGCGCGCGAGGCGTGGGCCGCGTTCCAAACGGTGGAAGCTGACGGCGGCATCGCGTCGGCCCTGCTGGCCGGCAAGATTGCCGCGCAGATCATGCCGGTGCGCGCCACGCGCGAGGCCGACGTCGCGACGCGCAAGACCCCGCTGATCGGCGTCAACGAGTTCGCCGCGCTCAACGAGGCGACGATCGAACACGAGGATCCCGACTTCGAGGAGCACGCCGCCGCGTCGCGCGCTCGCGCTGCCGCTGGCCGCCGTGCCGCCTCGGCAGCCGAAACGGCGCTGGCCGACTGCCGCCGACTCTCCACTGCGCCCGACAGCCCGGCCGGCGAGCTGACCACCGCGGCCATCGCCGCGGCCGCGGCCGGCGCCACCATCGGCACGCTGTACCACGCAACGTCGACTCGCGCCGAACCAGCCACCCTGCCCGAACCGTGGCTGTTGCCGATGCGCCTTTCGGCCGCGTGGGAACAGTTGCGCGACCGCAGCGACGATCATCTGGCCGACACCGGCTCGCGCCCGCAGCTGTTCCTCGCCAACCTCGGCCCGCTGCCGGTGCACAGCGCGCGCGCCGGGTTCGCGCGCGGGCTCGCCGAGGCGGCCGGCATCGAGTGCATCGAGCCCCCCACCGGCGCCGACTCGGCTGACACCGCGGCTGCCGCGTTCGCCGCCAGTGGCGCGCGCGCCGCGTGCATCTGCTCGTCGGATGATGTCTACGCCACGCTGGCCGCGCCGGTGGCCACCGCCCTGCGCGCCGCCGGCGCAGCGTGCATCCTGCTGGCCGGCAAGCCGGGCGAGCACGAATCGGCCTGGCGCGCCGCGGGCGTCCACACGTTCATCTTCATCGGTTGCAACGCGGCCGACGTCGCGAGCCACTTGCTCGACGCGTTGATCGAGGACTGACCGGCACCACGCATGCCGGCAGCCGCGTCACGCATTCACTCGACCAGCGCGCGCCGCGCCACCGTGTGCAGCAGCTCGATGCCCGGCGCGATCAGCACGTCGGGGAAGTCGTAGTCACTGGTGTGCAATTGCGGATGATCCTCGCCGGCGCCGAGGCCGAAGTATGCACCGGGGAACTGCCGCGTGAACTGGCCGAAATCATCCGACCAGCGGAACGGCTGATCGCAGGTGTGCACCGACATCCGCGCGTCAGTTGCTGCGCCGACCACCATGTCGACCAGTGAGTCGTCGTTGACCGTGCTGGCAAACGAATCGCACTGCGTGACGTCGCAACCAAAGCCCTCGCGCGTCGCGATGTCGCGCACCAGCTCGCGCGCCGCCGTGATGATCTGCTCGAGGTCTTCGTCGCGAGCACAGCGAATCGTCGCGTGGATCTCGCCGTCGCCGGGCAGCGTGCCGTAGCGCAGCTCGCCGAGCTTCATGTGCACCAGCGTGACCAGCGCGAAGTGGCCGTCCGGCAGCGTGCCCGGCAGTTCCTTCAGGCGATGGCCGATCTCGTGCAGCGCCTCGAATGGACTGTTGCCGTCTTCGGGATGCGCGGCGTGCGAGCTGCGTCCGTAGAGCCGCGCGGCCAGGCCAGTCGACGCCATGGCGAATGTGTTCTTGCGCACCAGCACCTGCCCGACCGGCCAGCCCGGCAGGTTGTGCAGCGCGAAGCACGCGGCCGGCTCGATCTGCGCCATCGAATGATCGAACAGCATCGCCTGCGCGCCGGTGCCGACTTCCTCGGCCGGCTGGAACACCAGCGCGACGCAACCGTCAGTCGGCCGGTCGTCGGCGAGCAACGGGGCGAGGCCGCTGACGATCGCCATGTGGCCGTCGTGGCCGCACTTGTGACCGACGCATTCCACCTCGCTGCGATGATCGGAGACGATGTTGTCCTCCATCGGCAGCGCGTCGAGTTCGCAGCGGACCAGCACCGTGCGACCGCCGCGCCGGCCGAACAGCGCCATCACGCCGTGGCCGCCAACGCCGGTGAACAGCCGGTCGGGGCGGTGCGAGAGCAGGAACTCGGCGATCCGCCCGGCCGTCCACGATTCGTCACCGGCGACTTCCGGGTGGCGGTGCAGGTCGTGGCGGAGTTGCGTTTGCTGCTGGACCAGCGAGGTTGGAATCGTCATGGGTCTCCGGACGCTGCGAATGATTGAGTGGCTGAGTCGAGTGCGATCCGGTCCGAATGCTTCGCGGTCCCGCTCTGCGACGGTCGCGGCCCGGACCGCGACACTCACCGGTTGTCGGCGCCGGCCGGCACATGCGGCGCGGCCTCGGCCCAGATGTACGACGGGCCCCAACTGCCGCGCGCCAGCGCCTCCACGGACTGCACCACATCGGCCGGCACAGCTGCAAGGTCGCCTTGCTCCAGCGGGTTGTAGTGGAAGGCGTAGAGCCGCGCGATGAACTGATCGAACGGCAGCGACGCCTCGCCTTCGAGTTCGCCGTTGCCCTCGACGGTGGGGCGGATGCCCTGGCCCCAGTCCTGCCGGCTCTCGTTGTTGGGGTTGAAGAAGTACACGCGCCACTCGCCGCCGGCGTTGTCGTCGGTCGCGCGGGTGTGCGCCACACGCTGGATGCTCACGGCGTGCAGGCCGATCAGCTTGCCGCGCACACCGGTGATGAACAGGCCGACGGGGTCGGGATACGCGAGGTCGTGCGCGCCGTTGTAGAGCGGATGATGCGTGGCGTAGAAGCGGCGCACGAACATGTCGTAGTGCACGACCGCGCGCGTCAGCGGCTCGAACAGCGAGCAGAAGCCGGTGGGCACGAAGCGGCCGTAGAGGCCGGGGTTGGCCCACTTGTGCGCGTCGTCGGCGCGGCCGGCCGAGCGGCGCATGATCTCGTTGTAGAGCGCGTCGAGATGCGGCACGAGCACCTGCGACACGGCGTCGAGGCCGGGGTCGGGGCCGAGCTTGTTCTCGGCCAGCAGGAGGCTGCTGTCGAGCAGGTCGCCTTCGAAGCGCATCTGGACGACACCGTCGCGCGCGGCGCTGAGCACATAGTTGAGCAACTCGGCCGGCGCGTGTTGCGCCCACAGGCTGATGCCGCGCACCGACTGGCAGGTGGGCAGGTTGCCCTGGCCGAGGCCGAGCGGCTGGCCGAGTACGGCGAGCGCGCCGGCGACGAGAATGCCGTTGGCGGTCAGGTTGTCGTCGTCGCGTCGGCCGGGGGTGACGAGGGCGTCGAGTCGTTCAACCACGTCGGGCCGCAGCGTGGCATCGATGAGCTTGCGCAGGCCGGTCTCCACGGCGCTGCGCGAGAGCAAGCTGCGATCGAGCAGCCGCGCGAAGCCGTAGATCGCCTGCGCAGTGGCCGGGTGAATGGCGATGCCGATCAATTGATGGACGAACGCCGCGTTGGCCTCCAGGTCCGCCACACCGGCCGGCGTCAGGCCGAGCGCGACCGGCACGAGCGACTCGTGGTGTCGGCTCAGGTGGTGCAGCAGCAGCGCGTGGAAGTCGCAGACCAGCCCCGTGCGCTGCATGCTGGCCGCGAATGCAGTGGCCTCTGCTTCCAGTTCGGCGGTGCTGGCCGAGCGGATGCGCGCGGTGTACGCGTCGGCGCTGATCGGTGTTCGGGACAGCGGCGTCGGGCCGCGGATCGCCGCGACGTACGCGGTCAGGTCGTCGCCCCCGCCACCGTGCTCGTGGGCCACGCGCTCGGCCAGGCCGATCATCGTTCGCACGCGATCGGTTCGGATCGGCCGTTGCGCGCAGATCATGCGCACCTCCTGCGACACGGCATGATGCAGCCGGTCGCCGGGCGTGTGCGACGCGAGCACGCGGAACAGCCGTTCGCACTTCGCCAGCCGTTCCGGTCCGAGCGCTGCACGCAGTGCTTCGGTTCGCGCGCAGAACACCAGGTCGAGGTTCAGCGCGAGCACATCCTCGAGGAAGGTGCGGGCCTGCTCTGCCGTCAGCGTCTCCGATGTTGCGCGGCCCTGCGCGATTGCCAGCACGCGCAGATCGCTGAGTGTTTCGAGTACCGGAAACGTGCCGGTGCCCTTCAGCGAGCCCGCCACCAGCGGCGGGAACAGCCGGCCCGGATCGGCCCACGGTCCGCCCTGGAACACGCCGAGCTCGTCGAACCGGTCGGCGCGCTCGAGCAGCCGGTTCATCCCCTCGTCCGACGACATCAACACGTCCGCCGCCTGGAACACCTCGGTCTGCGCCAGCGGCTTGCCCAGCGGAGGTGCGGCTTCCAGAGCGGCGAGCGCGCGGTCGAACCGGTCGAGTTGTTCCAGGTACGCGGGCCCCGGATCAGACATAGAAGTCGTGTTCCTCGTAGTCGAGCAGCAGCTGACGCATGCGGTCGGGATCGTTGCCGAAGACGAACACCGTGCCGAAGTGATTGCCGAACCCTTCGCGGTCCGGCACCTTCGCGGCCATCGGCGGGAACAGGTCATGCTTCTCGAACATCGGATCGGACGTCAGCGCCTCGGGCACCACCAGATCCTTGATGATGTGGTGCTTCGGGTACACCATCAGGCAGCCGGCATGGCCGGCGTACGTGCCCTCATCGGGGAAGATCGCCTTCAGCTCGTCCTCGGTGGTCTGCGGGTCGCAGCACATCACGAACGCGTGGTACGGATCGAAGCCGTAGGCGCGCTTGATCAGATCGAAGATGTGGCCGCCGGGAATCCGCGCCGCCACCTCGCCGAAGTTCAGCTCGCCGTCGGGCGTGATGAAGTACTCCGGGTGGATCATGCCGTACTGGATGCCGAACGCGGCGACGAGCTGTTCGATCGCCTTGCGGATCTGCGGCCGCTTCGCCTGCAGGCCGGGCGAGGCCGGCACGAAGTTGGAATAGCCGAGGTGGATGTACTCGGTGATGTTGAGGAAGCGCACCTTGCCGGCGTGGATGAACGCCTCGCAGCTGAACTCCTGGCCCGCGAGGTGGCTTTCCACGAGGCACGGGAACACGCTGTCCTCGAGCTTGTCGATGTCGGCCTCGCTGCGGATCATGTGGTGGCCGACGCTGCCGGCCGCGTTGAGCGGCTTGACGTGCACCGGATCCTCGACCTCGCCGGCCAGCTTGAGTTGCGCCTGATTGACGCGGCGGAAGAAGTGCTTCAGCCGGTCAGGCCCTTCGACTTCCTCGAACACGCCGACGCGGATGCCGCTCATCAGGGCCTTGCGCTTCATCATGCCCTTGTCGCGGAACAGCATGAACCGGCTGAACACGCGCGGGTCATCGCGGAAATGCGCGTTGAGCGCACCGGCCCACTCGACGCATTCCTCGTAGAGCGGCACGGCCACTTCCACACCGATGGCGATCAGCTGTTGCAGCAACTCGCCCGACTGCTCGTTGAGCCGGCCGAAGTCCCAGCTGATGTAGTTGACCTTGTTCTGCTCGGCCCACGGACGGAAGTCCTCGGCCGCGACCAGCACGAACGGCCGGCCGGCTTCCTGCAGCGCCGCCATGACGGGCAGGCTCCAGCCGAGCAGGGCGGTGCGGATCGGGCCATCCGGTGCGGTGATCGTGGCGGAGGCAGAAGTTTGCGGAACCTGTTGCTCATTCATGCGGTGACCTTCGTGTTGTCCTCCGCGGCAAAGTCGTAGAGGTAGAGTTCGAAATCCTGTTCGTAGTAGGGGCCGAGCACGCCGTCCTGCCAGGCCAGCACCTCGTCGGGCGCACTGGCCACCTTCTCGAAGCCGAACTTGAGGTACGCGCGCGTGGCCCACTCGGCCCGGGGGTGCGCGATCAGGCTCAGGCCGTCGAGCTGCATCTGTCGCGCGCGGTCGGCCACGTAGTCGAGCAGCACTCGTCCGAGGCCGCGGCCGACGAAGGCGACGTCGAGGTAGACGTAGCCGACGTAGCACCACGAGCCGAACGTCTGCATCGAGATCGTGCCGAACGGCTCGCCATCGAGTTCGCCGACAAAGAACGTGCGCCGCCGGAAATTGATGCGCGCCCATTCGAGGCCGACCTCGTGCTCGACCATGTCCTTCTCGTCGACGATCGCGCGGTACCACTCAGCCGACGAACGCACCATGCCGGCAACGGTCATCATGTCGTCGGGCCGGGCGCGGCGGATCGTCACGCCATCGATGAGACTGGCAGTCGTGGCTGTCGTGGCAGTCGTGGTGTTCATGCGAATGCTCCGGTGGGGTTGAGAACGAGCAGACCCATCACCACGCGGCGGGGGTCGGTGCGGCCGTGGCGCGAGGGCGTGCCCTCGTCGGGCCGTTGGACAAAGCCGTAGCGGGCAAAGAAGTGTGGCGACGCCGTGGTGCAGACGAGGTCGAGGCCGGCGCGAGTGGCGATGCGCACCACGCGCTCGACAAGCTGGCCGCCAACGCCGAGGCCGCGTGCGCGACGCACCACCACCAGGCTGCGCAGCTCGGACCTCGACGCGCCGATGCGGTCGAGGCACACGCTGCCGACGATCCGGCCGGCCGCATCGCAGGCCACGATCCAGCCGCCGAGGCGGCGCATGACGTGGGCGGGCGTGAGCGGGACGCAGGCGTCGTCCGACTCCCGCGCGGTGATACGCACGATGGCCGGCACATCGGATGGCCGGGCATGCCGCAGGATGATCGGCGGCGCCGCGGGAAGCAGAGTGCTCATGAGGAGGAGCTGGATCGGGCCGGGAGGTGGTCGTTGTGGTGCAGGTTGCACACGCGAACGACGTGCCGCCGCGCGCGATCCGCCGGAGAGGCCGGAACAACGGGCCCTGCCAGAGCTGCCGGGGGCGCATGGGACAGGGGTGTCCCGTCAAAGTTGGGACATGCTTGACCCAAAGCCGCCCGTGGCAGACAATGGGACAGAGATGACCCAACCGCCGGACAGCCCCCGCAGCCCGCTGCCAGCCGACCCCGCCACCAGCACCCACACCCGCGACCCGGAACCGATCGTCTCCGTCATCGGCACCTCTGGATGCACCGCCGCGATGAAGGCCGTCGGCATCCGCGTGCGCGCGTGGCGCACCCTCGGGGCGGCGCTCGCCGAGCGCCATCACCTCGGCGTGCGGCTGATCGTCGTGCAGCCCGGCGTCGGCGGCCACCATGGTCTCGAATCGGCGATCCGCACCCTGCGCAAGGAACTGCCGCTGACCGACGTGATCCTGTGGGCCACCGAACCCACGCCCGAAGTCGTCCGCGCGGCGTTCCGCGGCGGCGTGCGCGACGCGATCTTCGGCTCGGCCCGCGAACTCGCCACCTCGGTGCGCACCACCATCGACCAGCAGCTGATCCTGCCGCAGCTCGAACGCTTCGACCGCAAGGGCCGCAAGACGCGATTCGAACGACTGGTCAGTCGCAGCAACGCGATGTGGGACATCTTCGACCTCTGCGTCCGCGTCGCGCCGTCGCCCGCCACGGTGCTGATCCTCGGCGAGACCGGCACCGGCAAGGAACTCGTCGCGCGCGCGATCCACCGCCTCTCCGGCCGCAAGGGCCGGCTGGTATCGATCAATGCCGGCGCCGTGCCCGAGTCGCTGATCGACTCCGAACTGTTCGGCCACGTGAAGGGCGCGTTCACCGGCGCGAGCAACGACAAGGCGGGCCTGTTCCGTCGCGCGAACGGCGGCACGCTGTTCCTCGACGAGATCGGCAACATTCCGCTCTCCGCGCAGTACCGCCTGTTGCGCGTGCTGCAGGAGGGCGCGATGCGGCCGGTCGGTGGCGACGAGGACATCAAGGTGGACGTGCGTCTGCTGGCCGCGACCAACGCGTCGCTCGAAGACGAGATCGAGGCCGGTCGATTCCGCGAGGACCTGTTCTATCGTCTCGACGTGATGCGCTTCGAAATCCCGGCGCTGCGCGAACGGCGCGAGGACATCCTGCTGCTGTTCGGCCACTTCTCCGAACGCTTCGCGCGCGCGTACCGCACCAACCGGCCGACCGCGACCGACAGCTTCGTGCGCAGCCTGATGGAGCACAGCTGGCCGGGCAACGTGCGCGAACTCGAGAACCTCACCGAGAAGCTCACGCTCACGCACGCCGGTCGGCGCGTCACGGCGGCGGACTTCAAGGCGCTGGTCGGCAGTCGCGAGGCCGGCGGTGCGGACGCGCGCAAACCGCTGGCCACGGCCGGTCGCAGCGATGGCGAGCACGCGAGCACGATTGGCGAAGCAGATGCGAGCGGCGATGCTCATCTCGATGCGAGCGCGGCGGGTCGTGCGAGTGCGATGCCGGAGTGGATGGACCTGCCGCTGGACGATGCGACCACGGCGTTCGAGCACGCCTACCTCGAGCATCACCTCGCGCGTGCTCGCGGCCGCATTGGTGCCACGGCTGCGAGCATCGGCAAGAACCGCCGCACGCTGCTGCGCAAGCTCACGCGACAGGGCATCGACAAGGCGCGCTTCCGCGATGCGTGACTCGCCGGCGAGTCAGTCTGTTGTTCTGTGGTGCAGGCTTCCAGCCTGCAGGTTCCTGTGG
>JBFWQT010000201.1:0-11358 GCA_050249295.1 Planctomycetota bacterium
CGTACATGGCGGCATCGGAATAACGCGTCGGCTGCCGCTATGCAGCGAACCGCCCAGCGCGATTCCCGATTACCTCCGAAGATGTCCTCCCCCTCCTTTCTGGTGAGAGCATGCGCCTGGACCGGTGGCGCTGTTGACTGACCGTTCGGCCGCGAGCGCAATGCCGCTCAAGATGCGCTCGACGGAGAAGCTCGCGGGGTGTCCCGGGCGTCATCTCCGCGGGGAGGCTCGGGCGGGTGCGACGGGCGCGTGGAAGTAGCCTGCGGGCTGAACCACAGCGAGGTGATGCGTGCGTTCTTCGCGCACGGGCAGCATCCCCGCCTCCGCTGCGTGGCAATGCGAGCCGATAGCACCTTGCCCG
Organism: Planctomycetota bacterium; assembly: GCA_050249295.1. Classification (GTDB taxonomy): domain Bacteria; phylum Planctomycetota; class UBA8742; order SKZP01; family SKZP01; genus JBFWQT01. Next base: position 362 of record JBFWQT010000201.1, read on the forward strand.
AACAGCGGCCACGCCGACCGGTTGCCGAGTAGAGCGCCCGCGCCCGGTTGGTGGAATGCCCACCGCGCGGGATGGTGATCTGGTCAGCCACTCTTGCACGTACACGCAAGGCAGCCAGTCAGCTACCCAGCCACCCGGTGAGTGACCCAGTGAGTGACTCGGCGAGTGACTCGGTGAGTGACCCGGTGACTCAAACTGGGCCCGCTCTCTGGCTCTACCGTAAATGGCGGATTGCGATAGGCCCCGTGTCAGCGGGCGGGTGAGTGACCGGGTGACCGGGGTGAGTGACCGGGTGACCGGGGTGAGTGACCGGATGGGTGACCGGGTGAGAGGCCAAGTGAGTGACCGGGTGAGTGACCGGGTGAGTGACCGGGTGAGTGAGTGGCCAGGTGAGTGACCGGGTGAGTGACCGGGTGACCGGATGTGCCGATCGAGTGATCCACCATAAAGGGGTGGGGACATTGACGGGTCGCCGGGGTGTGCTATCGGTGGTGGGTTCTGTTTCGGTTCCCGTGATGCGAGCGTACGGTATGGCCGGGAAGCACGTTGGGGGTGGGGGACGTGGCGACAGGCGATTCAAGGATCCGGACGCGGCGCGGCTGATCGTGAGCGAGAAGCGGCTGACGTTCTTCATGCCGGAGGTGACGTTCCGGGCACTGCGCCTGCAGGCCGGTTACTTCCAGGTCCGCAATGCGGAGGGCGAGGAGACCGACGACCCGTTGCCGGAATCTCCGTCCGGGCTGGTGCGCGAGGCGATCGAGTTCTGGCTGGACCAGTTCCTGCCGGCGGGTGCGGCCGAACGGTCACGCACTGACGGGGAGTGGAGTGCGCGGCTCGATCTGCTGCGCGCGGCACTGAAGAAGGGGTGAGGACGGCGCCCCCGGCCCGATGTGTGCCCGGTCAGTGGCGCGCGCGCGGCGGTCTGATGGCGCTGCGCATGACCTTGCGGCGCGCGGTCCATTCCGCGTCGCTGCGCTCCTGCTCGTGTGGCGAGCGGAACTGGTCGAGCCAGAAGCTGATCGCCTCGCGGAGCAGCGCGGCAGGCAAGCCGGGCAGCGGATCCACCTCGTCGCGTGAGCTGTTCCAGGCCCGGAAGTAGCCGACCTGCGCGCTCAGTTCGCGGAATGCGGCCTGCGTCAGGAAGCAGATCTGCCGCCGCTCCGCCGGTGGCGCTGATGCGACCGGATCGCGGGCATGCTTTGTCGCCTTGTTCGTCTTGCTGGTTTTTTTCTTCTTCTTGTTCTTCTTCTTCGTGGCCATGAAGAGTCCGCTCACCGGCCGAGGATGAGGATCGCGAGGCGGGCAGTGGCCACGGCAACGCGGTTGCCGGGCAGCATCGCGGTCGCGTCGATCTGGTCCCCGGCGGCAGCGAGGTCGGCCATCAGGTGCGCGCGCGGCTCCGCTGTGCGGGCGTCGATTTCGCACCAGACCGGGCCCGGTCCGTAGTCGCCGTGGTCGCCGGGTGACTGGTGACCACAGATCTGGATCGAGCCCGTCCCGGCAACGATGGTCGATGCGTTGCCGAGGGGGACGGGAAGCGGTTCCAGCTGCTGTCCGGTGACCAGATCCCAGACCCGGATCTGGTGATCGCGGCGCGCAGCCAGCAGCCGATTGCCATCCGGCGAGAAGGCCAGCGCCGGCGCAATGATGCCGTCAGCCGGTGGCCGGAAGATGATGGCGCCGGTGGTGGCATCGACGATGTGGATCGACCCGTCGACGGCGCTGACCGCGATCCACTGCTCATCCGGCGAGATCGCCAGCGCCACGCCGCCGTTGCCGATGCGGTACAGTTCGCGCCGCTCGCCGCCGGCACAGGGCAGGCGGTGCACGCCGCCGTCATCCCCCAGCGCGATGGCGAAGCGGCTGCGCGCGGAGAACGCCACGGCCCGGACCGGCATGTCGCCGGGGAGCTGCCAGTCGGCCAGCGCGCGCACCTCGAACGGGGCGAGCGGTGCATCGGGATCGGGATCGGGGTCGGGGTCGCCGGAGAGGTGCATCAGGCGGATCTGGCCCGCATCGGTGGCGGCGATCAGCCGGCGATGTCCGTCGATCGTGATCGCGCGCACGGCTTCATTGAAACCGCCGTGCCGGGCGATGCGGCGTTGCGCGGCGATATCATGGATGGCGATGGTGCGGTCGGCCGAGGCCGAAACCAGCAGCCGGCCGGAGGGGTCGGCAGCCAGTGCCGTGATCCGCCCGTTGTGCGGGCCGGGAAGGGTCAGCGGGGCGCGCGCGTCATCGGGGTCAAGTTCGAGTTCGACATGCCCGAGGCGGTGACCGGAGCTGGCGAGCACGCCGTCGCGATACGGGAGCAGGGCCAGCGCGGGCGATCCGGTGGTGGTTTCACAGACCAGCGTGCCGGTCAGCGGATCCCACATCCGGATCAGGTCATCGAAGGCCGCGGTCACCAGCCGGCCGCCGGGAGCCGTGGTCAGCGCGATGACGGGTTCATCGTGGGCACGGATGCGCGCATAGCGGGAGAGATCCGCGGTGCGGCGCAGGATCACGTCCCGCCCCTCGGCGCAGGCGACCAGGTGCGGATCATCCGGACAGAGGGCGAGCGCGCGGCATGAAGTTCCGTCACTGACCGCGATGACATGACCGGCGTTGCCGGTGTCGGGGCCGGGGTCGGTGTCGGGGTCGATCAGCGTGACGCCGGAGAAGCCGCCACACACCAGCCGGATGTCGCGCCCGTCCCGGACCACGACGAGGGCGTCGGCGGTGCCGCGCGGCAGGTTCAGGGTCCGCCGGGGCCGGCCGTCGGTCGTGGCCAGCAGCCGGACGCGCGAGTCGTATCCGAGGACATAGAGGAGGTGCGCGCGCGGATCGACGGCGAGCGCGCGCGCGCGGGCCGGAGTGTCACACGACCACAAGGTGAGGCCGGTGGCGACGTCGATCGCCTGCACGACACCGCTCGCTCCGGCGGCCAGCAGCAGCCGGCCATCGTCCGCGAGTGCGAGTGCCGACACCGGCGCGATGTCGACGTACACGGTGAAGATCTCGCGGCCGTAGACCGGCTCCCAGACGCGGACGGCACCGTCATCGCCACCGGTGGCGATCACGCGACCATCGGCCGAGACCGCCGCACGGGTGATGCAGCCGGCATGCGAGAAGTGATAGCCGTCGATCACGCCGGTGATCTGCCACGGCGCGTCGATGCGGCAGGCTGCGAGCTGCCACGGCACGAGATCGACTGCGCTCCGGATGTCGTCCGGAGCAGCCATCGGGAGCCAGTCGGCGGCGATCGTGGTGAGCATGCGCGGTGGCGGGGCTAGCGGAGGGCGCGGGCGACGGCGGCGACATCGGGATCACGGTCTCGCGCACAACGGATGATCGCATCGCGCGCCACCGTCTCGGAATGGAAGTTCGCAAGGTGGGCCAGTGCACGGATCCGGTCGTCGCGCGGCTGGGTCGGGTCGGTGGCAAGCCGCGCCAGGTCGGGTGCGCAGGCCGGCACCTTCATCGCAGCGACGGCGTCGATCAGCAGCCAGCGTGGCGTGTAGGCAGGCTGGCGGAGTCGCTCGAGCAGCTGTCCGAGGATCACGGCGTCGCCGAGTTGCGCAACCAGGCGCAGGACGCGGACGCGGACCGCGGAGTCACTGTGATCGAGCCATCCGACCAGCATGGCCGACTGGTCGGCGGGCGGCACGATCTGCGTGAGGGCGTCCAGGGCGGCGACACGGACGATGCTGGCGGAATCAGTCTCGACCCGCTGGGTCAGCTGGCGGATCACGGAGGGGGCATCGGGCAGCGGGGTCTCCGCGGTGCGGTTGGCGGCGAGGAGTTCTCCGAGGCGTCCGCAGATCATGACCCGGCGGGGTGCGTTGACGTGATCGAACGCCTCGAGCAGGCCGTCCACGGTCTCGGGCAGGGGCTTGTCATCACCCCACCGGCTTTCTGGTGAGCGGACCCGTGCCGCTCGGCTGGAAGTCGCCGGGTCCGGTCCGGTCCGGCCCGCGGGGTCATCCGTACCGGTCGCGCCGGCCGGGTTCGCGCGCGCGCCGGACCACGGGCGCGGGTCGGCAAGCCGGCTGAAGACGCTGAGCAGCAGGACCGCGAGCAGCGTGGTGACGGCGGCGATGGCAGTCCAGGTCAGGATGTGCTTCCAGTGCATTGGGCGTCCAAGGGTATTCAACGACCCCTACAGTATGCGTTCTCCGGTAGATCAGCGCAAGTCAGAGTTTGTTGTGTTGGTAATTTTCTGTCCAAGAATGTTGGTTTTGTTCATGCCGTGTTGTTTCGAGATATGTCTTGACACGTAGGATATATGTGATACTCTCCCGCAGATCCCGAATCTTCCGGGGCTCGGCCCCGTCCCGCCCATCTCCGTCACCGGAGGGTCCACATGCACACCGCCGCGATGCCGCCTGTTGTCGATCTGTCTGCCCGCAAGTCGGCACTCGCCGCCCGTTTCACGGTCGTGATGCTGCTGGTGATGGCCGTGCTCGGCGTGCTGCTGCTGCCCGCCCCGGTCGCCAAGGGCGGATCCACACCAGAGGTCGTCCTGCTGCAGGGCGAGATGCGCGACTCGGACGGTGCGCCGGTCAATCTCAGCAACGTCACGGTGGTCGTGAAGTACTACGACGGCAGCGGAGGCGGAGCGACGCTGCTGCTGACCGAGACGCTGAGCAACCAGGACGTCACCGACGGGGCCTATTCGATCAGCATGGGGAGCGGGTCCTTCACATCCGGGACCCGATCGACGTTCGTCGAGATGCTCCAGAACGAGGACGACGTCTACTTCACCATCAATGTGGACGGCGACGGCGAGTCCAGCCCGCCGGTGCGCTTGCATGCGGTGCCGTACGCGATCGAAGCCGAGTATCTCGATGGCAAGAACGGCAACGAGTATCTCGACACCTCCTCGACGGCCCAGACCAAGAGCGGCGATCTGACGATCACCGGGCAGATGTTCATTGACGACGGGTCGGTGTCGGCTCCCGGCCTGGCGTTCGCAAGCGAGAACAGCACCGGCATCTACCGCCCGGCCAGCAATCAGCTGTCGGTGGCAATCAACGGCGCCGAGAAGTTGCGGGCCGATGCCGACAAGCTGAGCGTATTCGGCACGACACCGAACGAGGTGTTCCGGATCACCAGCGCCGCGACCAACGACGACCCGACCGAGCAGGTGTTCCAGGCACGCACGGCGACCACGGACGCAACCGTGACGACGATCTGGTCCCTGACCACCTCATCGAACACCACCTACCTGATCGACGCGTATGTGGTGGCGCGGCGGACCAACAACAGTTCGGAAAGCGCGGGCTACATCCGCGCCGCCACGTTCCGGAATGCGTCGGGCACCGCATCGCAGGTCGGCACGACAGGCAGCCTGCTGACCAACGAGAGCACGAGTTCGTGGAACGTGACGTACAGCGTGTCGAGCCCGACGGTGAATCTGCAGGTCACCGGCGCGGCGTCGAACGACATCACCTGGCACGCCACCGTCCGCGTCCGGGCGGTGAGCCAGTAGTCGCATCCGTAGCGGCACGGCAGGCGGTTTCCTTCTTCCAGTGGCTGAGCGGAGTGGTTCCATGTCGAGTGCGTCCCGGCTGATCTGCATGGTGGCGGTGCTGCTGTTGGTGGCGGCCGTCGTGACTCCTCCGTTGCATTCGCAGGAGGCGACGGATTCCGCCGGCAACACGCACGGATTGAGTGTGTGGTCGGGCAGCAGTGATTCGGCAGACCGCGACCAGGAGTTCCGGTCGCGCTCGGCGACGGCGCGCAACCGGATGCGGGTCGGTGGCCTCGGTGTGGCGGCCGACGGTGTGGTGCCGACCTCATCGAGCTACTCGTTCCATCACCACCCGGTGGAGCCGTCGGTTCCGTCGATCTCGCTGGTCACGCCGTCGTCGGACCTGACCGACTCGATGCTGTCGATCGCGATCGTTGGCCGCGGAACACACTGGCGTCAGCCGGCGGCGGGAACCTGGAGCACGGTGAGTGCGCCTCCGCTTCTCGGCCCGACCACACTGGTGGCGAACGGCAACCCGGGCTGGGCCAATGACCAGCTCAACGGACTGCACATCTGGGCCAACGTCACGGACACGCCGGGCAATCGCACGTTGTGGGAGATCGTGGATACGGTCGCGCCCGACACGATCATCATCAATGGCGACATCACCAGCGACGTGCAGGCCGGTGATGCCTACATCCTCGGCACGAACGTGTGGATCACCGACGGCAGCAATGACCTCGTGATCGACGACGTGATGGTGCCCGGCAACAACGGCAACGTGATCCTGCTGACCGCACACCTGACGAGTCTCGACGGCAGCCCCGATCCGGCCGACACAGGTGACTGGGACGTGGTGGTGACCACGCCCGACCTCTACAGCGGCGACGGTGCCTACGATGGCGAGGAGCAGATCACGCTCGAGAATGGCTTCGCCGTGCGGGGCAACGTGGCAGGAGCGCCGACTCTCAGCATCACCAGTCCGGCCGACAACGACAACGTGACGGCCAGCACGTTCAGTGTCGACCTGTCGTACTCCAGCGACAAGGACACCTCGACGCTGTGGATCACGGCCGATGTCACGGTCGATGACCATCCCGCCGGCGCGAACCTCGCCGACTACTTCGGGTTCAGCTTCGGATCGACGACCGCCACATCGACGGCAACCAAGGCAGATTTCGATGTATCGGACGGGCCGGTGACGCTGCAGGCCTGCATCCGGGATGTCGAGGGGTTCGCGTCGGACCTGGCCGAGGTGACGTTCTTCATTGATGCGGACAACAGTGACCTGATCACCAGCGTGAGCCCGTCGGTGGTGGCGCGCGGGTCGACCGGCACGTCGATCACGGTGAGCTTCTCGGGCACGCCGATCACCGGCACCGGTCTGGACGTCACGGCACCGGCTTCGACGGGGTTGACGCTCTACAACGAGAACGACCCGTCGTCATCGCAGGTGACGTTCGATCTCGACACGAGTTCGACGACCGAGATCGGTCGCCATGTGTTCACGATCACCGACAACAGTGTCGACTACGACTTCGTGTTCTGGGTGAAGTACCCGGTGGACGGCAGTGGCTTTGCCACCTACGGACCGGGTGTCCGCGGCATCCGCGACGACAGCGCCAATCAGCCCCAGGAGCCGTCGCGCAGTATGGTGACGGGCGCGGTCGGGGTCTACATGAACAGCGGTGAGTACGCCCACAGCGCGACCGACATGGTGATTCCGGCGGGCAAGGGGATGCCGTTCACGTTCACGCGCACCTATCGTTCGACAATCGACTATCACGGTCCGCTGGGCCACAACTGGGACTTCAACTGGAACCAGCGCGTCGAGTTCCACGACAACAACCCGTCGGCGAACAGCATCCGGTTCTGGAACGGCGCGGGGCGCGTCGATGACTTCACCTACGAGGACAACACCGGCAGCGACTACGACGCGTACTTCAAGGACGGGTTCTACCTGCGCTTCGATGTGTATTCGGACTACGAGGCCGGCACGCTGCGGAGCGGCGCGGCGCAGTCCGGCGACGTGATCACCTGCAAGGATCCGCACGGCAACGTGATGATCTTCACGCCAGCGGAACTGGCGCCGTTCGGCGACGACGGCGGGAGTTCGTGGTACGGCGGACGGCTGGACCGGATCGTCGATCGCAACGGCAACACGCAGCGGTGTGTCTACAACTCGCTGAGCCAGCTGATCCGCGTGATCGACACGCACGGCCGCGGGATCGAGTTCGCCTGGGCCGATGACGGCTACCTGGCCGAAATCCGCGACTACACCGAGGATCCCGACTGGTACCGCTCGAGTGCCACGCGCCGGGCGATCACCTTTGATGTCGATGCCAGCGGCGATCTGGTCGAGGTCTTCGCACCCGAGACCGACGCCTACAACGGCGGCAGCCGGCTCAGCGTCCAGTACGGCTATGACGAGGACGGCGACGACCAGCTCGAGGGAGCGATGTCGGGCGACCACTATCTGACGTCGATTACCGACGGCAAGGGTCAGAAATACCTCGAGAACTACTACGACGAACTGACCGGCAACAGCCTGGCGATGGTCATCAAGCAGAAGTTCGGCTCGGCCGGCCAGTTCTTCTACATCAACTACGACTCGTCCGGCACCAGCGGGTTCGCGACCGGCGTGAGCGGCGTCACGATGACCGACAGCTTTGCGTCGTGGGGCACCAACCAGTACGCCGGTCTGATCGCCACGATCAACAGCATCGACTATCGCGTGGTCAGCAACACGTCCACGGTGCTGACTCTCGACGCCACCGTGTCGGGTGGCGGCGGCGTGGCCTACTCGCTGCCGACACAGACCAGCGTGATCGACCGGATGGGCTACAAGACGATCTACCAGCTCAACGGCGACGGCACGCTGGCCGAACTGGCCCGATGCACCGGCACCTGGAACTCGACCGGCACCAGCCAGACCGGCGGCAAGGTGCGCGACGGCAGCGGCGACGAGGCCGAGGACCCCGAGTACTGGCTGACCACCTTCGACAGCTACAACGCGAACTTCGAGCTCGAGACGATGACGTTGCCGCTCGGCAACACCGTCGACTGGACCTTTGACGACGCCAACGTCAATCCGCAGGCGCAGGGCAACCTGCTGACCGTGGTCCGCACCAAGGACGGCACCCGCAGTGCGGACCAGGCCACGATCAAGGTCCGCTACACCTACGAGTCGACCTACAACTTCGTGCAGACCGCGATCAGCGCGCGGGCCTACGACACCGGCGACGCGATCTGGAACGGCTCGCCGCCGTCCGAGGCCACGCGCGAGGCGACCTTCACCACCACTTTTGTCCGCGACTACGAGGATGCCGGCGAGGGCCACGGCAACCTCGTGCGGGTCGTACTGCCGGAGGCCACGCTGACCGACGGCAACCCGCAGTCGATCGTGACCCACACGGCCTACAACGAGTCCGGGCAGGTCGTCGCCTCGATCGACGGCGAAGGCACCGTCACGCGCTACGACTACTACGCCAGCGGGCCGCAGGCCCACTACCTGCAGGCCACCACCCACGATGTGGGCGGCCGCAACACGCGCACGGAGTACACCTGGGACGCGGTCGGCAACCTGATCACCGTCACCGATCCGCGCGGCAATGTCACCACGTACACGCCCAACGAGTTCGGGCAGAACGTACTCACCACCTTCCCCACGCTGAGCAGCCGGGGCGGCGGCACCTACTACCAGCTGCAGTTCTTCGACGAGAACGGCAACCTCGAGTACTCGAAGTGGTCCAACGTCGACAAGTCGGGCAGCGGTCCGTCCGCGCCGAGCACGTTCACCACCCCGGGCAGCTACACCGCACCGAGCTGGATCACCACCCAGTTTACCTACAACGTGCTCGACGCCGTGGTCACCACCGTCCAGGACGTGACCAGCATCACGACCCGCACCTGGCGCAACACCTACGACGCCAACTACCGCGTCATCAAGCGCGAGACCCCGCTCGCCGTCGCCACCACCGAGCCCTACAACTTCACCAGCACCGTCTTCGACGAGCGCAGCATGGTCTTCCAGGCCTGGCGCGCGCAGGGCGACACCTCGGGTATCTCGACCAGCTACGCCGGCTCGACCGCCACGCTCGACAACCAGGCCAAGACCGAGTTCGACTACGACCTCAACGGCAACTGCGTCACTGTCCGCGCCTATCGCGAACTCGACTACCTCGTCTCCACCATCACCTGGCCGCGCGAGACCGGCAGTCCCGGCATCACCTCGATCGACGAGATGATCGAGTCCACGATGGACTATGACGGCCAGGACCGCCTGGTGACCTCGACCGACGATGCCGGCCACTATTCGCAGCGCAAGTACAACGCGCTCGGCCAGGTCACCCAGAGCTGGGCCGCGAACTCCAGCAACGACCTGCTGGCCGGCAGCATCGTCGACTACGACGAGCTGAGCCGGGCCTCGGGCAGCCACGTGCTCGCGATCACCAGCAGCCACGGCGCCATCGACATGAGCCTGGCCGGCAGCATGGAGTCGGTCCGCACCAGCTACATCAACGGCAGCTACGTCTTCGACACCGACCGCGGCGCCGGCGAGGATGACGGCTTTGCCGACACCTACGTCCTCTTCAACAAGCGCAGCCAGGTCGTGCAGTCCACCGACGACCGCGGCAACTCGACTGACAACACCTTCGATACCGCCGGCTGGCTCGTCACCACGCAGGCTCCGCAGGTCACCGACGAAACCGCGCGCAACGCCGTCTGGTACCTCTACGACCGCGCCGGCAACGTCGTCGAAACGATCAGCGAACTGGTCGACAGCGAGACCAGCGCGATCACCCGGCTGCACGCGCTCACCGCCTACGACGAGCACAACCAGGCCTACCGCTACACCGATCCCAAGGGCGCCTCGTGGTCATGGAAGCGCTCCTCGCTCGGCGTCGTCACCGAATCGACCGATCCGCTCAACCATCTGATGCGCCGCACCCACGACCTGCTCGGCCGCGTCACCCAGACCACCTATGTCGCTGCCGGCAACGGCGGATCCGACATCGACAACTACTGCGCGTACGACATCAACGACCGCCCGTCCAGCCGCACCGACGACGAGGGCTACGACGAGACCTACACCTACAACGTGCGCAACGAGCTGACCGAGGTCGCCGGCGAGGACGGCACCTCCGAGACCTTCTATCACGACGATCTCGGCAACATCTTCAAGTCCGTCGATCGCTCCGGGAACATCGCCGAGAAGGAATACGACGACCGCAACCTGCTGCGCACCGTCCGCATCATCCCGGTCACACCCAGCGGCAGCATGCCGTTCGAGTTCATCCGCACCACCTGGGAAAGCTACACCTACGACGGCCTCGGACGACTCGCCTCATCCACCAACTGGGAGACCAAGTCCGGGAACTACGAAGGCATCCAGCAGCTGATCCCCAGCTACAACTCGTTCTCGCTGCCCGACTCCACCAGCGAGGAGATCGCGCTGACCAGCGTGCCCGACATGCAGACCGCCGGCCTCGCTGGCCCGAAGACCACCACCAAGACCTACAACGGCCTCGGCTACGGCCTG
>JBFWQT010000202.1:0-11326 GCA_050249295.1 Planctomycetota bacterium
CGAGTACATGATCAGAACCTTCATCGTGCCACCTCCGTGTACACATTGCGCATCAGGTCGGTCTCCGGCTCGAGTGTGCCCGCCTCGGCAAACGCAACGGAGTCGTCGATCTCGGCCGAGACCCGGGCCTCGAGCTGTTGCAGCACCTCGTCGGGCAGCCAGTCGCGACCCCGCAGCGTGGTCAGCATGCGCACGATCGGGCCCTTCTTCGCCCACTCGTCCACCTCGGCCTTCTCACGGTAGAGCTGCGGGTCGAACATCGAATGCGCGCGGAAGCGATACGTGCGGCACTCCAGGAAGTACGGCCCGTTGCCCGCGCGAATATGCGCCGCCGCGCGTTGCGCAGCCGCCTCCACGGCGAAGACGTCCATGCCGTCGATCGACACGGCCGGCACGCGGTAGCCGGCGGCGTGGCGGGTGAAGTCTGGCTCCGACTCCGAGCGACCGAGCGCGGTACCCATGGCGTACTGGTTGTTCTCCATCACGAACAGCACGGGCAACTGCCACAGTTCGGCGAGGTTCATGCTCTCGTGGAACTCGCCCTCGGCTGCGGCGCCATCGCCGAAGAAGCAGGCGCTGACGCGGTCCTGCTTGCGGAGCCTGTCGGCGAGCGCGAGACCCACGGCAATCGGCAGGCCGCCTCCGACGATCGCGTGGCCGCCGTACAGCCGGGTCTTCGCATCGAAGAGGTGCATCGAACCGCCGCGGCCGCGCGCGCAGCCTTCCTGCTTGCCGAACATCTCGGCCATCACCGCACGCATCGAGAGGCCACGGACAATCGCGTGGCCATGCTCGCGGTACGTGGCGACCACCGCGTCGTCGGGTCGCAGCGCCTGTGCGACGCCCGTACACACGGCTTCCTCGCCGATCGCCAGGTGCAGGAAGCCGCGGATCTTCTCGGCCTGATAGAGCTCGGCACAGCGCTCCTCGAAGCGTCGCACGCGCAGCATCTGGTGCAGCAGTCCGAGGGCACGCTCGCGGGTCAGGTCGTCGGGCATCTGCAGGGGTTCAGTCATCGTCGCCGCCCTCCCGTTCGAGTGTGGAAAGATCGCCTTCGGGTAGTCCGAGCTCGCGCGCACGCAACAGGCGGCGCATGATCTTGCCGCTGCGGGTTTTCGGCAGCGCATCGCAGAAATCGATGGCGCGAGGCGCGACGGCGGCACCGAGGCGCTCGCGCACCCGGGCAAGGATGCGTTCGCGCAGGTCATCGTCGGGCGTGTGGCCCTCGCGAACCGTGACGAACGCCTTGATGATGTTGCCCGCCACCTCGTCGGGCAGGCCGATGGCGGCGGCCTCGGCGACGGCGGGGTGTTCGATCAGCGCGCTCTCGATCTCGAACGGGCCGATCAGGTGGCCGGCCGTCTTGATCACGTCGTCGCCGCGCCCGACAAACCAGTAGTAGCCCTCGGCGTCGCGCTTCGCGAGGTCGCCCGAGAGATACCAGCCGTCCACAAAGCACCGCTGGTAGCGCTCCGGCTCGTGAAGGTAGTCGCGGAACATCGATGGCCAGCCCGGCCGCAGCGCCAGCTCGCCGGTGACATCGGGTTCGTGGATCACCTCGATCCGGCCGCCCTCGCGGCGCGCCACGATCGCAGCCTCTACCGACGGCAGCGGGCGGCCCATCGAGCCGGGTTTGATGTCCATCGCCGCCGTGTTGGCGATCATGATCCCGCCCGTCTCGGTCTGCCACCAGTTGTCGTGGAACGGCAACCCGAGGTGGCGTTGCCCCCAGACCACCGCCTCGGGGTTGAGCGGCTCACCGACGCTGGCCATGAAGCGCAGCGCCGGGAAGCGGTCCGGCGGGATCGCATCCGTCCCCGCGCGCATCAGCATGCGGACGGCCGTCGGCGCCGTGTACCAGACGGTCACCTGTTGCTCGCCGAGGATGCTGTACCAGCGCTCGACATCGAACGGCGCGTCATCAATGATCATCGACACGCCGTTCGCCAGCGGCGAAATGATGCCGTACGAGGTGCCAGTCACCCATCCCGGGTCCGCCGTGCACCAGAAAACGTCCGACTCGTGGAGGTCGAGTGCAAAGCGCCCGGTGACGAGGTGGCTGACGACCGCCTCGTGCACGTGCACCGCGCCTTTCGGCTTCCCCGTCGTGCCGCTGGTGAAGTGCAGCAGCGCCATGTCTCCGGGCAGTGTGTGTGCCACGGGGAACGTCGGATCGGCCTGTTCCATCAGATCGGGCAGGCTCGAGGTACCCGGCGGGCATTCGTCCCGGCCGCAATCGAGCAGCAGTACGTGGCGCAGCGGCAGCGAGTCGCGGATGTCGCGGATCTTGCGCTGGTAGAGCTTCGCGGTTGTGACCAGCGCCACGCCGTCGCCGAGCTGGATCCGCGTGGCGATGGGCTCCGGACCGAAGGCGGAGAACAGCGGCGAGAACACGCTGCCGTGCCGCAGCGTTCCCAATGCGGCGACATACAGACCCGGCACCCGGCCGGCCAGGCCAAACACCCGATCACCGCGCACGATGCCGAGCCCGTCCAGCACACTGGCGAACCGGGCCACGCGGTCGGCCAGCTCGTGGTAGGTCAGATCCTCGCGGGCACCCTTCCGCCCCAGCCAGCGGATCGCCAGGTGCTCGCCGCGGCCATGCGCGACATGCCGGTCGACCGCCTCGCAGGCGATGTTGATCGACCCGCCCGGCAAGCCATCCAGCAGCCGGCGCGCCTCGTCCCACGTGAACGAACTCCATGCGCTATCGCGGACCGACAGATTCGGGCTGACGCCGCCCGGGTGGGTCTGCTTGCGGATGATGTCGTAGGTGGCCGTGGTGGGCATCGTCGGTCGCTGCTCCGCTGCACGAAGGAACAACATGCAACCGTCATGCCAGGCCGCATGAACGCAGTGGCCGAGTGAACCGAAGACGTTCCAGTCGCAGCCGCAGCAAGTCGCTTCAAAGCAGTTTGCTCACACCTTGGCAGAGCCGCATCATGGCCGGGCGCGGAAGATCTCCCACCACCGCGACAGATCGCCCGGCCCAGTTCGCTGTGCGGCTCGGGGAAGGAGTGGAAGCCCGCCGGCTTGCTCGCGCTCCTGCTGCTGACCCTGTCGCAGTTCGTGTGTGCCGGCGGGCCTCACACACACGCATCGCGCGATTGCCGAGTGGAGGTCGCACTCCGGGGCGGGTATCGTGACCGCATCGCCACCAGCACCACCGCCATGTACCTGATGCGTCGGCCAGTTTCTGTTTGCGTCACGCGGCGCTCGGACCGCGTGAACCCGTTCCGACTGAAGACCTGCAGCTGGAGCGGTTGGATCTCCCTGGCTTCCAACCACACCTCTCACCTGCAATGACGAACCAGAAACTGTGGGTTGTGGTGGCCGACACGGCCCGAACTCAGCCGCGTGCCCGAGGCACAAGGCACGCCGCCGGGAGCTGAACGAGCGTTACGGCTTGCGGAGGGCGGGGACGCGTCGAGCGTCCCCGTCCCTGTTGTTGGCGCGCGGTGCTGTCGCGCATGTGAACCAGGCACGGAAGTTGCGCAAATCAACGCAAGAGCATCGTGGACACGGTCCGACCATCTCACCCCGCAGGCTCCATGCAGCAAGAACCGACCATCACCTTCCGCAACATGGAAGTGGATCCGGCGATCGAAAGCACGCTCAATCGCCACATCGCGCGACTCGAGCGCTTTCACGACAACATCATCAGCTGTCGCGTCACGATCGACCTGCCGCACCAGCGCCAGCACCACGGCAATCTGTACTCGCTCCGGATCGATCTGAAGGTGCCGGGCGACGAGCTGGTCGTCTCGCGCGAACAGCATGAGCGGCACCGCCACGAGGACATCCACGTGGTCATTCATGATGCATTCCGGGCTGCCGAACGCCTGCTCGAGGAGCGGACCGAGCAGCTCAGCCAGCACGTCAAACACCACGAGTCGCACGATGTGCCTGGCCGCGTCGTCCGGATCGAGCCCGACCACGGCTTCATCGAGGCAATCATCGACGGCCATGAGGTGTACTTCCACCGCAACGCCGTCGGCACGGACGACGATTGGGAGCAGCTCGAACCGGGATCGGCGGTCCGGTTCATCGAGACGACGGGTGAGTCGGGGCCGGCGGCATCCGTGGTGCGCCTGGCGCGCCGTGCATCGGGCCCGGGAGCGTAACGATGGAGTGCCCGTTCCTCGATCAGCCGTTGCGGCCCGAGTGCAGTGAGGTGGCACGGATCGAACACATCGACCATGCGCTGTCATACTGCTGCGGCGATTTCCAGGCTTGCCCGCTGTTCCGGGTGCAGGTTCAGATGCGGCATGCCGATCGTGTCCGCCTCCGGGCTGCAAGCGCTGCGAACCCGGCAGCGCGAGCCGCGATGCTCGCCGGCGGATCATTCGGCGAGGATCTGCCGCGCGGCGTGGATGCCGGTGATGGCGGCATCCTCGAGACCGCAGACGTTGGCATCACCCGCGAGCCAGACGCGGTGTCCGAATTGACCGGGCAGGAGTGCGGTGCCGTCGAGGTGGAAGGCGGGTGCCCAGTGGCGGCGCGCCAGTACCCGGTGTGAGTGGAAAAATGAGTCGAGCGGGGGATCGGCGTGCGGGCTGTAGAACAGCCAGCTGCCGTCGGTCTGCTGGTCGATCGAAAAGACCGGCGAGCCGGGGCTGTACAGGTTCTCGATGCCGTGCGCGCGATCACGGCGCAGATGGCCCACCAGATGGAACATCCACGCGCTGGCCGGACGCTTGATGGCTGGCAGGTGGAGCAGGCGTTGTGCGACCTGAGGTGGCGTTGCGATGACGACGTGTCGCGCCGTCCAGGCGATGCCGCTGCGCGTGACCAACCGATGCGCATCGGTGCCCTGTCCCGGTAGCAGATGCTGCACAGGGTCGAGCTCGATGTGGTCGGCAAATCCGCGAGTGATGCGCTCGACATCGAAGGTGAACTCGTGGACCGGCCAGAGGCTGTACTGGCCGAAGTGAAGGAACTCGAACGCCCGGAGCTGTTGTGGCGTCGAGAACGCGCACGCCCACAGCACCTCGGAGATGAACCCGGCCGCCAACGAACGGATCCGGTACTCGCGAATCAGATCCTCGGCCGGCTGGCGGTAGAGATGTAGCAGCCACGGGTCTTGCTCCAACGCGGCCTGCTGCCCCACCTGCAACGTACGCGTCCGGAAGCGCGCCAGGTGCCGGCGGAAGCGCACGGCCAGCCGGAAGAAGCGCCACAGTTGCCGCGGATGACGAAGGCAGGTGTACCAGAAGTAGCCCCGCCCGCCGGCGCGATGGAACTCGACCCGGAACGGACTGATCCGACGGCCGCGCGTGACCCACGGCAGCACGTGGCGGTAGTCCTCGGCCACGAAGTAGGCACCGTGGTTCACGCGACCATCGGCCGACGTGACGATTCGACCACCCACGGACTCGGTGAGCATGCGGAACCGCCGCCCCTGGTCCGCAAGACGCCGGGCACACGACAGACCGGAGATCCCGGCTCCGACGATGATCACGTCCTCATGGGGCATGCCGTTCTCCGCGCGTTCATCGGGCGAGCCGCTCCGCCAGCAGTCGCGCGTAGTGGAGACCGCCACCGAAGCTCGGCACACCGGCGGTGGCGCCCGCCAGCACGAGGTTGGGCCACGGCGTGCGGTAGTCGATGCGGCCGAGGCGGATGTTGGCGGGAGTCAGTGCCTGGCCGTAGCAGTTGCCCGCGGGCGCGAGCACGTAGCGGCGGTTGGTCAGCGGCGTTCCGACGACCTTGCGCACGATGTGCTGACGCAAGCCGGGAACATAGTGACGCTCGACTACATCGAGGATCCGGTCTGCCACGCGCTCCTTCTCGGCGCGGTATGCCGGGCGGCCCTGCTCGGCGAAGCGGCGGAAATAGTCGAAGTCGGCCATGGTCACCAGCACCAGTTGCTGGCCGCCCGGTGGAGCGAGTTCCACGTCTGTGCCGTGCAGCGTCGGAGTGCTGAGGAAGACCATCGGATCATCCATCCGCTGCTGACGAATCTGCTCGTCGTAGCAGCGGTTGATGTCGGCGACCGGATAGTGCCAGACATTCCAGTTGCCGAAGCCGTGTGCGGCGAGATCGATACCGGCCAGCCCGAGGTAGATCGAGAACGAGCTGGTGCTGTAGTCGTAGTCGAGCCGCCTCTGGAACCACCGCGGGAGTCTCGCGTCGGCGTTCGCCGCACGGATCAGCCCCGGCAACAGCGCGGGGTCGCCGTTGTAGATGAAGCGGTCGGCGGCAATCTCCTCGCCGGACTTCAGGACGGCTGCCGTCACGCGCCGGCCGCGGGTCTTCAGGGCGACCACGTTTGCCCGCGTTCGGACGGCGCATCCCGGGCGGGCCGCGATGTTGTCGGCCACGGCGTCGAACAGACGCTCGAAGCCATGCCGCGGCACGCACGCGCATCGGTCGTAGCTCGTCGCGTTGCCCGCGTGGATCAGCAGCGACGCCTCGGCAGGTGGCAAGGCGATGTCCATCGACTGCCCGGCGAGTATCGCCTGCAGCTCAAGCGGGAAGCGCAGCCGGTCAAACAGCCTCTGCAGCGTCCAGCCCCGGTAGCCCACCACATGCCGCCAGCGCAGCGGGTGGCGCACCACGTCCCACACGTTGAAGCCCGGCGGAAGGTCGTAGAGCTCGTCGGTCAGCCGGTCGAGCGTGTGAGCGTACTCCTGCAGCCCGCTGCGATGGGCCGGGTATCGCGACGCAAGTCGTTCGACGTTGCGCCCGAGCCCGGTGACGATGTCGTAACCGTCGGCGTTGCCGAAGCGAATGCGGTCGAATCCGTCCGGGTTCAATGGCGTGAAGGCGATGTGGTCGGCAAGCCCCAGCCGCTGCAGGATCCAGCCTGCGTCCTGGCCCGGACCACAGTTGAACACGTAGTGCAACTCGGCGCAGAACCGCCACCCGCCGGGTCGGGTGAAGCTGTGACCGTACCCACCCACGGCGTAGTGACGCTCGAGTACGGCAACCCGTTCGCCCGCAGTCGCCAGCAACGCGCCAGTGAAGAGGCCGCCCACACCTGACCCGATCACGACGGTGTCATACGCACGGCCAGCGTCCATCGGTCCCTGTGGCATGCAATTCTCCGCACCGTCCCGAACTATCTCGCGGGTCGCTCGCGCGCGCCACACCGGAAGCGCGGAGCGCACTCCAATCGTTGGCAGTAGACCACGCGAATCATGAACCAACCGGAACCGTGCGGAGGAACCGGACCCACCGTCCGAACAAGTCTCGGCACGCGTTTCGCGCAGCCACATGCGGACGCAAACACACCCGAGGTCGCCCGTGGACGCCAGTTACATCGATCGAAACCATGCCGGACGGCTGCTGGCCGCGGCATTGCAGAGGCGCCTGGCGCACGTGGCCAACCTGCTCGTGATCGGGCTTCCGCGTGGGGGTGTGCCGGTCGCGGTCGAGGTGGCACGGGCTCTCGATGCGCCGCTCGATGTGCTGCTCGTACGCAAGCTCGGCGTGCCGGGACACGAGGAACTGGCGTTCGGCGCCGTCGCGAGCAACGGGGCCGTTGTGTTGAACCAGGACGTGATGCACTCGACCGGGCTCTCGCGGGAGGCGGCGCAGCAAATCGTCCGACGCGAGCAGGGCGAGATCGAGCGCCGCGCGCGGCAGTGGCGGCCCACGCACCCTGCCGTCGATGTTGCGGGGCGACCGGTGGTCGTCGTGGACGACGGGCTGGCAACAGGTGCCACGATGCTCGCCGCCGTCGGAATGCTGCGGCAGCAACACGCCAGCCGGATCATCGTCGCCGTGCCGGTCGCGCCAGCCAGCACAGTCGCGCGACTGAAGCGCGAGGCCGATGAGGTGATCTGCCTCAGCACCCCGCGGGATTTCTTCGGCGTCGGGCAGTACTACGACAACTTCGCGCAACTCGACGACGACGATGTGCTGGAGTTGCTCGATCAGGACACACGCCGCTCCCTGTCGACCGCCAGCGCGCCATCCGGGCGCACCGAGCGGGACGAGTGGTCCGGGCTCGCTCGCGCATTCGGCGACCAGCACCGTGGCTGGCTGGTGAACGCGCGGACGCGCTCGGGGATTCGTACGGGCGGTGCGCTGGTTGACGTTCGGTACCCGGGCGAGGGCGCAGGCGAGTGCTTCGAGTTCGAGATCCTCGGCACGTGGGGCACGCAGGTGGTCTCGATTGCGGATCCGGGCAGCGTGCGGGTGCTCCATACCGCTGATGGTCGCGACGCCGGCCTCGCCGTTCAGGGCGCCGACGACGCCATCGAGCTCCACTTCCGATCGCCGGCCCGACCGCGGGAAGTTGACGGCATCGCCCCCTCCGAACTCCCCCCGGCACCGGCCGCTGGCGGCTCACACCGGCATCTGCATCACCAACACCGAGGCTCCGATGCAACACGCGACGCCTGATCTGTACTCGCTGCAGCTTCCCGTCGACGGCACGCACCTGGACGGGCGTCTCGCCGTGCCGGCCCGAGCTCGTGGGCTTGTGATCTTCGCCCACGGCAGCGGCAGCGGCATGCAGAGTCCTCGAAACGGCGCGGTCGCGGCCGACCTCCGGGATGCCGGGCTGGCGACCCTGCTGTTCGATCTGCTGGATCCGGCCGAGCAGGTGCGCGACGCCCGGGACCGGTCGCTTCGCTTCGACATCCCGCTGCTTGGCCGACGGCTCGGCTCGGTCGTCGATTGGGCTGCCACCCATCCGGCGACCGCCATGTTGAGTGTCGGCCTGTACGGCGCCAGCACCGGCGCGGCTGCCGCGCTGATCGCCGCCGCCGACTTCCCCGACCGGGTCGCCGCCGTCGTCTCGCGCGGCGGACGTCCCGACCTGGCGGGCGCGGCGCTGCGCGACGTGCAGGCACCCACCCTGCTGATCGTGGGCAGTCTCGATCATGAGGTCCTGCAGCTCAACCAGGCGGCGGCAAGCCGCATGGTGCACGCCGCAGCGAGACTCGAGGTCGTCCGCGGTGCCACGCACCTGTTCGAGGAGCCGGGCACGATGGACGAGGTGGCACGGCTCACCATCGACTGGTTCTGTCGCCACCTTCCGGCCGGGCGAGGCACCAGGTAGCCGACGCGGCCGCGCATCCCGTGGCGCGGACAATGGGCACTCGGCTCGCGCCTCGGGAGCTCCCACGTTCTGAAACTCGAACCATGATGAACCACGAGATGCGCATTGTGCTGCTCGTGCCCAACGCCGCGCTGCGCTTCGAGCCTCCGGCAGTCGAAATCGGCAAGCTCACCCATGGCCACGACGCCCGCGTGCGGATGCTCCCACGCGTTCAGCTTCGAGCGCTGCTTGCCGGCTTCGGTGCGTGGCCCGGTGGACTTCTTCGCGTTCTCGCGATTGGTCGCGAGCTGTTGCGCGGTCGGTTCGTGGCGGCCACTCCTCCGACGGCATTTTCCCAGTGGACCGCGGACAGTTTCCCGCTGCCAGTCCCCCGACCCCGGCCCGGGCGCGGGTCTCACAGCAGTTGCGTTGCGGCACACGGATTGCTCAGGGACCGGTAGTCCCGGTCCTGACCCCAGCCGCCCGGTCGATCCGATGTCCCGAAACACCGTACTGCTCGCCGGCAGCATCGCCCGCTGCGTCTACCTCTTCGACACCCGCTACCGGTTCGATCGCACCGCCCGCATCGTCGCCGTGATCGTGACGCGGCCACACGGGTACGGCGGGCAGACGCTGCCGGGGGAGCTGTGTGGGCCGCTGTACCCGGACGGGGTTCCGATCGTCGCCGCCGATGAGCTGGCCGCGCTGGTTGCCAGCCAACCCGGACACACCATCTGTGCGTGCGCCGACGACCCGTCGGTAGCCGCCGTGACCGCGATCGCGCAGCAGGCCGGGTGGGACTTCCGGCTCTGCCCGACGACCGAGACGCTGCAGTCCGTGCGGCCGGTGGTGGCTGTCGGCGGCGTTCGCCCGGACGACCGCACGGGTGTGGCCGCGGCGATCGTCGTCGCCGAGTTGGTCGCGCTGGGCCAGCGAGTGGCAGTGCTGCGGCATCCGGCCGGGCTCTCACCGCTCGAGCCGCCGCTGCGCTTCGACCGCGACCACGTGGCCGCGACAGCGGAACTCTCCCGGCCGGACCGGGCGGCGGTGAGACTGCAGGTGGAGGCCGGCGCCGTCGTGTGGTTCGGGATCAACTGCGCCGACATGCTGGCGCGCGCCGAGGATGAGGCGGATGTGATCGTGTGGGATGGCGGTGGCGACACGCCATTCGTCCACCCCGATCGCTGGATCGCAACGACCACCGCGCGCAACGACGCACTCCCGGTCGACCGTCCGAACCTGGCCAATGCCGAGTTCGTGTTGCTCGGCGTGCAGCATGGCCGGGGGCAGGCGGCGGTTCGGGCCGCGCAGCAGGCGATCCGCGATGCGGTGCCGTTCGCGCCGGTGGTGACGATCGCGGTTCCGCCGCGGGCGGGCGCCCTTCCGCAACTGGATGCGCGTGCCCGCGCTGCGCTTCGCGATTCCCTGGCGGCCGTGGCGCGCACGTCGTCTCGCGTCGCGCAACTGGTGGCGAGTTGAAAGGAACCGGTCATGTACGACAGCAGAACCCGTGATGGTGTGGTTGCGGTGGTGATGGCCGGTGGCGAAGGCTCGCGGCTGCGGCCGTTGACCAGCGTGCGCGCCAAGCCGGCCGTTCGTTTCGGCGGGATCTGGCGGATCATCGACTTCACGCTCTCCAACTGCGTCAACAGCGGGATCCGGCAGATCCTCGTGCTCACGCAGTACAAGTCCGACTCGCTCAACCTGCACCTCGATCGCGCGTGGAGCTTCCTCTCGCATGAGCTCGGCGAGTTCGTCTGGAACATGCCGCCCCAGATGCGCAACGGCGGTGACTGGTACCAGGGCACCGCCGACGCGGTGTGGCAGAACCTCTGGAAGCTGCGGGCCGCGCGGCCGAAGCGGGTGGTCATCCTCTCGGCCGACCACGTCTACAAGATGGACTACCGGCGGATGCTGGCGTTCCAGGAGGCGCGCGGTGCCGACGTGCTGATCGCGGCGCACCCGGTGCCGCGCGCGGAGGCCAACGGCTTCGGCGTGATCGCGGTCGACGTCGACGGCCGCGTGCGCGAGTTTGTCGAGAAGCCGGGACCGACCGTGGTCCCGCCGACCATGCCGGGCCGGCCCGACACCTGCCTCGCGAACATGGGCATCTACTCGTTCCCGGCCGAGCTGCTGTTCGACGTGCTCGACGAGTTCCCGGGCAACGGTGGCGGCACCGACTTCGGTCGCGACATCCTGCCGGCGCTCGTCGCGCGCGGCGAGGCGGTGTACGCGTGGCCGTTCGAGGACGAGAACGGCGACGTCCGCGGCCCGTACTGGCGCGATGTCGGCACGCTCGACGCGCTGCATGCCGCGAACATGGACCTCGTCTC
Source organism: Planctomycetota bacterium (assembly GCA_050249295.1). Classification (GTDB taxonomy): domain Bacteria; phylum Planctomycetota; class UBA8742; order SKZP01; family SKZP01; genus JBFWQT01. The sequence goes on from JBFWQT010000202.1 coordinate 11,326, forward strand.
G
>JBFWQT010000203.1:0-11345 GCA_050249295.1 Planctomycetota bacterium
CCGGGCAATCCTCGATGCGATTCGCCTCGATGCGAACCGAAGTTCGATTCCGATGCTCGTCGCATCTTCGTTCCAACGAACCGAGTCGGTGCCCGCCTGATACCCCGTTCGTCCACGGTCTCCTAACCTTGTGGCCGCCCCTTCGGGGCTGCGGCGCCGGCCCGCCACACCGGAATCGGCGGCAACCGGCTGCTCGCCGCTTGTGGGCCGGCCTCCCGCGTGGCAGGGTCCGGCCACGCACACCGTTTGACGCTTCGCCATGAGCAACCCGGATTCCACCACCTCGCCGCTGCGACTCGTCGTGCCCAAGGGCCGCATCCAGGACCGCGTCGTCGACCTGCTCGGCAGTATCGGTTGCCGCGTGCGCTTCAGCACCGGCCGCTCGTACCGCCCGCAGTGCAGCAACAAGTCGGTCAGCGTCAAGCTGCTCAAGCCGCGCAACGTGCCCGAACTGCTCGAGCTCGGCCGCCACGACTGCGGCTTCACCGGCCACGACTGGGTCGTCGAGTACCAGTCCGACGTCGTCGAGGTGCTCGACCTCGGCTACGACCCGGTGCAGATCGTCGCGGCGATTCCCGAGGACAGCGAGATCGTGCGCGACGACGCGCGGCCGATGGTGGTGGCCACCGAGTACGTCGGCATCGCCACCCGCTGGGCCGCCGAACAGCGCATCCCGGCCCGCATGATCCGCACGTTCGGCGCGACCGAAGTCTTCCCGCCGGAAGACGCCGACATGATCGTCGACAACACCTCGACCGGCGAAACGCTGCGTGCCAACCACCTCAAGATCATCGGCACGCTGCTCGCCAGCAGCACGCGCTTCGTCGCGTCGCGCGAGGCGATGGCCGACCCGACGCGGCGCGCCCGCATCGGCGAACTCGCCACGCTGATGGAATCGGTGCTGGCGGCGCGGCGCAAGGTGCTGCTGGAGATGAACGTGCCGAAGGATCGCTTCGACGTCATCGTCCAGGGTCTGCCCTGCATGCGCTCGCCCACGGTCAGCCCGCTGTGGGGCGAGCAGGGCTACGCAGTGAAGATCGCGGTCGATCGTGACGACGTGCCAGCCCTGATGATCAAACTGCGCGCGATGGGCGCGACCGACATCCTCGAATACGAACTCGCGAAGATGATGCCGTAGACAACGATGAGCGACCCCGAACCCACCCCGAAGGCTGGCAAGCCGGGCAAGCCCGGTGACGTCTTGCGCGCGTACCTCACACGCTGGCGGCCGCAGCAGGCGCTGGCGAAGGGCTGGGCGCGGGTGCTGGCGCCGGGGTTGCGTCGCGCTGCGCTGTTGCCGGTGGCGCTGACGATCGTGCCGGTCGTTGTGCTGGTCTGCATCGCGCTGGTCGATCATGCGTGGGTCTCGCGGCCGAGCGGGCCGATCCGCTGGGCCGAGCACCCGCTGCGCGATCCGCTGCGCCTCGTGTTGCTCGCGGCCGCGCTGTTCGTCGCGCAACTTGCGATCGCGCAGATCGGTCGGGCGTTGCTGCGCGACGCGCGCGGCACCGATGACGCGCTGGCGGCGCGTCGACTGCCCGCGCTGATCTTGCCCGCCCTGCTGCTCGGCACCCTGCCCAAGCTCGTCGCCGCGGGTCTCGCGATCATCGTCCTGCATCTGTTCCCGCCGGTGCCCGGCCGCAACGACCTGGTGTTCATGGTCTGCGCGCTGCCGTGGTTGATGCTCGAGTCGCGGCTCGCGTTCTGGCACCTCGTGCTGCACGACGCGACAGCCGATGCGCGCGGCCTGCGCAGCCTGTGGCGGCGCGGCTGGCAGCTCACGTCGTACTCGTGGGGCCGCGTGTTCGTGATGCACTGCATCGTCGGCGCGGCGCAGCTGATGGTCGTGTGGTGCGTGGCACTGATGGCCGCGCGCCAACCCGACCTGGCGCTGATCTGGCTTGCGATCGGCCTGCTCCCGCTCGGCGTGCTCTGGCTCTGGCTGGCGGCCGCGGTCGCGTGGGTGCACGAGACCGAGCGCATCGGCCCGGCCGGCACCATCCGACCGGGGAAGCCTGGTCCGCCGCCGGCGCCGACCGCGTAAGCTGAAGCGCAGTGTCGCGAGCGGACTTGCAGGCCGCGCCAGTCACACTTTGTGGTGGTTGTGGTGTCGAGGTGCCAACGCAATGACCCAGCCGCATGCCGTGTTGCTGACTGATCCGCTGCGCGACGAGGTGCAGGAGCACATGCGCGCGGCCGGGTTGCGACTGATGTTCCCCGACGACGCGCCGGCCGTGAAGGCGGTGTGCAGCGGCCTGCTCGTGCGCACCAGCACGCGCGTGGATGCGGCGCTGCTCGATACGCTGCCCGCGCTCGTTGCCGTCGCGACGGCCAGCGTCGGGTACGACCACCTCGACCTGGATGCACTGCGCGCCCGTGGCATCGCCACGTTCTGCACGCCCGGCGCCAATCGCGACGCGGCCGCCGACCACACGCTGGGCATGTTGCTGGCCGTCGCGCGCCACACCGCGCTGGCCGATCGCACGCTGCACGCGCCGCCGATCGGCCCTGGCGGATGGCACCGCGACACCTTCACCGGCATCGAGCTGGCCGGCAAGACGCTCGGCATCATCGGTATCGGCCGTGTCGGTAGCGGCGTTGCGCACCGCGCGCTGGCCTTCGGCATGAACGTCATCGCGCACGACCCCTACGTCAGTGCCGACACGCTGCACGCCGACGTGCGCGGCCGGGTGTCGCTCGTGCCGCTCGACGAGTTGCTCGCCACCTCGCATGTGGTGACGATCCACACGCCGCTCAACGACGAGACGCGCAACTACCTCAGCGCGGCCAGGCTCGCGGCGCTGCGGCCGGGCACCATCGTGCTCAACATTGCGCGCGGCGGCCTGCTCGACGAAGCGGCACTGGTCGACGCGATCCGCTCGCGCCACTTGTCCGGCGCCGGGCTCGACGTGTTTGCTACCGAGCCGTTGCCGGCCGACTCGCCGCTGCGCACGCTCGACCGCGTGGTGCTGACGCCGCACATCGGCGGGGCCACGGTTGCCAGCCAGCGCCGGATGCAGACCGCGGCCGCCGACGCCCTGGTCGCTGTGCTGCAGCATGGCCGGCGGGACGGCTCGCTAACGTGACCGCGCGATACCGTAGAATGCACCGCCTTCGCCGCCTGTGCGGGGTTTGAGTGAACATTCTGCCGACAGCGCTGCTATAAGGTAGACGTTCTCCGGCTTCGCAGTTTCCACGCCCGAATCGCCTGGGCCGCTTGCCCTCGGCTGTACGGTTGCCGGATGGTACGGACTTTCACCACCAAGCCTGACTGACCAAATCCATGACGAGGAGGCTCGCTATGTCGCGGACGTTTGCCAACCGGATCGCCCTTGTACTGCTGGGCGCGATGGTCCTGACTGTTGCCGGTTGCGTTCAGGCCCGCTGGGTCGAGCGCACGGGCGATGAGGGCACTGTTGCTCTCGCCTACAACGACGAATCGCACCGCCAGGAAGCCTACAAGATGGCGCTGGCCGCCTGGCCGGGTGGCTACGACATCGTGTGGGAGAAGGAAGTGCCGATCGGCACGACCACGTCGTCGCGCGGCAGCGAAGACACCCGTTCGGCCGCTGTGGGTGCGGTGCATACCGAGAACAGTGGCTCGGGCAGCACCACCGTTGGTGCCGCCGCCGGCCGCTCGCGTACCGACAGCCGCTCGACCACGACCACGCGCGTGGACACCGAGTACCACATTCACTTCAAGGCGAAGTGAGCCGACTGAAGCTGCAGTAGTCGAATTCGGCCCCGTGTCTGCCTTGCGGCAGACCGGGGCCGGGTTCATTTGGTGCGCCCTCGCCTTGCCCTTGCCCCTCTCACCCCTTGCCCTTGCCCGCTTACCGGGTTCCCGCTTCAGGCTTGGATCGCCGATCCGAGGCGAGCCGGGGACGTAAGTCCCCGGAGGGGTGAACACGCGAACGACTCGATCACAGTTGCGGACTCGACGGTGTCGAGCACTTCGGCGTACTCCCCTCCGGGGACTTACGTCCCCGGCTCGCCTGGATGGGGATCCACGTGGCAAGGGCACGGGCAAGGGCAAGGGGTGAAGGGGGCAAGGGCAAGCGCAGTCAGATGCAGGAGTGACTGCAGCTTCAAGCCCACGGGCTGCCGCCCGTGGGTAACCGTGAAGCATCAACGACGCATCGACCACGCGAGCGAGCACAGGACAACACCGCCCAGCTCACACAACGCGCGACACCACCACAAGGCGCGATCGGAAGGATCCCGGAACTGCACGGTTACCCACGGGCAGCAGCCCGTGGGCTTGAATGGAACACCAACCACCAACGCCTGGCCCGAGACGTGCCTTCCTCCGTGTCCTCCGTGGTCAATCCCTCGTCCCTCGGGCAAGGGCAAGGGTGAAGGGGGCAAGGGCAAGGGCAAGGGCAAGGGCCACCGCTCGATGGTAGGCTCGACACAAGCGGCAACCGACAGCGAGCAACCACCTCATGGCGAAGCCCGACACCACCCTGCCGCCGGTGATCATCGGCGTAACCGGCGGAATCGCGGCCTACAAGGTCGGCGCCGTGATCAAGGCGCTGCGAGAGCATGCCGACATGTACGTGGTCATGACCGACGCGGCGACGAAGCTCGTCGGGCCGTCCACGTTCGCAAACCTCACCGGCCATCCGGTGCTCATCGACCTCTGGGACTCGTCCCAACACGGCAACCCGATCCACATCGACATCGCCGACCTGGCGAAGGCGCTGTGCATCGTGCCGTGCACGGCCAACGTCATCGGCAAGCTGGCCAACGGCATCGCGGACGACGCACTGACCACGCTGGCGATCTCGGTCGACTGCCCGGTGATCGTCGCGCCGGCGATGAACACGCGGATGTGGAATCACCCGATCGTGCAGGACAACCTCGGCAAGCTGGCGCGCTTCGGCTACCACATCGTGCCGCCGGGCAGCGGGTGGCTGGCCTGCGGCACGGTGGGGGCAGGACGCCTCGCCGAGGAAGGCGACGTGGCGAGCGCCGTGATCAACGCGCTGGCCGGGAAGATCGCACCACCGGCCGCACCGGCCGACTGAGGCGCGGACCGACCGGGCGGCGCCGCGCCGGTTGGTCGATCCTGCAACCTGCTCGCCTGCAAAGATTTGTGATCGCCTTGATCGTTATCCACAGCGCGGCTAGAGTGGTATCAGTTGAACGCCCGAGCGCGACGACGCGAGACGCGGAGAGTTGCGATGCGTTGCTGGAACTGTGGTTCCGAGTTGAAGGTGGACCCTGCTTCGGTGGCGTTCAACGCGGTGTGTGACGACTGCGTCTCGTACATCCACGCCTGCAAGGGGTGCAAGTTCTTCAACCCGAGGGTCTCGCAGTCGTGCGAGATTCCGCAGGCGGACTACGTCGGCGACAAGGACGGCCGCAATCTCTGCGAGTTCTTCCGTGCGCATGAGGGCGGCCCTCGCGATCCGAAAGAGACCGCGAAGGTGAAGTCAAAAGAGGCGACGCAGAAGTTCAACGACCTGTTCAAGACGACCTGACGCGTTGCGCGCAGGCGGTCCGATCGGCACGCGCGGCAGCCAGCTGTCCGTGACGGCGGCGCCGTTGCGTTCGTGTCTGATGCACCCTGATTTCATCACTCGCACGCAACCAGCCAGGAGTCCCGGCATGGTCCACATCTCGTTCGGTTCCGACCGTCCCGCGCGCAAGGCCACGCCAAAGCAGACCGCGATCGGCCTGATCATCATGGGTGTCATCGGCCTTGTCATCGGTGTCGTCTTCTACTTCCTGTCGTCGGCCGCCGCGACCGAGTGGCACCGCGTGATGGCCGCCAGCAAGGAGGCGACCGCGGTGGTGACAGACAAGGACAAGGCCACCGAACGGCGCGAGGTGCGGCGGACAAGCAGCAGCGGCTACAGCCGGACCGAGACGCGGACCGAGACGACCTACATGGTGTCGCTCGCGTGGCTCGATGCCGACGGCCACGGTTGCTGGATCGACGATCGCGAGGTGTCGAGCGACATCTACAACCGCGTCACGGCAACCAACGAGGTGTCGACCGCGCTCGGTGTGAACGACGACGCACAGCGCACCGCGCTGCAACAGGTGGCGGCGCGCGGCGGCTCGTCGTGCGTCAAGGTGCACTACATGCCGGGCGCTGGCGGCGAGTTCGCGAGCGACAAGGTGATCATCGACGGCGAGTCGCCGCCGAACACGCTGATCGGCATGATCATCGCGCTGGTCGGACTGGCGATCGGCGTGGGCGGCTTCGTGTGGTTGCGCATGCAGGGCAACGCGCCGGCACCAGCGCGCCGTTCGCGTCGCCGCGGCCGCGGGCGCGACGACAACGACAACGACGACCAGGACGGCCACGACGAGGACGACGGCCGCGACGACCGCCGCGTCTGAGCGTCCGGGCAGCCGGGCAGCGACCACGACACGCCCCACAACAACCGCGCGCGCGCTGATGAACCCCCGTGGGCTCACCAGCGCGCGCCGGCGTGTGGTGTGTGTCGTGCGCGACTCAGCGCGTACGCCAGTCAGCCGCGTTGATCAGCAGCAGCGACTCCCGGCCGTTGCGACCGAACATGCCGCCACCGGCCACCACGCGGGTGAACAACGTGCCCGACCCCGGCACCCACTGCGCACCATTCACCGCGGCGCCGGCCACCGTCGTCACCTTGCCGTCGAGTTCCGGCACCTTCTCGCCGTAGCCGCACACGCGGGTCACGCTGCCGGTCGCGCCGTCCACGCGGAACAGGCCGAACACGGGCGTAGCGACGTGACTGCCGGTGCTGTCCGACCACATCTGCGAGATCGTGTAGCCGGCGCGCATCGCCTGCATCGCGCCCTGCGGGCCGTCCCAGCCCGGACGATCGAGCGTCACCGTGCCAGTGACAAACATCAGCAGCTTGCCGTCGTCGCTGTGATCGATCGGCTGGAAGTGCAGGTTGTGCCACTCAGCCGGGAACGCCTCGGCCTTGAGTTCGCTCTCGGTCTTCTTGCCGGTCGCGTCGATCGAGCCGACCCAGACCTTCGGATCGCGCGCATTGCCCGCGCCGCCGAACTGCGCGATCTGGAAGAACGCGAACCGCGTCAGGTCGTGCGACGGCAGCACCAGGATCTCGTCGATGTACCGCGCGAGATGGCGCTTCTGCAGCAGCGTGGCCTTGCCACCTTCCACCAGGAACTCCCACGACGGCGGCGGCGGGCCGGGCTCGGCGCTGCCCGGGTTGCTGCCGCGCGGGGCGCGACCGTAGGTGTGCGTGCCGCTCATGCCCTGGTGGGCAGGGTCGTCGTACCAGTTGCGCTCCTGCGCCACGACCTGCAGGCGGGCCGTGTCGCCGCTGCCGTACACGGCCGTGACGCGGATCGGCTTGATGCGCAGCGTCTTGTCGTCGCCCGCGCAGGCCGCCACGATGTCGGCGCCATCCATCACCCACGTGTATTTGCCGGTCGCCACATCCTGGCGGAAGATGCGGTAGCGCAGCTGGCCGGAACGATCATCGACATTCGGCGGGTTGGCGATCGTGCCGAACAGTTCATTCGAGTTGCTGCTCCACACCGGCGTCTCGACCGGCACCTCGAGGGTCGTGCAGTCCACCTTCTTGTCCACGCTGCCGTTGGCGGCCAGGTGCAACACGAAGCGCGTGCTGCCGTGGAGGACCAGCACCTTCATGCCGTCGGGCGAGACCGAGAGGATCTGGTTCGTGCCATCGAGCAGCGGCGTGATCGCGCGGGTCGCGGTGTTGATGAAGACGAGGCCATCCTCGGGCGTGGCCGAGAGCAGGCCAGCCTTGCAGAACATCGCGTGCGGCTGCGGATCGGCCTGCTGACGGCCCGGCAGCATCGGACCGCGCGCATCGTTGAAGTGCCACTTCTGCGCGCCGGGCAGCGCGGCCAGGCCGTCGCCCGCCTCCAGGAACGCCGACACCGGCGCGATCACCAGCATCGCATCGCTCTGGCGGCACACCGCGACGAACTTGCCGTCGGCCGAGAACACCGGCGGAATCATCCACGAGAGCTTCGCGCCGCTGGTGCGCTCCGGCTCGGGGAACATCGGCTCGACGGGCTTCGGTGCGCCGTCACCGTCGCCCGCGGGATGCACCGACGGCGGGTTGTCGGGCGTCGGGTTCGGCGGCGTATCGATGTTGCCTTGCGACCACACGGCCAGTGCGATCGTCGCGGCAACGGCCAGCGTCGCGGCGGTGGCGCTGATCAGCCACCAGGCGGAGGCGCCATCGGGATTGCGCTGGGCCTTGCGGCGGTCGCGCATCGGCGTGCGAGACGTGCGCGAGAGGTGTCGAGAGCGGTTCATGTCAGGGGTCTCCGTTGGTGTGTGTGGGTCTGCGTCTGCGAAATCGGCTTCGTCGTCGTCGGTCATCATCTCGGCGGCCAGCGCCTCGAGGATCCGGCCCGCCAGACCCGGCGACGACGTGGCGTCGCCAAGGGCCCGACCGAGCAGCTGATCCACCAGGCGATCTGCCGCGGCGGCCTGCGGGTCGTCGGGTGGCGGAGGAAGTGGCGGCGGCGTGCGGCGGTGCGTGTTCATCGGTGGGCCTCCATGCAACGGCGCAGCAACTGGCGCGCGCGGTGGATGATCACGCGAAGGTGGCCATGCGAGATGCCGAGTTCGTCGGCCGTCTGCTCGCCGGGTCGGCCCTCGTGGTACTGCAGCTCGATGGCGCGCTTCGCCTGCGGCGCAAGTTGGTCGACGCATTCGCGCAGCTGGTCGATCGCGGCCTCACCGGCATCCGGGTCGTCGCCGTGCAGCGCGGTCCAGGCGGCGTCGGCGGCATCGAGGTCGACGTCGGGCATCGCCTGCGGGCGGCGGCGGCGCTGCTGGCTGGCGCGGATGAACACGCTGCGGGCCGCGCGGCGCAGGTACGTGCCGAACGTCGCCGGCTCGTTGCGCTGCATCCCGGCTTTCCAGGCCGCAAGGAACGTCTCCTGCGTCAGGTCGTCGGCGAGCGACGGATCGGCGCCGAGCAATCGCAGGTACCACCAGATGTTGCTCTGGTAGCCGTGCACGATGCTGGCGAAGTCCGTCTCGCGGGCTGTCGTCATGGCGGCCACGGGCATCTGCCCCTCCGTGCGGTGTGTGTGCGGAGTGAGCTGGATGCCCCAAAGAGACCGGGCGGCGGCCGATGTTACAGCTGGTGAGGTTTTTCTGTGCCGGCCGGGTTGAATGGCTGGCGCGGCCGGCGGTCGGTGCTATGCTTGCCCACCCCTCGCTGTCCTTCCGCCCGCCCGCCCGGCCCGCACTGCGCCATGGACTTCCAGACCGCAATTGTCACCGGTGGCACCGGCCTCATCGGTCGCGCCCTCGTTCATCACCTGCTCGGACAGGGCGTCAAGGTTGGCGTGCCCTACCGCGACGAGAACCGCTACCGCCTGTTCCGTGGCGGCGTCACCGAGGGCGGCCTGCTCTTCGGCAAGCCCTGCGACCTGACGAAGAGCGATCAGGCCGACCAGTTCGTCGACTGGTTCCGCGACCGCGTGCAGGCGCCGATCGAAGTGCTCGTCTGCGGCACCGGCAGCTTCCTGCGCCGCAAGCTCGGCGACACGTCGGCTGACCAGTGGAACGAGGTCATCGCGACCAACCTGACTGCCACCTTCAATGTGTGCCGTGCGGTGGTGCCCGAGATGGCCGTGCGCAACTGGGGCAAGGTGATCACCATCGGCGCGCCTCCCGGCCTCAACCCGGGCCACGCCAAGTCGGAGGTGGCGTTTGCCGCCGCCAAGGCCGGCCTCGTGGCCTACACCCAGGCGCTGGCCGCCGAGGTCTGGCACCAGGACGTGAAGGTCAACATGGTGGTGCCGAGCGAGGTGATCCCCACCGCTGACGCCGGCAAGAAGCCCGGCGTGACGCCGGAGGATGTGGTCAAGGTGATCCGCGCGCTGCTCAGCAAGGACAGCGAAGCGATCAGCGGCGCCGTGGTGAAGGTCTACGGCAGCAAGTACGACGTCTGATCGACCGGAGCGCTGCAAGGCTTCCGGCTCTGGTGCAGGCTTCCCCTGTGGTGCAGGCTTCCAGCCTGCATGCGCAGATGCTGCGACATTGACCCCTGCACCTTGAAGCCCACGGGCTGCTGCCCGTGGGTAACCGTGAAGCACGCCCGACCCCGCGACGGGATCGTCCAACCCGACCCACGTACCAGGCTGCAGGCTGGAAGCCTGCACCACAGATACTGCGACATTGACCCCTGCACCTTGAAGCCCACGGGCTGCTGCCCGTGGGCAACCGTGAAGCACGCCGACCCCGCGACGGGATCGTCCAACGCGACCCACGTACCAGGCTGCAGGCTGGAAGCCTGCACCACAACTGGACTCACACACCAGGCTGCAGGCTGGAAGCCTGCACCACAACTGGACCCACACACCAGGCTGCACAGATGCGGCCTGGAAGGCTCCACCACCGCGGGCGCACTTGAGCCACTCACCGGCGGATTGGTAACGTCCGCCCGTCCGCACCGCTCTGCTTCGCCGCCCCGCGCCGCCGACCACCCGAGGATCACGCACGATGTTCAACTCCACGCCGAAGCTCGCTCCGCCCGTCAACGAACCGGTCCTCGGCTACCTCCCCGGCTCGCCCGAACGCGCCAGCCTGCAGAAGCGCGCGCAGCAGATGATGAACGAGACCATCGAGGTCCCGCTGATCGTCGGCGGCAAGGAAGTGCGCACCGGCAACTTCGCCGAACATCGCTCGCCGCACGACCACAGCAAGGTGCTGGCGCGCTACCACACCGCGTCGGCCGACGTCGTCAATCAGGCCGTGGAGGCCAGCCAGAAGGCCTGGCACGACTGGGCGCACACCGCCCCGCAGGATCGCATCGCCGTGTTCATGCGCATGGCCGAGCTGCTGGCCGGGCCATGGCGCGACACGCTCAATGCCTCCACCATGGCCGGGCAGAGCAAGACGTGCCACCAGGCGGAGATCGACTCGGCCTGCGAACTGATCGACTTCTACCGCTTCAATGCGTACTTTGCGCTGCACCAGATCTACCCGGATCAGCCGCTCAGCGTGCCGGGCGTATGGAACATGGTCGAGTACCGGCCGCTCGAAGGCTTCGTCTTCGCGGTCACGCCGTTCAACTTCACGAGCATTGCCGGCAACCTGCCGACCGCGCCCGCGCTGATGGGCAACACCGTGCTCTGGAAGCCGGCCTCGTCGTCGCTGCTCTCCAACTACTACCTGATGAAGCTGTTCGAGGCGGCCGGCATGCCGCCCGGCGTGATCAACTTTGTGCCCGGCCGCGGCTCGCAGGTCGGCAACCCGGTGATCGCCATCCCGCACCTCACCGGCATCCACTTCACCGGCAGCACGCCCGTCTTCCAGAGCATGTGGAAGGACATCGGCGCGAACATCGCCACCTACAAGACCTACCCGCGCATCGTCG
>JBFWQT010000204.1:0-11345 GCA_050249295.1 Planctomycetota bacterium
GTGCGTGGCCGTTGCGGGATCGGAAGTCGGGCTGGTTGGCTGTGGCGGGGTCAAGCCTGGGGGTCATTGGCAGTCACTCTGGGGGTTGCATATTCGGGTAAGAGCCGCGACCGAACGGGTGCGGGGGTAACTGCGGGCGGCGCGAGGTGGTCAGCCGTCGACGATTTCCCCGCTCCCTTTCGGTCGCGGCTCTTACCGGCTCGCCGGGAACGAGATCGCACATCGCATTCACCCGCGCGCCTCAATCCTTGCGTCGGCGCCGCGCACTCGTGCTGTTGCGGGCCGCTTCGCGCTGGCGTTCCAGTTCCTTGCGCCGCTGCGTCTCGGCCGCTTCGGCGCGGGCCGCGTCGGGGCGAGCAACGGTCACACGGTTGCGGCCGTTCTCCTTGCTCGCGTACAGCACGTCGTCAGCCTCCTGGTAGAAGGCCTTCACCTCGGTCATGTCCTCGTAGTAGCCGGCCACGCCCACCGACAGCCAGATCTTCACCGGCTCGCCCGGCCGGATGATGTTGCGGAAGACGTGCCGTTCGATCTTCTTGCGCAGCTTCTCGGCCTTCACCGCGGCCGCCCAGTGCTGCGTGTCCGGCAGGATCATCGCGAACTCGTCACCACCCAGCCGGCAGATCAGGTCCTGCTTGCGCGACGTGATCCGGCACAGGTCGGAGAACTCGATCAGCACCGAGTCGCCCTGCTGGTGGCCGAGCGTGTCGTTGACATCCTTGAACTTGTCGAGGTCGATCATGATCAGCGACAGCGGCCGCGAGTAGCGCCGCGCACGCGTGAACTCCTCGGCGATGCGCTCGTCGAAGAAGCGGCGGTTGTAGACGCGGGTCAGCGGGTCGGTGATCGTCTGCTTGCGGATCTGCTCGAGCAGCGCAATGTTGTCGAGCCGCTGGCCGAGCACGCGGCTGATCGTGATCACCACGTCGAACAGCGTGTCCTGCACGACGCGGTCGTCTTCAATCACCTCGGTCGTCACGTCGTGGTACTGCACGCTGAGCGCGCCATCCACCTGACCGGAGAACGTGATCGGCACGACGATGTTGCCGGCCTCGTCCTGGTACATCGGGATCTCTTCGCGGATCACCATGCAGACCGGATTGTTGTCGTCGATCTGCAGGCGGGCCGGGTAGTCCGACTCGGCCGACTGCTTCTCGAGGATCACCTCGCCGTCGTCCTCCTGGCTCTTGCGGAAGATGGCCGAGCCGGCGAACTCCATGCCGCGCGCCGCGGTGAGGAAGTCGCAGACGCCCTCGAACAGGAAGCGCGGCTCGTCGAAGGCCTCGATGAACTCGAGCAGTCGCGGCAGCGCCATGATGCGATTGGTGATCTGCATCACGCGCAGGTTGGCTTCCAGCTGGGCGCGCGCCGACTCGCGCGTCTGGCGCACGGCCGTCTCGAGCTGGTGCACGCGGGAGACGTCCTGCAGGCTGCAGAAGGCGTACATCACCGGCAGGAAGTAGCTCTCGGCCGAGCCCGCATCGACGCCGCCGCTGTCCGCGCCGAAGCTGATCGTCATTTTCACCGGCAGCACCGCGCGGTCCTTGCGGACGAGCGTCATCGGCCGGGCGACGGCTTCGGTGCAGGGCCGCGGGGCGCCCTCGACGTGCGCGAACAGGCGGTCGAGTCCTTCGAAGGAGTCGGCCAGCAGGTCGTGGCGCGAGTAGCCGCACAGCGCGCAGAACGCGTCGTTGATCGCCATCAGTCGGCCGGTCTCGGCCGCGGCGATGCACTGCGGCACGTCGCTCGACATGAAGCCGCGGCGGAAGGCGTCGGGATCGAGGCCGGCCACGACGCCGCGCGACGCGGGGGACAACGGCGCTGCCTGCTCCATGGAGGAGGAGGCAGACGCGAGGTCCTCGCGGCTGATCGCGCTGGTATCGCCGGATGGCGACGCCGACGGCGATTCGTCTGGCTCGATGCCGCTCATGTCCGTGCTGCCCGGCGTGGCCTGGGTCGGAGCATTCTATCGGCAGGTTGCGGCCAGGACCATGCCTCATTGGTGTGGTGCGGCCATGCGCCGCACGGGCGCGGGCGCGCGTCGGGCGCGTCGTGCGAGTGTTGTGGTGGGAGTGTTGTGGTGACGGGTTGGTGCGGAACCAGCCGCGCGAGTTTGGATGACCAGGCGTGTCGCGGGGCGCGATTCTGTGCGACAGTAAAATCGCGAAGTTTTTCACTTGACTCATGCTCCAAATGGCGTATTATGGATAGCGTGGAAGATTGCGCCTCGCCGGGAGCCAGGACGACAGTCCAGGAGGTTCGTTGCGGGGTGGTTTGGGAGGATCGGGATCCAGATCGGGAACTCCGCATCCATCCATCCATCCATCCATCCATCCATCCATCCATCCATCCATCCATCCATCCATCCATCCATCCATCCATCCATCCATCCATCCATGCATCCATGCATCCATGCATCCATGCATCCATCCCCTTGAAGCCCACGGGCTGCCGCCCGTGGGCAAGCGCGCAGGAGCAACGGCGCTCCGTACAACGGGGGGAGCGGAGGTGATGTGGGTGATGTGGGTGACGTGGGTGATGTGGGTGTGCTGATGAGGTGATGATGGGACCCTGATGACGTTCGTCGGAGCCTTCTCGATGCCCATACGACGCTTCACGGAGTTTCACTCAAGGTTCACGTTGCAGCGCTGCTGCAAAGCAAATGGAAAGGAATTTCGATGAGTTAATATCAATATCTTTACAAATCGCGCCTGGTGGGTGTCCTGACGAAGCGAACCCAATCCACCGCCGCACCCACCCACCCCGACGCACGCACGCTGGAACTGCGAAGCGAACCCAACCGCTACCGCTGCGGAAGGTACTGGCGGACGGTGGCTTGGCAAAACGTGGCGCCGGACGAAGCGAACCCAACCGCTGCGCGCAAGGTACTGGCAGACGGTGGCCTGGCGAGCGTGGCGCCGCGACGAAACGAACCCAACTGCTACGCAAGATCCTGCGAGACCGTTGCCTGGCAACACGTGGCGCCGCGACGAAACGAACCCAATGACGACCGCCGCGGACCTCCGTTGTTATCTCGTCTCGGGACACGTATACCCGTCCCTGAAACGTCACACGTTGTCTGCCTTTCCGGGCCAACCACCCGGGTGCGCAGCTTCGCGGACCGGCGCACCGCCCGGCCACGCACCTCCCTTGCATTCTCTCCGAGACCCCGACATGCCGACGCCTCGCTCCTCCTCTCCCGGCGCACTCCGGCGCGATCCGCGCGAACGGGCTCGCCAACGCATGGACATTCGCAACGCAGACCACCGCGGGAAGCAGGCCCGCACCGGCGCGATCATGCTGTTCCTCGTGGCCGCGGTCTGCGGGATGAGCCTTGCACTCGAACTGCAATCGGTGGAGCCGGTGCGAAAGGGCGTCGCACGAGAGGTCGCGATGAAGGTGGGCGGAACCGCGGACATGCCGGACGACACCGCGCTGCTCATGAACGATGGCACGCAGACCACGTTCGGTGAGCTGAAGGCGCAGGCCACCGTGATGATCGACACGATGGTGGCCGGCATGGTGCTCATCTATTCCGTGGCCATCGTGGCGTTCATCGTTCTCGGGTTCGTTGCGTTCCGACACCCGTTCGGCGCGTGCCTGGCGGGCCTGATCACCTACGGCCTGATGGTGCTGGTCTACTTCCTGATCAACCCGCTCACCCTGGTGTCCGGCATCATCTTCAAGGTGTTGGTCGTCTCCGGGCTGATCGGTGGCATGCGGGCCGGGCTGGCGGAGAAGGAGGCCTTGGCGCGGAGGCAGCGGCGCCTCGAGCGCGAGCAGGAACGCGCCATGGAACAGCCCGACGCCCAGTACGCCGACGAGGACGACCTGGCGGCGGCGCGCTGAGGATAGCGCCTCCGGAGCGAGCAGAATCCGCGCTATCCGGCCAGCATGGCCGCCAACATGCTGACCATGGCCTTCCGGCTGTGCTAATGCTCATCAAATGCCCGGATCTGGCTCAACAGATGGTACGATGCCCGCTTGCTCGCGCCACGACGGGGCGTTCCCGTCACCGGCTCAACCGGTCGTCAGTCCAGTCCACGGGCAGGCGGCCCCGGAACCGCAACGGTCACACTTTGCCACCGGGGATCTGCACAATGACTTTCGAGCAGGAGAATCGCGTCAAGGCCGACTTCGATGACGCCTACACCGCACCCACGCCGCACGCCTACCTCGCGGCCATGGCCGAGAACGGCTACGCCATCGGCGAACAGGCCCGACCCTGGTTTGTCGCGGCCGCCGAGCTGCTGGCCGAGCACAACGGCACCGCCTTTCCCGTCCAGATGCTCGACCTCGGCTGCTCCTACGGAGTCGGGGCGGCGCTGGTGCGGTTCGGCGTGACGTTCGACGAGATGGTCGCGTTCTTCACGAGCCGGGCGCCGCGCAACTACACCGCCTGCACCGAGTCGACGCGCAGCTGGCTCAACGCAACGCCGCCGCAGCTCGACCTGCGCGTGATCGGCATGGACGCATCGGGCCCGGCGATCCGCTTTGCGACTGACGCGTGCATGCTCGACAACGGCATCGTGGCCAACCTCGAGGCGCCCGGCGCCGCGCCCGACGACGAGCAGCGCGCGTTCTTCCGCAGCTGCAACCTGGTGGTGAGCAGCGGCGCGATCGGCTACATCACCGGGCGGACGCTCGACCACGTGCTGGCCGACCTCGGGGCCGATCATCCCGGCAAGTTCGGGCCGCTGGTGGTGGTGACGATCCTGCGGATGTTTGATGCGGGGCCGATTGTGGAGGCGTTCCGCAAGGTGGACATGCGGTTCGAGGCGGTGCCGGGCGTGCGGCTGCCGCAGCGCCGGTTTGTCGACGAGACGGAGCAACGGCGGACGCTGGACCTGCTGGCGAGCCGCGATGTGGACACGGCCGGCTGGGAGTCGGAGGGGGTGCTGGTGGCCGACCTGTACGTGGGCGCGCCGGCCGCGTCGTTCGGGCCGCTGATGGAGCGGATGCGGGCGATCGAGGTAGACGTCGCACCGCGGGCGCGGTGATGTCTGGGGCCGGCGGCCGGACACTTGAATCCGCCTGGCGAGATGGTACCGTTCTCGCCCTGCGCCCGGCCGGACCGCCGGGCAACCTGAAGGAAGTGAAGGGTGTCATGGCCAGCAAGAAGAAACAGAAGCGGATCAAGCAGAAGACGCACAAGGCTGCCGCCAAGCGGATGAAGCTGACCGCGAACGGCAAGCTGAAGCGCATGAAGGCTGGTCGCGGCCACCTGATGTCGCACAAGAGCGGCAACCGGGTGCGCTCGCTGCGCAAGGCGGCGTTCGTCCACTCGACGATCGCGGCGACCTACCGCAAGATGCTCGGCGGCTGATCACCCCGCCACGGGTGGATCGGTCGACCGTGCGCTGTGTGCCGGATGTTCCGGCCGCAGCAGTTACCCCGGCTACCACGCACGCACGGCGCGCGTCGGGACGTCGGCTGAAGCGTAACGCAACAACAGGGAGATCCGGATGCGTACTTCGGGTGGTTTCACCAAACGGCGCCGGCGCCGTCGCCTCGAGAAGCACATGCGCGGCTATGTGCTCGGCCGCAAGCTGCACCGCATGGCGATGGAGTGCCGCAAGCGCGCGCTCAACTTTGCATTCCGCGACCGCAAGGTCCGCAAGCGCGAGTTCCGCCGCCTGTGGATCACGCGTATCTCGGCCGGCGTGAAGGCCCGCGGCCTGAACTACAGCCGGTTCATCAACGGGCTGAAGCAGCTCGGCATCGAGCTCAACCGCAAGATGCTCTCCGAGATGGCGATCCACGATCCGGCCGGCTTCGACGCGCTCTGCGATCAGGTCAAGAGCAAGATCGGCGCCGCGTGATCTGATCGTTCGATCGATCGATCGATTGCGATCGCGATACATTCAACGCTCGACGGCCCGTGCAGCGATGCACGGGCCGTCGGAGTTGTGGTGGGGGGGGTGAGTCAGTGGTCGTGTCAGTCGTCGCGTTTGTCCACTCGCGCCGTGCCGCGCGCGGCCTTCGGCTCCGACTCGCCGGGGCGGTGCGCAAGGCCGAGTTCCACGCTGCGGCGCCACGCGGCGTGCACCGCGTCGGCCAGCACGGTGCGGATCCGGCCGCGCTCCATCTCGTACAGCGCGGCCGCGGTGGTGCCGCCGGGGCTGGTCACGGCGTTGCGCAACGTGACCGGATGATCCTGCGTGCGGATCGCGTACTCGACCGAACCGGCCAGCGTGCGCTCGACGAGCTTCTGCGACATGTGCCGCGAGAACCCCATGTGCACGCCGGCGTCGATCAGCGCTTCCATCAGCATGAAGAGGTAGGCCGGGCCGGTGCCGGAGAGCGCGGTCGCCATGTCGAGGTAGTTCTCCTCGTTGACCTGCACCTCGTCGCCGAGCGAGGCCAGCACCTGCGCGGCCACGGCATGCTGCTCGCCGAGCGTGGCCGGCGTGGCGTACCAGACGCTGATGCCGGCGCCGATGGTGCCGGGCAGGTTGGGCATCGCGCGCACGACGCGCTCGTGGCCGAGCGACCAGCGCAGGCGGTTGGTCGAGACACCGGCCATCACCGACACGACGAGCGCGCCGGCGTCGATCGCATCCTTGATGTCGGCGGCGATCGCGTCGAACGTCTGCGGCTTGCAGCAGACCACCACGACCTGCGCGCCGCGCGCGGCCTCGGCGTTGTCGAGCGTGACGCGCACGCCGTGGCGCGCGGCCAGCTCGTCGAGGCGCGCCTGGCGGCGATTGCTGGCAACGATCTGCTGCGCGGGCACGCCGGCGCGCACCAGCCCGGCGGCCACGGCCTCGCCCATCTTGCCGGTGGCGACGATGGCGATCTGCATCTGACGGATCATGAGCGTGCGGTGGTTGAGGTGGAGGATGTGGTCGTGCGGCTGACCACGCCGTCGTGTGCCGCGATGCACCGCCGCTGCACCTCGGCCGAGATCGCGGCGGCGTCGGCCGTGCTGAACATGCCGAGCGGAATGGCGAGCGGTCGCGGCGGCTTCCGCTTCTTGCGCTTGCGCGCTGCTTCGGCAGCGATCGCCGACGCGGACTCGATCTCGAGGCGACGGCCGTTATGGTGCACGTTGAGCGCGGCAACGTCGTCGTAGCGCACCACGCGTCGCCGTCCGAGCGGCCGCGTGCGCAGCTCCAGGTGGTCGGCGTGCAAGCGCACCATCGGGACGAACTGTGCCCAGGCGGTCAGCACCAGGAAGATCACGCCAAGCGAGACGCCCGCACCGACGCCGTCGATCATTGTCATGCGGTACGTGCCGGCCGCGATCATGCCGGCACCCGCAACGAAGCCCACCACGCGGATCCGCGCGTCCATCCAGTATTGCAATGGCGCATCATCGGTGGCGGTCATGTGTCGCGTCGAACTCCGCAATCGCCAGCTCCCTGCGGCGTATCATCCCGCGAATCGCCTCGGCAACACTGCCGCGCGAATCGGGCGGTTCCGGACTTGTCGGCGGCGCGGATGCGCCTATCCTGTGGCGGCACCCGCGCAACGAGTGGCCCATGACCCGCGCATCGGCTTCACTGGTCGGACGACGGCTCGGCGACTACCGCCTGGACAGCCGGCTCGGCGAAGGCGGCATGGGCACCGTGTATCGTGCCACGCACGTGCACATGGGGCTGCCGTTTGCCGTGAAGGTGCTGCACGGGTCGATGGCACAGGACGCGGCGTACATCGAGCGCTTCTTCCTCGAGGCGCGCCAGGGCGCCGCGCTGAAGCATCCGAACATCGTCGCCGTCACGCACGCGAGCCTCGGCCTGCCCGACGCCGCCGACCCCGCCGACAACAAGCCGGCCGGCAGCATGCAGTTGCCGTACCTGGCGATGGAGTTCGTGGATGGCAACTCGTTGCGCGCGACGCTGGCCACGACCGGGCCGTTCGATGCGCTGGCGATCGCCACCGTGCTGCGCGACGTGCTGCGCGGCCTGGTGCACGCCCACGCGGCCGGCGTGATCCACCGCGACATCAAGCCCGACAACCTGCTCGCCGACGGCACTGCCGTGCGCATCGCCGACTTCGGTCTCGCGCGCGTGATCAGCGCCGTGGATGGTCCGACGAAGAGCGGCCAGGTGATGGGCACGCCGGCATTCATGCCGATCGAACAGTGGGAGGGCGACACGCTCGACGGCCGCGCTGACCTGTACGCGCTGGGCATCACGGCCTGGCAACTCGTGACCGGTGAGTTGCCGTTCGGCGGCGCGACCGGCCCGGAGGTGCTGCGCAAGCTGATTGCCAACGCGCGGCCGAGGCTGATCGAGCGACTGCCCGGGTTCGATCCGACGCTCGCCGGGTTGATTGATCGACTCGCGGCCCGCGATCGCGCCGACCGCCCGGCCAGTGCGGCGGAGGCGTTGGCCGAGGTGGAGACGTGGCTCGCCGGTCGCACCACCGATGTGGAGTTGATCACGCGCACGATCGCCGCGCAGCGGGTCGTGCCGACCACGAAGGGCGCGGACCCTGCAAAGCGCACGGCGCCGCCCACGCCCGGCTCCGCACGAACGCCGCTCGGCTCGCTGCACGTGGCCGCAACGTTCACCACGAAGACGGTGTGGCGGCTGGTCGCGCACGCGTTCCACATCGCCGTGTTCGCGGCCGCGGTGTGGTTCCTGACGATGCTCCCGGCGTCGCTGGTGATGATCGTCGGCGCCGCCTCGGAAGCCGCGGCCAACCTGGTGATGGCCACGCTGGTGCTCGGCTCGGCAGCAGCGGCGGCGGTGGTGTTGCTGCAGGCGCGGATCGACGGCACCTGGCGCAGGGCCCGTGTGCGCACTGTCTGGCGCGCGATCCGCCTGGCCGCGGTCGCGCCGGTCGCTCTCACGGCGCTCGCGATGGTCGTGCTCCAGGCGTGCGGCGTGACGTTCATGACGTACGCGTCGCCGGCGCCGTGGTGGGCGTGTCGCTGGCAGACCACCGTCGGCGTCGTCGCGGCCACGCACGCGATCCTGGCCACCACCTGGCGTCGTCTGCCCGTCGCGTTGCTCGCCGCTGCCCGACGTGGGCCGCGCGCATGGCCATGGATCAGCGGCGCGCTGGTGACGGCGCTGATTGCGACCACCGCCCTGGCGGTTCGCGAGACCGCCGCCGCAATCTGGTTGCCGACGGAGATGAACGCGGAATTCGAGATCGGCTGGCTGGCCGGCTACGCCGATGTTGCGGGCGAGCCGGTGTTGGTTGTGTCGGTGTTTGACGGCCCCACGCATGTGTTCACCCGCGCAGCAGACGGCCGGCTTCGACCGTGGACCAGCGGTCCGCCCCTCGACCTGCCGATGGGCACGACGGTGCAGCCGATCGCGGGTCAGCCGTTCCTGCTTGGCGTCCCACTGGCGGACAACCTGGCGCCCGGTCGTCTGTGGCGACTCTCGCGCGCCGACAACGTCGGAGCCTCACAGACGCAACACGGCGAATGGCGGCTCACTCCGACGCTGGTGCTGCCGTGGCATGTCAACGGCCCCACGAACGCGGGGATGTCGTCCGACGCCAGGTTGCTGCTGTGCAGCACGACCGACGGCTACTTCCTGGCGGAACTGTCCGAACCCGGCGGTGGCCGGATCACCCAGCAGGTCGAGCTGGCGGTGGCCTACGAGGCTCGGCAGGCGTGCGCGCTCACCGCCGACGGCACGCGCGCCGCGACGCGAGGCGGGCCGATGCAGTGCACGGTGTGGGACGTTGTGCGCGACGATGCCGGCAAGCTGTCGTGCCGACCGGCGCACAGCCTGCCGGCCGACGCGCAACTCGTTGCGGTGCAGTTCTCGCCGGACGGTCGCTGGCTGGTCGCGGCGGACGAGGCGGGTGCGACAATCTGGGATCTGCAGGAGATGACCAGCGGAAGCCCCACGCGCGTATGCCGGCTGGACGCGCGTCGCGAGGCGAAAGGGCTCGCGGTGGACTTCCGACACTGGCGGATTGCGCTCAGCCTGAACTGCGGCGTCATCCAGTGGTGGACCCCCGCCCGCGCCGGCGACCCGGCCAGCATCCGTCAGATTGCGGGGTTGTGTTCCGAAGCGATCGTCGGACTCCAGGGGTTTGCGGTGTCTCCGGACGGAACCCAGCTTGCCTGCTTCGTGCAATGCATCGCGATCTGGGATCTTCCGCCGGCGGACGACGATTGAGAGGCAGAGCCCTCGCCGCGCGTCGGGCGCCGTCGCCAGCGTCCGGATGGTGGGACGAGTTGCCCACTGACATTTGTGACAGTTCACCGGCTCACCACACCAGCATAGTCGAGCATCACGACCCCGCCATTACCTGACGCCACCATGCTGCAAGAAACTCCGCTTCTATTGCAGCTCCGACAGCATCTTCAGGATCAGATTCCGGACGCCACCCCAGTGCGGCCGCATGGGACTGGCATGCGCATGTGACGGTCGAAGTTATTCGCTCTCGCATGCTCTCACGCGGCAGAAGGGCCTTGCCAAAATGAATGCATGCGTCAACGGCGAACAACGCGGCGTTTCCTTCAGGAGTAGAATCAGTTTCCACACATCGTGCCAGGTTCTTCGCGATGGCTACCAACGCGCCAGCCAGCTGACCGGCCTTTCGCTTTCCCTCGGCACGAAGCGCTCCCAGAGACTCCACAAGGCTATCCAATGAGTCCTCGTCGAGTCTGTTGTTGCGGGCGGCAGGTGACCACTGGCTGCGTACCATCTCGAGGGCTGCGAATCCCATGTCAAACGCCTGCGAGAAGTCCCTGGCAGGAATCAAGAACTCCACGTCATCAAGGCGACCCGGGCGCTTTGTCCACATCATCGGTTCCGTGATTCAGGAATTTCCATCCAGAAGTGCGATGATTTCTTCGGCAGACTGTTGTTGTGCGATAAACCTGGCCGTCAAGCGATTGGCCGCACCGTTGGCTGCCTGTTGCCCGGCGAAATCGCGAATGTGTCCAAGGGTGTGAAGTAGCAAGGGGCGATGGGGCAAACTGCCAGCCTTTTGGATCAGCGGAGCAAGCAGGGCCTTGCACCGAGGTGTATTCAGCACCCGGCTCAAGAATGCGAACCTCCAATCCTCACCAATGCTGGCGAAACAAGAAACCAATGCGCTGACAAACACCAGGTCGTCAGCTGATTCCAATAGCCCACTCAGCGCCTCAAGCTTCTCCTGGTGCAGGTCGGTAGAATCGAACAGCTCGAATAGTTGCCCGAGCTCAGCCTCGTCGAATTCTCGCTCGTGCAAATTGTTGCCGAAAACGACATCGTCGATTGCAGCGGTGGGTTGGTCCCTATCCAGGCACCGGGCAATGGGGAGCATCTGCTGTTGGACATCTGTATGTCATTCGGTTTGAATGACTTGCGTAGTTTCGTATTGTGTTGGTAACCGGGTCTGCGGGGGGCGGCCGGATGTTGTCGGAAGCGTTGCGAGAGCGGGTG
>JBFWQT010000205.1:0-11332 GCA_050249295.1 Planctomycetota bacterium
GGCGACCCAGACGCTGACCGTGCCAATCGCCATCAGCATCAAGGCAGAGAGCGCGAACGCAATGCGGTGCCTGCGCACTGCCAACGCGACCAACAGGAATAGCGGAACGAGCATCAGCAGGGCGATGGGGAAGTGCACCACCAATGGGTGCATGCCGTTCCACGGGGGGATCGGTGGGAACATGAGGAATCCTCCGCACAGTCTGTTGTGTTTTTCACCAGTTGCAATCGCGTCGCCCGGTGCGACAGCGTTTCTGCAAGGCACTACGAAAGTGCCGGCTGAATCGCAGCGAAGCCCATGCCAGTCCGAAGGTTATGAGATCCGGAATCATCCGCAGCCAGTCTGGCGAAAGGTGGTGGCCTCGTGCGTGTGTTGCATCGCAGGGACAGCGCAGGACACCGTCCCGTTCGCCATCTGGTCGGGCGTCCACCGCCCGCCACAACTTCCCCTCCACCATCTCGCGTGCTGTTCAATTCAAGGGAACAGTCCCGACTCCTGCCAGCGGACTTGGGCTGCCAGCCGCTCGCCGAACGAGCGAACACGTCGCGGTCGAGTAGTCAGCCGACAACTGGTCCAACCGCCGCACAGGCGCGGATGTCGGCCCATGACGCTGCCGTCTCCTGTCCGGCCGGTCGGGCGGCCTTCGCAACAAGCGGCGGCACGCTATGTGGGCCCCGGCGTTGCGTCCACCCGATTACCCCTTGGCGGCGTGTCCCCGGTGGTAGGCCGGCAATCGAGAATGCGTTGCTTTGACAACTTGTGACGTCCCGCTCTGTCCGGACGCAGTACTGGTTGATCAGAAGATGTTTGCGCCAAACCCGTTGGACGATCATGCCATCCCTGCTGCAATCACCGGCCACCGCACCTGCTGAACAGTCCGGGCCTTCCAGCGTCACGCCGCGCGCACCCCGTCCGGTCAAGCGCATGTTGCTGACCAGCGTGTTCGGGCCGTACGCCTGCGACGACGAGTACGGCAGCCGGCGCATCAACCCGATGGAGCTCTATCACAACCAGGTGACGCGGCTGCAGGGTCCGTTCTCATTGCGGATGTTCCATCGCAGTTGGGGCCTGATGATGATCCAGGCCAACGTCCGGACGCCGTGCATGTTGCTGGACTTTCCGACGCGTGACCGCTTCATCGAGGAGATCCGCGATCAACCGTACGACCTCATCGGCATCTCCTCGATTCCACCGAACATCGGCAAGGTGCGCGAGATGTGCCGGCTGATTCGCGTGTACCAGCCGCAGGCCACCATCGTGGTCGGCGGGCACGTGGCCAACATCGACCGGCTGGCTGAGCGGATTGACGCGGACCACATTGTGCGCGGTGAAGGCGTGACGTGGTTCCGCGACTACCTGGGCGAGCCGCAGACCCGCCCGCTGAAGCATCCGCAGATCATCTCCGGCGTGCAGTCCCGCGTGATGGGCCTGACGCTCAGCCGCGACCCCCGACAGGCGGCGGCTACCGTGTTGCCGTCGGTGGGCTGCCCGATCGGCTGCAACTTCTGCTCCACGTCGGCCATGTTCGGCGGCAAGGGCCGGTTCATCGACTTCTTCAGCACCGGCGATGAACTGTTCAGCATCATGGACGGCCTGGAGTCGGCGCTCGGTGTCCAGTCGTTCTTCATGATGGATGAGAACTTCCTGCTGCACCGCAAGCGCGCTCTCCGCCTGCTGGAGCTGATGCAGGCCCACGGGAAGTCCTGGTCGATCTACGTGTTCAGCTCGGCCAACGTGCTACGCAAATACACCATCGAACAGCTGGTAGGTCTCGGCGTGTCGTGGGTCTGGATGGGCCTTGAGGGCGAGGACTCCGACTACATCAAGCTGAAGAACGCCGATACGAAAGCGCTGGTCAACGAGTTGCAGAGCCATGGCATTCACGTGCTGGGCTCCACCATCATCGGCCTGGAGAGTCACACGCCGCAGAACATTCAGGCCGCGATCGACTTCGCAGTCGGCCATGCGACGGACTTCCACCAGTTCATGCTCTACACGCCGATCCCCGGCACGCCGCTGTACTCCGAACACCGGGCCGCCGGCACGCTGCTGGAATCCGACGTGTTTGACGATGCCGATGTGCACGGCCAGTTGCGGTTCAACTTCCGGCACCCGCATATCACGCGCGGCGAAGAGACGTCGTTCCTGCACGCTGCGTTCACTCAGGACTTTGTTCGCAATGGACCCAGCGTAGTGCGAATCGTCGGAACGTTGCTGAACGGCTGGCAGCGCTACAAGAACCACCCAGACGCCCGGATTCGTGCCCGGTTCCGCCGTGAAGCAGCCGGCCTCTCCACGGTGTTTGCCGGCACGCTGTGGGCGGCACAGAAGTGGTTCGGGGCGTTGGGCAATGCGGACCTGCAGCAGACCATCAAGGGCATGTACCGGCGACTCTGCCGGGAGGCTGGCCTCGCGCCGCGCATCCTCGGCCCCCTGGTTGGTCGCATCATCCTGCGCTCGATCCGCCGCGAGGCGCGCCAACTGGACGCCGGCAAGACCTACGAGCCGCCGACGTTCTACGACGCGAACGATGCCGCGTTCGCGCAGTTGCCCGCGACGGTGAAGCGGTCTGTGGGCAGGAGTCGATCGGTGACGGCGGTAGCAAACTCCGCCGTAGAGGACACTCATGTCGCCAGCGGCACAGCTACCGCCAGTCGCGACGCGGGCTGACTGCCGAGTGAAGCGACAACGTGCTTCAGTTCGCGTCCAGGAACTGCAGCAACGCATCACGATCGTCGGCCGTCAGCGTCCGGAACCGTTCGCGCGATGCCTCGGCCTCACCGCCGTGCCAGAGGATCGCCTCGGCAACCGTTCGTGCTCGGCCGTCGTGCAGCAGTCGGCTGCTGGTGCTGACGACGTCTCGCAGGCCGAGTCCCCACAGCGGTGGCGTTCGCCATTCCGCACCGGCGGCGTCGAAGGCCGGGCGGCCATCGGACAGGTCGGGTCCCATGTCGTGAAGCAACAGGTCCGTAAACGGGTGGATCGTCTGGCGACGCAGAATGTGCAGCGGATGCGAGTTGCCGGTAATCAGGGTCGGGGTGTGGCAACCGTCGCAGCCGATGTCACGGAACAGATGCTCGCCGCGCAGCGTGACCGGGTTGTCTGGGTGACGGCGCGCCGGTACCGCCACTGTGCGCAAGAACTCCACCACGGCATCGATGTCCGCATCGCTGACTTCGGGGTCATCCGCTTGCGCATGGTCCTGCGGCTGACCGACGCACGGTTCGTCTGCGAAGAGCGACGACGTGATGCCCATATTCTGGTGGTAGGCAGTTGCCACCTGCTGCCACAGGGACGGCACCTCTGCCTTCCATCCGAAGCGCCCGAGCGTGGTCTGCCCAGCCAGATGGTCCCACACATTCTGGACACGGCCGCTGATGCCGTCGGCATTGGCATCCGTCGGGTCGGCCAGCGCCCGGATCGCGGAGTCGTCGATTGCCTCCAGCAGTCCGAGGCCGAATACCGGTGGCGCCGCCCGCAGTGACATCCGCAGCTCAGCGGGAAGTGGTGCGTATGGAGAACCGATCGTCACCACCGGGCGTCGCAGGCTGAACGGTGTCCCGTCGTCGTATAGCCCCGGCACTTCGACCCACTGGATCTCCGGCGTGCCCTCGACCATCACGCCCGCTGTTCCGCGCGGCTGGAGCTGGGTGCCGAACGCAGGTGCGGCCAACGGCGCGCCATGTTCGTCCTGCCCGGGAACGCTCAGCCGGATCAGCGCCAATCCGGCAAACGAACGGCCGCCGCGGAAGTGGCACTCGTCGCAGCTGTACTGGTCGAACAGCGGACCGAGGCCGGGGCGAGGCGATCCGCCTGCTGGCACAAACGGCGTGTTGAACAGCGTGTGTCCTGCGTCATACGTGGCCCGCATTCCGGCCGGCAGATCGGGAATCGGGAGCATGCAAGCCTGGCCACCGTCGGCCAGCACAGTCGCATCGCCACCAGAACGCAGCCCGTACTCGCTGGCCGGATGTTGCGTGTCGGCGTTGGAGTCGCACGCCACAATCAGGATGGCGGGCGCGAACAGAATCGCGCTTGCGAGCAGAGCATGTGGCTTCAGCATTTGCGTGTCCCTGCGTGGCTCGGTCAGAGCCAACCGTGTGAGCGGTACCAGTCGGCCGTTTGCGCCATGCCCGTATCCAGCGAGATCCGGGCAGACCAGCCGGTGTGTTCCTGAATCTTGCTCGTGTCGGCAATCCAGTACCGGCCGGAGAGTTCGCGGTACTTGTCGAAGGTGAGGGATGGCGTGATGCCGAGCCGCCGACAGAGCCACTCGCTGGTTGCGGCCTGCACGCTGACCGTCCACAGCGGCACGCGCACCGGCAACACCACCGACCGGTGGCAGTGCGTCTGGATTGTGCGCATGACGGTCGACAGCTGATGCCAGACCGGGTGGCAGGCGTTGAAAGTCTCACCGGCCACACGCTCGGATGGGCTGTGGGCAATTGCCAGCAGGGCATCCACCAGGTCATCAACGTGAATGGTGCTCAGCCGGATCATCGGCCAGCCGAGAGTCGGCCGGATGCGAGCCCGGATCATGCGGAAGAACTGCAGCACATCGGTTCCACGCGGGCCGTACACAACAGACGGGCGGACTATGACGAACGGCCAGTCGCGGCGGGTATCGGTGGCCGCCAGTTCGCGAATGCTCTGCTCCCCGCGCAGCTTGCTCCTGCCGTAGAAGGACACGGGAGACGGCGCGGCGTCTTCCGATCGGGGGTGCTGAAGATCGCTGGCCGGGCCACCCGCAGACAGGCTGCTGACATAGACGAACCGCTCCAGCGTGTCGGCCGCCGCGCGTTGGGCTGCCCGGAACAGGTTGGCGGTACCGGCCTGATTCACCGCATCGAACACGGCCTGGTCGTATGCGGTGGTCAGGCCGCCCACATGAAACACCCAACGGCAGCCGGCCACCGCCTGCTCAAGGGCCGCAGGATCGGTCAGGTCGGCCTCGCACACCTCGACGCGGGCGCGCACACCGTCCAGCCACTTCAGATCGCCCGGTGTCCGACAGGCGATCCGGACCGCGTGGCCGTCCGTCAGCAGCCGTTCCACCAGGTGAGACCCGATGAAACCGGTACCGCCGGTAACCAGGCACTGCCGCGGCGAATCGGTCGGTTCTGTCATGGGCAAAGGATCCGGTTGTTGCCATTGCCCGGATTCTATATTAGAACGAACGTTCGAACCATAACCCGACATGTTCTGCCCAACCCATCCATGCGAATCCTGCTGGTCAACCCGCCGTGTGATCGCCGAACCATCGGCCTGCGCCACATTGCCCGCATCGAACCGCTCGGCCTGGAAATGATCGGCGCGTCGGTCCGCGGGCAGCACGAAGTCCGACTGGTGGACATGGAGGTCCGACCCAAGGACCTCGGCCGCACGCTGCGAGAGTTTGCGCCGGACATCGTCGGCGTCACCTCGGAGATCGTGCATCGCGGCACTGCGCTTGACGTGCTGCGGGAGGTCCGGCGGCTTTATCCGGAGTGCCTGACGGTGATGGGCGGGCACCATCCGACGATGGCGCCCGACGACTTCAACGACCCGGTGGTGGATCTGGTGGTGATCGGCGAAGGCGTGCAGACCTTCCGCGAGATCTGCGCGGCGCACGAACGCGGCGGGTCCGACTATTCGGCCATTGCAGGCCTGGGCATCCCCCGCGCGGACGGCAGCTTCCTGCGCACCGAGCCACGTGCGCTCCCGGCGAATCTGGATGACTATCCGCTGCCGGACCGCAGCCTGACGGCGCGCTACCGCAAGCACTACCACTACCTGTTCGAGCGGTCGGTCGCGGCCGTGCGGACGTCGTTCGGGTGCACGCATCACTGCATCTTCTGCTCGGTGCGCGTGTACTCGGAAGGCTGCTTTATCTCGCGGTCGCCGGAACTGGTGTTCGAGGAGATCCGCGGGCTGGACGAGGAATTCGTCATGTTCTGTGACGACCACTCGTTCATCGACCCGGAGCGGATGCGCAAGCTGGCACAGCTGCTGATCGACGCCGGTGTTAAGAAGCGCTACTTCGCCTACGCGCGCACCGACTCGATTGTCGAGCATCGTGACGTGTTCGAGCTCTGGGCGAAGGCCGGTCTGTCGCTGGTCATGACCGGGCTGGAGGCAATCGACGAGAAGGCGCTGAAACGCGCCGGCAAGAAAACCAGTGCCAGCATCAACGAAGAGGCCGTCCGGATTGCAGGCGAACTGGGCTTCGGGCTCAGCGCTGGCTTCCTGGTGGAGCCCGACTTCGGGCGCGAGGATTTCGAGCGGATCGACCGCTACGTGCGAGAGCGGCCGTCAATCATGCTGGTTGAATACACTCCGCTGACGCCGTTTCCCGGCACGCCGCTGTACCGCAAGGAACGGAAGCGCCTGCTGACCGACGACCTGGCGCTGTTCGACCTGCAGCACTTCGTTCTGCCCACGCGCCTTCCCAGCCGCGAGTTGTACCGGCTGCTACTTCACTACTACATGCGGGCGACCTGGCGGGTGGTTCGCAAGCTGTTGATGCTCCGGCCCTCGGTTCTGCTCTCGTGGCACGCACTCAAGATTCTCCGTGGACTCAACCAGAACGCGCGCGCGTATCGCCGCGCCCATCTCGAGATTCCGGATCATCGGGATGAACTGCTGGAGCCCCTTCCGTCAGGCTTGACGGGTCCGCCGGAACTCAAGGAATCCCGGCTGATCGAGACGTCGCTGTCCTGATTGGACGCCTGACCGCCACATCACCAGACTATGGAGTCGCCATGACCGCCGACACGTTGGTTGCGCCATTCCAGCTGACCTACCAGGGATGGTCCGGGTTCGTCGTCGACAGCGTAGACCGCCCGCCGCTGCTGTTCGATCCATCGCCCGATGTGACGCTGGACACGTACCCGATGGTCATCGCCATCACGCACGGGCACCCCGAACACGTTCGCGGCACGCTCGCACACATCGTCCGGACAGATCGTTCTGCGGTAGCCGTGGTGGCGTCACGCAATGTGTGCCGATTCCTCGCGCGACGCTCGGCCTGCTCCGGCGACCGGTTTTTCCCGGTGGATGTCGGCGCCGAACTGGATGTGGATGGCTGGAAGATCCGCATCTTCGCGTGGCGACACATGACGTTGCTGCCGCCGGGCGTGTGGAATTCTGTGCGGCACCTCTGGAAGATATTCACCCACCCGATCCGTCTTGCGGGCGTCGGTTTGCAGAGCCTCAACGGGCCGCGCCATGCGCCGATGCTCGGCTTTCACGTAACCGCCCCGGGGTCCCCTGGCCCGCTGGCCTACATCGGTGAGGGCCTGCACCGCATGACCACGCGCGCCGAACTGGACGCGGCGTTCGGTGGCAAGCGTGTCCACACGTTGATCGCGGGCGTCGAGCCGGAAGACACGGAGCAGATTCCCGGCATCCTGGCCGGTCAGCCCATCGACCACGTGATTCTGTTCGAGCCGCACCGGATCTGGCGCGAGCAATTCGGGATGCAGCAGGCGGATGTGTCCGGCCTGGTCCGGCGCCTGCGCGAGTCCGGCTTCCAGTGCGATGCTCCAAAGCCGAGCGACCGCTCACGCCGTTCGCTGTAACTCTCCCGAACAGCGCTGATCCCTCATCGGATCAAAGCACATTGCAATGTTCCGGACAAACAGGCGTCCCATTGCCGTCACGGTGATGGTTTCTCCATCATCGGTCACAAGTTCGTCGTCGAGCAGGTCAGCCAGACGGCCAATCTCGGGGGCGAACGCAACATCGAACTCGCGTGACCCGAACCAGTCCGGATGCGCGCGTTCGATGCGCGAGCGGACGCATCGACTGTTG
Organism: Planctomycetota bacterium; assembly: GCA_050249295.1. Lineage (GTDB taxonomy): Bacteria > Planctomycetota > UBA8742 > SKZP01 > SKZP01 > JBFWQT01. The sequence goes on from JBFWQT010000205.1 coordinate 7,792, forward strand.
CACAGCAGTTCCATGATGATTTCGCGACGGACCAGATCCTCGGCATACAACGTATGTCCGCCGACAGTGGCCAGGCTGCCCGCATCCACAGCAGCAGCCCATTCCGGAATGCTGCGATGGTTCTGCGCGTAGGCGCTGGACAGTTCGCTGATGGCGCTGGCGCCGAACGCGAGAAGGTCAGTCTCCGCATGGGTTGTGTACCCCATGAAGTTGCGACGCAACGCGCCTGCCGCATGTGCCTGAGCCAGGTCGTCTTCGGGCAGCGCAAAGTGATCCAGCCCGATGAAGCGCCAGCCAGAATCCGTGAGTCGGGTGATGGCCTGCGCAAACAACCCGGCGCGATCCTCACCCGTCAACATGGCCGACTCGCGCAAGGCTCGCTGGTGCCGGAAGCGTTGCGGGAGGTGCGCATATCCGAACATCGCCACGCGATCCGGTCGAATGGCGACAACTTCCGACAGAGTGACGGCCATGGACTCGACTGTCTGATGTGGCAGGCCGTACATGAGATCCATGTTGATCGACCTGAACCCCAGCCGACGCGCTTCCTCCACAAGATCGCGAACCATCTCTGGCGGGTTCACCCGCCGAACTGCATGTTGCACAGCTGGATCGAAATCCTGCACACCGATCGACAGCCGATTGAAGCCTGACAATCGAAGCACTCGCAGGTGCTCTCTACTGGTTACCCGCGGATCCACCTCCACGCCGCACTCTGCGTCCCCGGTCAATCGGAAGCGTGCACGGATCGCGTTCGCGAGACGCTCGACCTGGGCCGGCGTCAGAAACGTCGGCGTTCCACCACCCCAGTGCATCTGTACTGCCGGCAAGTCACCGAGCAGGTGCTCGGCAACGAGATCGAGTTCGCGTTCCAGTGAATCCAGATACCGCTCGGCGCGGGCCTCGTCTTTCGAGATCGTGACGTTGCAGCCGCAATACAGGCAACGATTGCGGCAGAACGGCACATGAACGTAGATGGACAACGGCTTTCGTGCGCGGCCCAGCGCAATCGCATGGTCGGTTGCGGAAAAACCCGCACCCCAATCAGGAACTGGTGGAAAGCTTGTGTACCGGGGGCCGGGGACCGAGTAGCGGTCGAACAGGCCGGAGGGGACTACTACGTTCTCATCACCTGGGTTGAAGCTGATCATCACCCGGCTCCGTTGCGCTGGATGGATGCCAGATTGTCCGCAAACCTCAGGCCAACCCCTCCCGGCGTGGCGCAGTCGGCGTCAGGCAATTGGCCGGAAGCGTGCCTGGAAGAAACGCAGGTACTTCGGTTCGTAGGTCATCTCGAGCCCGCGCGCCGACTCGCGGTCGTCCCAGGCGCGGATCACGGCCTCGGCGGTGACGTCCAGGTGTGCCTGCGTGTAGACGCGCCGCGGGAACGTCAGCCGGACCAACTCCAGCTTTGGATAGCGGTGGGCACCCGTGCCGGGGTCGCGGCCAGCCGACACGACGCCCCGCTCCATCGAGCGCACGCCGGAGTCCTGATAGAGGGCCGCTGCGAGAGTCTGCGCGGGGAACACGTCCTGCGTCAGGTGTGGGTAGAACCGGCTCGCATCGAGAAAGATCGCGTGGCCACCGATCGGCAGGACGATCGGGATCTCCTCCTTCATCAGCTCCTTGCCAAGGTACTCGACCTGACCGATTCGCGCGGCGATGTGATCCTGCTGCACCGCTTCCTCGATACCGCGGGCCATCGCTTCCATATCGCGTCCGGCAAGCCCGCCGTAGGTGTGCATGCCCTCGTACACCACCACCAGGTTCCGCACCTCGTCGAAGATGTCGTCGTCGTTGATCGCCAGGAACCCGCCGATGTTCACCAGCAGGTCTTTCTTGCCGCTCATGGTGCAGCCGTCGGACAGCGAGCACATTTCCAGCAGCAGTTCGTCGATGCTGCGTTCCGCCTGACCCGGCTCGCGCTGCTGGATGAAGAAGCAGTTCTCGATGGCGCGCGTGGCATCCAGGATCACACGGATGCCGTGCCGGTTGCACAGGTCGCGCACGGCATACAGGTTGGCCAGCGAGATCGGCTGTCCACCCGCCATGTTGACCGTTGCGGCCACGCTCACATACGGGATTCGTTCAGGGCCGACGCGTTCAATCAGCGCCGCCAGCTTGTCCAGATCGACGTTGCCCTTGAACGGATGCGTACTCGCTGCATCGTGTGCTTCATCAATGATCACATCCTCGAACGTGCCGCCCGCCAGTTCCTGGTGCAGACGCGTGGTGGTGAAGTACATGTTGCCGGGCACCACATGACCGGGTTTGATCAGCACGCGGGAGATGAGGTGCTCGGCGCCGCGCCCCTGGTGAGTGGGGACCACGTGGCGATAGCCGTAGTAGCGCCGGACCGTTTCTTCCAGGTGATAGAAGTTCCGGCTGCCGGCGTAGGCCTCGTCACCCAGCATCATTCCGGCCCACTGGTAGTCGCTCATGGCATTGGTGCCGGAGTCCGTGAGCAGGTCGATGTAGACGTCGTCTGCACGCAACAGGAAGGTGTTGTAGCCGGCCTCCGCAATCGCCTTCTCGCGCTGAGCGGGAGTCGTCATGCGAATCGGTTCGACCATCTTGATGCGGTACGGCTCGGCCCAACTCTGTTTCCGGGGACGGCGGGTGCTGGCGGGTGTGTTCATGGTGTGTCTCGGGTAGTTCAGCTGTGATGGGCGCTCAGTTTCCGGTCTGGAGTACGCGGAGAGCAGCGATCATCAGGCCGGCGGACAGGATCGACGCAGCGGCCAACGACCACCCGATGCGTCGGATATGCCGCGGATGCGGCGGGAACAACCACAGTGTGATCGGCAGCAAGCTGATCGGCAGCGCGCAGATCAGGCCGATGGCAATCTCGCGTGGGACCATTGCGCACACGCACGCCCAGACCACTGCAACGGACGCCACACGGAGCACGCGAATCGGCAACGGTGTCGGACGGCGTCGGTGTGCGATCACGCCCTTTACTGCCACGGTGGCCAGCACGAAGCCGATTGCCAACGACCCGATACAGCCGGCGGCCATCAGAGGTCCGATGGTGATCACTGCCGAAGGAAGCGCGGCCAGGCAAAGTACGATTGCGACGAGCGATTCGCCGGCCACGGTGCGTTCCCGATGGCGCTGCAGCACCAGAAGAACTGGCACGCACATGGCCAGAGGTATCAGCGCAACGACCCGGGATTCCGGAGCTATCGCCAGGGCCAATGCGCCGGCCGCGACAGCCGCCGAACCCGTGATACCCAGATTGCGTGCAGCCAGGGCTTCCTGACCTCGCAATCTCCTCAGGCCGCGGTGTCCCAGAAGGACTCGCGCTGGTTCGCTGGCTGTAAATGCCAGACAGGCTGACGCCGCGAACAACCAGGCAGCCGCGGTCGTTTCGCCGCTGGCCAAGGCAACGGTCAACGGAATCAACAACTGGGCCCAGGATCCGTTCTCACGGGGCACCAGCAGTCGGAGACCAACTGTAGCGGCGCGTTCAGGTTGGGTGACAGACGATGGGTGCATGCCCGGTGAGTCAACAGGTACGCTCACCGATACTGGACGCAAA
>JBFWQT010000206.1:0-11331 GCA_050249295.1 Planctomycetota bacterium
CGACGACGCGCAGTTGCTCGACCTGGCCGACGGCGTGCGGCCCGGCCAGCCGCTGCCCAACGTGCTGCTCTCGGTGGTGAAGTACCTGCTGCACGGCGAGCAGGGTGCCGCCATGCCCGACCACCGCCTGCACGCCATCATGGCCGCGGCCGACGACATCGCTGCGTCGGTGCCCGACGACGCGTTCGCGGCATGGCGCGACTTCGCGCTGGCCAACGCGGACGAGGTCCGGCTGCAGGTGGCGTACCGCAACGTGCAGACCAACGAGGTCGGTCGCAGCGCCGTGCTTGCCTGCGCCTACGCCAGCATCGCGCGCCGCGAACCCGACCGCCCGCTGGCGATTGTCGAGGTTGGTTCGAGCGCCGGCCTGAACCTGCAGTGGCACCGCTACCGCTGCGAGTACTGGCGCACCTCGCCCGACCGCCGCGACGCTGCCGTCGGCCCGGCCGACTCGCCGGTAGTGCTGAGCTGCGAACTGCGTGGCGACGGCCGCCCGCCGCATCTTGCAAACGGCGACCACGCGATGCCCGCGCCCGCGTCGTCGGCCGGCATCGATCTCGTGCCGGTGGATGTGCGCGACGCCGATCAGTGCCGCTGGTTGCGCGCGCTGGTCTGGCCCGGCATGCCGGCTCGCGAGCAGCGCCTGCTGGCCGCGCTGGAGCTGGCCCGCCAGGCGCCGCCGCGCGTCGAAGCCGGCAACGCGCTGACGTGGATGAACCGCCTCGACGAATTGGTGGCACCCGGCGCGGCCGTGGTTGTCGCGCACAGCTTTGTGCTCAACCAGTTCACGCCGCTCGAGCGCGAGACCTTCGCCGAGCGCCTGCAGGCGGCATCGGCCTCGCTCGGCACCACCTACCAGGTGGCGTACGAGCACGTGCACGGCATGGTGGCCGACCTGCGGCTCACCACCCGGCGGCCCGACGGCGACACCCGGTCGGAGCACCTGGCGCGGGCGCACCCGCACGGCTTGTGGATCGAGTGGCTCTGAACGTCCGGCTTGCAGCCGCCGCCGGCACGGCCGGGAATGCCGGTCCTCGGCCGGCCGTTCAGCAGGTGACGGAACAGTGGTAAGAGTCACCGCGCCAGCGAGCATCGCCATGCCACGTCCAGCGTCCAGCCTGCTCACGCACTCCATGCCTCGTGTCCTTTCCGATCCGGCCGGGATCCGCGCCACCGTGGACGCGCTGCGCGCGGACGGCCAGCGCATCGGCTTCGTTCCGACGATGGGCGCGCTGCATGCCGGGCATCGCTCGTTGATGCGGGCCGCGCGCGCCGGCGGCAGCGACGTGGTGATCGTCTCGATCTACGTCAACCCGCTGCAGTTCGGCCCCAACGAGGACCTGGCGAAGTACCCGCGCCCGCGCGAGGCCGACCTCGCCGCGTGTGACGCCGAGGGCGTGGACATCGTTCTGTACCTGCGGGACGACGACATGGTGCCGAAGGGCTTCGCGTCGTTTGTCGAGGTGGCGGGCCTCGGCGATCACCTCTGCGGTGCGAGCCGGCCGGGCCACTTCCGCGGCGTGACGACCATCGTGACCAAGCTGTTCCACCTGGCGAAGCCGCACGCGGCGTGGTTCGGACAGAAGGACGCGCAACAGGCGCTGATCCTCCGGCGCATGACCCGCGAGCTGGACTTCGGCATCGAGTTGCACATTGTGCCGACGATGCGCGAACCGGACGGCCTGGCGATGTCGTCGCGCAACGCCTACCTCTCGCCGGCCGACCGGGCTACGGCCACGGCCCTGTCGCGCGGCCTGCAGCTGGCCACCGCGGCCCACACCGCGGGCGAGCGCAACGCCGGCCGGCTGCGCGACGTGGCGCTCGGGCCGATCCGCGATGCGGCGGCGGCGGGCATGCGGCTCGATTATCTCGAGCTGGCGGATATCGACTCGTTGACGCCGCTGGCAGCCGACGCGAGCGTGCCGGACCGTGTACTGGTGGCCGGAGCCGTTTACCTCGGCCAGACCCGTTTGATAGATAACGCCCTGCTCCCGGCGGGACTTGTGCTCTGAACCGAACCGAGCTGCGCACCGATGAAGTTGATCACCGTGATGAAGAGCAAGCTGCACCGCGCCGCGGTGACCTCGTGCGAGATCGACTACGAGGGCAGCCTGCGGGTGGACCCCGAGCTGATCAAGCGCGCGGAGATGCTGCCGTTCGAGTGGGTGCACATCTGGAATATCACCAACGGCCAGCGCTTCGAGACGTATCTGATCGAGGGTGCGCCGGGCAGTCGCGAGTTCTGCGTGAATGGCGCAGCGGCGCGTCTGTGCCAGCCGGGTGACCGTATCATCGTCGCCACGACCTGCACGATTCCGATCGAGGACGGGCCGGATCATGAGCCGGTGGTGGTGTTGCTGGACGAGCGCAATCGCGTGGTGGACCCGGTAAATGCGGGCTGAGCCGCCGCGGCCTGACGTGTCATGGAAACGCTGTACGACGTTTACTACGAGAAGTACTGCCTGCTCTGGAACCTTTACGGTGCCGAGCGCCGGCACCTTCCGCGTCCCGAGTACGAGGCGCTCGACCAGGAGTTGCTTCAGCTGATCAACCGTGCGCAGGGCAATGACCTGACGATGGCGGAGATCACACGGATGCGCGAGATCGAGTACCTGTTGCTCGATGACATCGCCGAGGGCTTCTACAAGTAGGGCGCCTCGGCGGGTGTGCGTTGCTCGGCGGGTGTGCGTTGCACAACAAGAGCCGCGACCGTCAGGGAGCGGATGTCCGGCGTGCACCATCAGGCGTTCACGACGCGTTGCCGCATGTTCGTTGCTTTCGTACGTGGCGTTCACACGCGCTATACGACGCTTCACCCCCACTTCACTGCATTTCTCGTCAAATGAAGCCCGTGTTCAAGGGGCTTCGCGGGCGATGCCCAGAGCGCGGCGTTGGTTTCCGATAACCAGATTCGATCGCCGGGTCGGATTGTCTGCATGTCCATGTCCTGAAATCAGTTGCAGTCGAAATGGCTTCGTTCCGCGCGGCTGCGCGTCGCCGCGCTTCGCCGTGCGGACTCCCCCTGCAACTGCAGAATTTCGCCGTTCGGGAATTCCCCGATCGGGCGATGTTCGATCGACCGATGGACGTGCGCGACCACTGGTTGTCGGCCCCGCGAAAAAAAACGGCGGGCATTGCCGGCCGATCGGCTGGCGCGACCGGGGAAATCTGTGCCAGCACGAGAAACTGGAGAATTGCACAGGCAATAACGGCGTAAATGATCGATTCAAACGGCATAGTTCCAGCTTTTGAAACACAACATCCCCCTCTGTAATGAGGATTGTCCTATCTTCGGGCCCATTTTTTGACCCAAGTGTCAGCCCCAGTTGGACTAGAGCCGCAATCAGCTAAATTGGACCGATGTCAGACCCGGTCGACGCCTGATCACCCTCCTCACCTCGCCTCGCCCTCGCCCCGCCGCCCTCCACCGGCCTTCCTACAGTTCATCCCCATCGCGGCCGACACATCCGTACCGACATGCCGTATCCCGCAACGACACTGCCCGACGATGATGATGACGACGAAGACCCGGCAGATGATCATCGACCTCGACTTCGATAACGACCCCAACACGGCGCGCACCGAAGCAGTTGACCCGGCCGCGCTGATCCGCATGCGCGTCATCCAGGCCATCACACTGCTGGCGTTCATCCTGCCGCTGGTGTTCGGCTGCCAGGCCGCCAGCAGCACCGACATGGCGCGCAACGCATTCGCCGCGCCGCCGAGCGGGCACGCGAGCGGGGCCGGGCCGATGATCTCGCGCGCCGCCGACCGCAACGACTCGCACGGGTTGCGGCCCGAGCCGGAAGTGCGCGTGCGACTCAGCGAGTTCTCGGGCGGCTTCCAGCGCATCACCGTGCAGGCGATCAGCGCCGCGCGCATCGTGGCGCCGGGCGGCGGCTACGCAATCGCGGCCGGGCAGTCGTTCGAGGTCAGCTGCGGCAACGGCGGCAGCAGCGGCGCGTACATGCTGGCCAACAACGAGGTGATTCCCGGCGATGCCGTCCGTTGCCTGCCAGTGGGCAGCCCGTTCGGCGCAACGTTCCGCTTTGCTGGCGAGGCGATGGCCGCGCCGGTGGATGTGCGCGGCGAGCTGACGCTGCTGCGCGGCGTCGACGCACGGATCGAACTCGTGGTCACGATCGGCATGGAAGACTGGGTGCGCGGCTCAGTGCTGGCCGAGATGCCCGCGAAGTTCGGCGCCGAGGCGCTGCGCGCGCAGGCCGTGGCGATCCGCACGTACGGCCTGCACAAGCTGCTGACGGCCGGGCAGGCGAGCGCGCCGTTCGACCTCGAGAGCAGTGTGGCCGACCTGCGCTACGGCGGCGTGGCCTACGAAGGCCCCGAAGGCAACGATGCGACCGACCAGACGCGCGGCCAGGCCATGACGTGGCAGGGCCGCCTGTTCACCGCGTACTTCCACTCCACCAGCGGCGGCGCGACGATCTCGGCCGAGGAGTACTTCGGCAAGTGGCCCGGCTTCCGGCCGCTGTCGGGCGTGGCCTCGCCGGAGAGCAGCGAGTCGCCGATGAACGAATGGGAGATCGTGCACAGCTGGCGCGACGTGCGCTCGAAGCTGATCGCGGCCGGGCTCGGCCTGAGCGCCGACGTCCTCGGCGAGCACGTGCAGAGCGTGGCGCGCATCTACCGTCCCGGCATCGATCGCATTCCGCATCCGCTCACGGCCGACCCCGCGCGCCGGCCGCAGGCGTACCGCTTCGAGACGGATCGCGGCACGGTGGACATCGCGGCGAAGACCTTGCGCATGACGATCGGCGCCGGTCGCACCGGCATGCCCAGCACCTGCTGTGTGATCGTGCCCGAGGGCGACAACCTGCGACTGATCGGTCGCGGCTGGGGCCACGGCGTGGGCATGTGCCAGTTCGGCGCGGCCGGCATGGCAAAGGGCGGCGCGACGTGGCGCCAGATCCTCGAGCGCTACTACCCCGGCGCGCGCATCGTGCAGTGGTATCGCGATTGAACTTGGTATGGTGCTATCGCCGGTGGCGCGACAGAGGCACCGTACCAGGCATGCACACCTTTGCTGATCCGCATGGCCCGCCGGACGTTGCGCGGGAATCAGTCGACGAGATCGCTGCGCTGTTCGATGGGCTGTGGCCGATCCTTCGCTCGATCACCGGCGACGGAGTGCGACAGACTCACGACCTCATCGGCAAGCTGGTGCCGTTGACAAGAATCGAAGTGCCGTCAGGCACGTCGGCGTTCGACTGGACGGTGCCGCCCGAATGGGTCGTGCGGGAGGCATACGTGGTGCGTCCGGATGGCGAACGCATGGTCGATGTGGCGTCGAACAATCTGCACTTGCTCAACTACTCCGCGCCGTTCCGCGGTGAAGTGTCGCGCGCGGAGTTGGACGAACACCTGTACAGTCTGCCCGACCTGCCCGACGCGATACCGTATGTCACCAGCTACTACCGGCCGCGGTGGGGCTTCTGCATTGCGCACCACGAACGCGAGCGCCTGCCCGAGGGAACATACCAGGTGGTGATCGACACGGAGTTGCGCGACAGTGGCTCCATGACGATGTCGGAGGCAATCCTCGCCGGGCGCACTGACCGGGAGGTGATGATTTCGACGTACACCTGCCACCCGTCGATGGCCAACAACGAGTTGTCAGGGCCGCTGGTGGCTGCATTCCTGTACCGTCGGTTGGCCGCCCTGCCGGAGCGCCGGCACACCTACCGCTTTGTCTTTGTTCCCGAGACGATCGGCAGCATCACCTATCTGTCGCGGTGCGGCACCCAACTGATCAACAAGGTCGATGCCGGACTTGTGCTCACGTGCATTGGCGACAGCAGGCCGTTCTCCTACAAACGCTCTCGCCGACACACCAGCGCTGTCGACCGCGCAGCCATCCATGTGCTGAGGCAGTTCGGCGATGGTGGCCCGAATGGACCGGGCGGCAACAACCTGCGCGTGGTCGACTTCAGCCCGTTGGGAAGCGACGAGCGACAGTATTGCTCGCCGGCCTCAACCTGCCGATGGGCGTCCTTTCCCGATCGCGATACACCGAGTACCGCGAGTATCATACGTCGCTTGACAACAGGGATTTGATCTCGTTCCAGTCGATCCGGGAGTCAGTCGATGCGTGCTTCGCCATCTGCTGTGCGATTGACTTCAATGAAACCTGGGTCAACCAGAGCCCGCATGGAGAGCCGCAACTGGGCAAGCGGGGTCTGTACCCCACTCTCGGTGAGCGCGCCCGACCGGACCTCGTCGAGGCGATGCTGTGGCTGCTGAACATGGCAGATGGGACCCATGACCTGATAGCGATTGCAGAGCGCAGCGGCCATTCGCTGTGGCGCCTCAACGAGCTTGCCCGGGTTCTGCACGGGCATGGTCTCCTGGCGCGCGCATGACGCCGATAGTGCCACGATTCCTTCCCGTAACCGCCTCTGAGGCTGCATGCATGACCATGAGTTACTCACCGCGGCCATTCGGGAACTGGCCGGCGACGCGCCGCTGATCGTGGTCCACAGCAGTTTGCCGCACTTGCGTGCACCCGGCAAACGGCCTCATTGGCAGTTGGCAGGGGTGTTTCGCGAGCTGGCCGCAAGCGGTACGACCGTCGCCGTCCCGACCTTCACATTCTCTTTCTGTCGTGGCGCCACGTTCGATCTCATGCAGTCGGTCAGTGAGGTCGGCATTCTCGGTGAGGCGGTTCGTGCCCTGGTCGAGGCCCGCCGGACTCCGCATCCGATCTACAGCCACGCAGTGGTCGGACCGCTGGCGGACGCGATGTGCCAGTGCCGCAACACCACCACGTTCGGCGACGACTCGGTGTTCGCGTTCTTCGAAGAACATGATGCCCGGATGATCATGCTGGGCTGCGGCTGGGAATACTGCACGGCGATTCACCGTCGCGAGGAAGTGCATCGGGTGCCGTACCGCTACTACAAGGACTTCGTCGGCGACACGGTGGATCGGGGGCAACGGTGCCGGACGACTGCTCGCATGTTTGTTCGCGATCTTGACGTGGGGGCGGTCAACGACTTCTCGCCAGTTGGTGCCGCGCTCGGCACTGACCAGATCCGACAGTGTCAGGTCTGGGAGGGGCGTGCGCTGAGCGCTTCGATCCGGGACATCGTGGCCATCGCCGACCGGATGTTGACGGCGGATCCATGGGCCCTGGTTTCCAATCGCGCTGAAGCAACGGCGCGACATCGGGCCGCGGCGTCGCCGGCATTTCGCATTGCCCTGCTCGGCAGCAGCAACCTGGACACGCTGTCGAACGAGGTGACTGCCAGGGCGCGAGAACTGATGCCCGAGCAGCGAGTGGAGCTGTGTACGGCACGCTTTGGCCAGATGTTCCGCGAGGTGTTTGACGCCGACTCTCCGGTGCGAGCCTTCCGGGCCGGATTGAGCGTGTTTGTCGATCGTCTCGAGGATCTTTGCGGTGTCGCCAGCATCGAATCGGTCGATGCCGGCCGTATCTCGGCGGTCCTGAGCGAGTACATCGGCGCGTTGCAGCGGTACCGCGACGTTGTTGGCGGCACGATGCTTGTGCATCGTTTCGCGTCGCTGGCCACACCGGTGCGGCATCTCGCCGACGAGCAGGCGCACGACGGCGTGGCGGCGATCCAGCGTGACGCAGACGACCGTTTGCGGCGAGCGGTGGCCGGGCTACCGGACACGGTGCTGCTCGCGCCTGCCGAACTGGCCGCGCGCAGCGGCGTCAAGCCAACCGATCTTCGCGACTGGCTGATTGGCCGGTATCCGTTCAGCCACGACATGTGCCGCGTTCTGGCAACCGAGTACGTGCGAGCCGCGCTCTCCGCGACCGGCCGTGGCATCCGGGCAATCGTCGTCGATCTGGACAATACGCTCTGGGGAGGTGTGCTCGGCGAAGATGGCATCGACAGTCTCGAGTTGGCTGGAGACTACCCGGGCAACGCGTTCCGCCACTTTCAGTCAACTCTGCGCCAGTTGAATCGTCAGGGAGTGTTGCTTGCGGCCGCGAGCAAGAATGACCACGACCAGGCCGTGCATGCCATCCGGAACCTGAGCGGGATGCAACTCCAGCTAACCGATTTCGCCGCGTTGCGGATCAACTGGAGGGAGAAGTGGCAGAATCTGGCCGAGATCTCCGAGGAACTCGGCATCGGCCTGAGGCATATCCTGTTCGTCGACGACAGCCCGGTCGAACGGCTGAAGATTCGGCAGTTCCTGCCCGAGGTGCACGTTCTCGACCTCCCCGACAGCCCGGCCGACCGCGTCGATGCGTTGCTCGCTTTCCCGCGCATCGCATTCCACCAGATCGGCGCGGAAGACAAGGCACGCGCACGTGGGTATCAGCAGCGAGCAGCGCTGCACGAGGCGCGCCGCAGCGCGCCGGACTTCTCCGCATTCGTCGCCGGCCTTTCGCTGGAGATCCACATCGAGCCTCTCCACACGGGCAACGCCGCACGGGCTGTCCAACTTCTCAGCAAGACCAACCAGTTCAACCTGACCACGCGTCGGCATGACCGGGCGGCATTGAAGGCGATCGAGGCGTCTGGCGGTTCCGTGTTTGTGATTGCCGTAAAGGATCGCTTCACCGACCTCGAGAACAACGGAGTGCTCATTGTGCGGCCCCGAACCACGCCGGCCGACCTGGAGATCGACAGCTACTTGCTCTCGTGCCGGATCCTGGGCAAAGGCGTCGAGCGTGCAGTGCTCGCCTGGCTTGCGGGCTACGCTCGACGCAAAGGATTCACTCGCCTGATCGGGACAATCATCGAAACCGAGCGGAACCAGCCTGCGCAGCGCGTGCTGGGCGACTGCGGATTCGTCCCGTCGGGGGCCGGGGAGTGGGCGTTGGACACCGCGGCTACGTCACTGACGTTGCCAGATGGCGTCCGCGTTGTCGAACAGTTGGACGCGCCGGCGCGACACGACTAGCTGCGCAGCACCAGGTCAACCAGGCCGGTGGCATCGCGGGTTCGCTCGATGTCCTCAGCCGATACGCGGATGCCGAATTCGCTCTCGAGGCTGAGCACCAGTTCGATGTGGTGGAGGCTGTCCCATCCTTCCGTTGACCCGAGCGCAGCACCAGACAGGGAGGCGTTGGCCGCCAGGCCCAGAACGCGACGGATCGTCCGTTCCACCCGCCCGCGCCGCTCTGCGCCTTCGACATCCACATGCACGACCTGCCCTTGATCTGCGTCGTCGGGCGATCCGATGATGTCTCCAACCAGCGCAGCGGTTTCTTCTGGCAGCCGGTCGCCTGGCGAGGACAGCACCTGCACCACTCGAGCGCCCGACAACGACAATCGCTGCTCGCAGTGCGCCAGCATCCCGACGTCGCCATCGACAAGCACCAAACAGCCGCCCTGCGCTTGCCGCATGGTTGACTCTGCCAATTCCGCGAGTGTCCCGGCTGCGGTGCCACCAACCGTTGTGCAGTGGACGAAATGCGTCGGCCGATACTGACCCATGAACTCTTCCACTGTGCCTCGCCCCACTCTCGAATCGGCGTCCGCCTCGCACACCACCAACTCGGCACCTGCATCTTGTGAGATCCGGATCAGATCGTCCAACCCACGTGATGCAGCTCGGACCACTGCCACTACCCGCAGCCGCCTTCTCAGAAGATCAGCAACCACAGCGCGCCCGACTGGATGATCCAGAGCATTCACCACCATGGCTGTTCGTGAGTCAGGATCCATGGCTCTTCGCTCCGTCAAAGCCACACGATAGCGGGCAGGTTGCGCACGCCGCACCCGGACCTTGCGACTGAATCAGCCGGCCACGTTCGTCGCCCATGCGGCGGCGATGCGCTGGTACTCGTCCATCGGAGTGGAACGATCCGGCTTCCAGTCCTTCAGCGCAGCGTCGTCCGGCTTGCGCACGGCCAGCAGGGCCTTGTGCGCCACCGGGAACAGCCGCTGGCAGGCGCTGGTGTCGCCGCTCGCCGCCGTGGCTGTCAGGGCCGCGGAGATCGGCGCCGCGAGTTGCGCAATCGGATGGCGCTGCAGCACCTCGCACACGTTCATCTTGCGCGTGGTCTCGTCGCCACTCACCGCGCGGCCGAGAATCGACGTGGCGGCCACGATGAACCGCGCGTCGTACGCACCGCCGGTGGCTTCCAGCAGCCGGCCGAGGAGGTCGGTGCCGGGCAGCGAGATGCGGTACTCGAGCGATTCGATCGCGCTGGCCGGGCCGGTGGTGAGCGCGCCGATCAGCGATTCGAGCAGCGCGGCGTCCATCTCGCCAGCCGTGGCCACCAGCGGCCCGGCCAGGCGAATCGTCAGCGCCAGCATCGGTGCACCGTTGCCCAGCGACCAGCCGAGGAACACGCGCAGCCTCGCCGGGTCGAGCTTCGACAGGTCGGCATTCTCGAGCAGGCCGCTGAACACCGCGACCAGCGTGCTGTGGTAGCGGTCGTCGGGTTTCTGCCGAGCGACTTCTTCCATGCACACGTCGAGCAGATCGGGCAGGTGCGGGTTCTTCATCTGCGAGCCGATCTCGCGCCAGCCGATGATGATCATCATCCGCGACTCGCCGGCCTTGCGCGCCAGCGTGGCGGCCTCCTGCAGATCGGCGAAGGCCGAATCCTCGTCGGGTGTTGGCAGCATCACGGCGAGTTTGGCGCGCAGCGTGTACAGCTGGATCCACGCCGAGGTGTCGAGTTCACCGTTCTGGTCCGGGTCGGCCTCGTGCGCAGCCGTGATCGCCTTGTTGACGTAATCCATCGCGCGCTCGTACTGCCCGGCCATGGCCATCACGCGCGCCTCTTCGCTGTAGATCACGAGTCGCACGCGCGCGCTCGGCCGGTAGGTCTCCATCAACGCCTCGACATCGGGCAGCACCTCGATCGCGTTGAATCTCTCGATGACTCCCAGCAACTGCTTCCACGCGCGTTCCTGTTCCTCGGTGGCCTTCGGGTCGGCGTGCGCCACCTCGACTGCCTTGAAGCAGTGCTGCAATGCCTCGGCCTTGCGGCCGAGCATGGTGTAGCCCATCCCCAGCTGGTTGTGCGCGTCGGAGAACTGCGGCTGGAGATCGAGCGCGCGCTCGAGGAACGAACACGCCTGCGCGATCACCTGCGTGTCCATGTTCTTCGTCGCCTGCAGCTCCATCAGCATGATCATGCCCAGCAGGTAGAGCGCATGCGGGAAGGCCCGGTCCATCTCCAGTGCCGCGCGGAACTCGCTGATCGCCTGCCCGCGCGTCTGTGACGTGCCGATGCCCTCGGGCAGCATGCCGTAGCAGGCGCCGCGCAGCGCGCGCATCACCGGCTGGCGGTGCTTCTCCTGGGCCTGGCGGTCGAGCGCCGGCTCGATGCGCGTCCACGCCCCGCACGCCATGATGAAGCGCAGCGACTCGATC
>JBFWQT010000207.1:0-11250 GCA_050249295.1 Planctomycetota bacterium
AGCCTCGGCAGGCGGCCACCATCAGCACCGCGGTCAGGCCGATCATCGCCAGCGCCATCAGCAGCCAGACCGGCATCTCGGGCCCGTTGCCGCCATCCCCACCGTTGCGCCGGCCGGTCTCGTCGGCACGCACGGGCTCATCACCATCCACGATGCCGTCCTCGTCGCCATCGCCACCGGCGCCTTCCTCGGTCAGCACAACCTTGCCGGCGCCGTCGTACTGCTCGAGCTTCGTGCGCTCGAGCTTCACGTACTTCGCGTTCTCCTCGGTCACGATCGAAACCTTGTACGACACGCGCTCGCGCACCGCGCCGTTGGTCACCTTCGCGAACCGGTAGCTCTTGAACTCCTGATGCAGGCTGCGGGTCAGCTTCTCCGAACCGTCAATCCAGGCGCCGGTGATCGCCTCGGGCAACTCGGTCGTGAACACGGCGTGCAGCTTCCAGGTCGGCGTGCCTTCGCCATGACGCTCCTGCTCGCGCGTGAACCCCTCGAACGGCACGTCGTTGGAAATCACCTTCGCCGCCTTGAACTCGCCGCCGCGGTACAGCGCGAGGATGAACGTCGTGCCTTCGATCTTGTCGATGCCGGTGACCACGAAGTGGCGCGACAGCGCGATCGGCGGGGGCTGCGGCGGCGTCGGCGGCCGCGGGTTGATCGGGCCGGGCGCGACGTCGGCCCGCAGCGTGGCGCAGAGGCCGAGCACCAGCAGCAAGCACACAGGCAGCGCGGTCGTCATGTGGTGGCGCAGGGGCATGGTCGTCAACTCCGGTCGGATGAATGGTTGCAGAGTACTGCGTGAGAGTCGGACGGCGCCCGGCGGACGCCGTTTCACAGTTTCCACGATCGCGACGGCG
This sequence comes from Planctomycetota bacterium, assembly GCA_050249295.1. Lineage (GTDB taxonomy): Bacteria > Planctomycetota > UBA8742 > SKZP01 > SKZP01 > JBFWQT01. The sequence goes on from JBFWQT010000207.1 coordinate 858, forward strand.
GCGCCTTGTCAGGCGGTACGCGGGATCAACGGCAGCAGATCGTAGCTGCTGACCACCCCCTGCACCGAGTCGTCGGCCCACACCACCACGTGATGCACGCGGTTGTTGAGCATCAGTTCGGCCGCGCCGAACGCGTCCTCGTTGGGGTGCACCGTGAACACCGCCCGCGTGAGCACGTCGGAGACCGGCGTCGCGTCGGTGTCGGCGCCGAGCACGTCGCTGACGGTGACGATGCCTTCGAGGCTGCCATCGTCGGCCACCACGGGCAGGCAGTGGATGCCGTGCTGCAGCATCTGCTCGCGGATCTGACTGACCGGCTGACTGGCCCGGGCCGTCACAACCAGCGGGGACATGACCTGTTCGACGCGCGTACTCATGGGCGAGGCGGAGTGCGGTTCGGAGCGGGGGATCGGCGCCGGAACGGTCGGGCCGGGCCGTTACTCTATCGGCTGGCGACGGCTGGCTCAACGGGATGCGGTGACAGCCCCGTGGGGTGGAGGCTTCAAGTTGTGGAGCAAGGTTGGCACCACACGGGAAGCAGGCTGGAAGCCTGCACCACAACAGGAAGCCTGCTTCCGGTTGCACTGCCTGCTTCCAGTTGTGTGCTTGCTTCCACTTGTGGTGCAGGCTTCCAGCCTGCTTCCGTTGCATTGGCAGGCTTCCAGCCTGCACTGCATGCGTGCCATGGCCGGTTGCGGGGTGCCCACTGGTCGCGCCCGCGCGCGCGAAGTATCCAGTTGGTTCGAACCCGGACTTCGCCATGACCGATCTCTTCCAGAAACGATTGCGCGAGCTGGCTCACGATCGCCTCGCCGGTGCGCGAGAGGTGGTCGGCTGGCTGCTGGACGTGCTGCGCGACCAACTGGAAGACCACGATGCCGAGGGCGACCCGGCCGCGGGGCGGAAGATGCTGCTCGACGCGGCGCGCGTGATCATCCCGTCGCAGCCGAGCATGGCGCCGCTGCTGCGCGTGATGGACACGCTGTTCCATGCGGCCGAATCGGGCGCGCCGCTGATCGACACGATCGATGCGCTGACCGAACGGCTCGATCATTCGCTGACCGACATCAGCACCAAGGCGCTGCCTCGCCTTGGCAAGGTGACGAGCCTCGCGACCATGTCGTGGTCAACGACCGTGATCCACATTCTGGAGAAGCTCGGCCGGCCGATCGACGTGATCGTGGCCGAGTCGCGGCCCGGCGGCGAAGGTCGTCGCACGGCCGAGCGCGCGGCCGGGATGGGGCATCGCGTGACCTTCCACGCCGACACGACCTTCCCCGGCGCGGCCGCGGCGACCGACCTGCTGCTGCTCGGCGGCGACGCGCTGACGCCGTCGGGGCTGATCAACAAGGTTGGCAGTCGGGCCGCGGCGCGTGAATGCCGGGCGCGGAGCAAGCCGGTGGTGGCGGTGGTTGACCCGCTGAAGACGCTGGGCGCGGGCCTGGCCGAGCGGCTGCGCGTGTTGCCGCAAGACGCGATTTCGTTGTGGGAGCGGCCCCCGCGTTCGGTGCACGTGGTGTGTCACTACTTCGAGCTGGTGCCGGCCGCGTTGTTGTCGGAGGTGATCGGGATCGGCGATGTCACCGACCCCGCGGCCGCGATCCGCACGATCAGCGATGCGCCGCCGGCCGCGGCGTGGACCGAAGTGCCGATGCCGGGCGGCGGTTCGATGGTGATCTGAGCGGTGGAGAGGGAGGGTCTCGCCTTGCCCTTGCCCTTGCCCTTGCAGACGCGGCGTGGGCGGGGCCTGGCCGGTGTTGAAGAAGAAGTTTCACCACAGAGACACGGAGGACACAGAGAGGATGAAGCGGTTCGGTCGTTCGGCTCCGCTTCCTCTCTGTGTTCTCTGTGCTCTCTGTGGTGAACCTCTTCTTCAACACCGGCCACGCCCCGCCCACGCCGCGTCCGCAAGGGCAAGGGCAAGGGCAAGGGCAAGGGCAAGGGCAAGGGCAAGGGCAAGGGCAAGGAAGCTGCGCAACACACGCTCAAGTGCGTCGCCACACCATCGTCACGCAGTTCGGCAAGGCGGCGGCCAGAGCGGCAAGGGCAAGGGCAAGGGCGCTCGCCCGCGGGGCAATCGCGTTGCCCCGCTATTGCGCGTTTGTGCCTGTCGCGGACGACGATTGCGCGCCAGAATCCGCGCCATGAAACGGAACGCCACCCAACCACCGGCTCGCCCGGAGTCCGACGCAACGCGCTTCCGCCTGTACCTGCAGGCCGAGCTGGCGCGCCGGTGCGCGACCAATCCGCAATACTCGCTGCGCGCATTCGCGCTCGACCTCGACATCGATCACGCGACGCTGTCGCAGTTGCTGCGCGGCAAGCGCACGATGACCGCGGCCACGATCGAACGGCTCGGCGCGCGACTGAAGCTCGGGGCCGCGACGATCCGCGCGTACATTGACCACGAGCAGTCGAGCGCGGCTCACGACCGCGACGGAGACCCCGATGCGCCGGCGGTGCGGCAGCTGGCCAACGACGCCGCGAGCCTGATTTCCGACTGGTACCACTACGCGATCCTCGAACTCGTGCGCCTCGACAGCTTCCGGCCCGACTCGCGCTGGATCGCGCGCGTGCTCGGCATCACGGTCGACGAGGTGAACGTGGCCGTCTCGCGGCTGCTGCATCTCGACCTGCTGCAGATGGCGGCGCCCGACCGCTGGATCGACAAGTCGGGCCACTTCACGGCTGACATGAACGGCTTCGCGGCGATTGCCGTGCAACGGCTGCTCGATCAGGTGAACCGCCTCGCGCGCCACGCGATCGATCGCGTGCCCGACGACCAGCGCGCACACAGCAGCACGACGATCGCCATCAACAGCGCGCGGCTGCCCGAAGCGCTGGACGCGATCACGACATTCCACGCGACGTTCGCGCAGCTGATCGAACGCGATGCGCGACGCGACGATGTCTACCAGCTCGAGATCAATCTGTTCCCGTTGACCACGCTCAAGCAACAGCAACCTGCCCCCGATCAGGAGTAACCGATGGGCCAACCCGTCATGTCGTGGCAGATCCTCACGAAGAATCCCGACCGCCTCGCGACGTTCTACACGCAGTTGTTCGACTGGAGCGTCGATGACGCGAACCCGCTCGGCTACCGCGAGATCAGCACCGGATCGGAGCGCGGCATCGGCGGCGGCATCTGGCCCGCGCCGCCCGAGGCGCACAGCTTCGTGCAGTTGTTCGTCGAGGTCGAGCGGGTGGCCACGACCATCGAGGCCTGCACGTCGCTCGGTGGCACGGTGCTGATTCCGGCGCAGAAGCTGCCCCGCGGCGAAGAGATGGCGATCCTGCGCGACCCCGAGGGCATTTCGTTCGGCGTGTTCAGCAAGCCCGCGAACTGATCGCGCGGCCAGCAGCACATCCGGCGGTCAGCGGCGACCCGCCGGACGGCCGGCCTCGCGCACGATGTGCAGGAACGCGTCCATCACCGGCGTGCGATGCTTGTCGCGGTGACGCACAATCAGGATCGGCCGCACGAGGCGCAGGCCGGGCACGTCCACGCGGCAGATTGTGCCCGCGTCGATCTGTTCGCGCAGGCCGTGGATCGACATGAACGAGTAGCCGACACCGGCGCCGACCAGTGCGCGGATCGCCTCGGGCGAGGCCAGCTGGATCGTGCGCCGCGGCGTGACCTTGTGCTCGCGCAGCCAGTGGTGCGCCAGGCCGCCGGTCGCGGAGCCCAACTCGCGCATGACCAGCACGTGCTCGCTGAGCTCGGCCGTATCGATCTGCTTCTTGCGCGCCAGCGGATGACCAGCCGCCGCGAAGCAGACCACCTCGTCGTCGACCACCGACTCGTGCATCAACAGCGGGTTGCTGGTCTCCACCCCGATGAAGCCGATGTCGAGTTCGTTGCGTACCAGCAACTGTTCGATGGCGGACGAGTTGTCCACCTGGTAGCCCAGCTCGACATCGGAGAAGCGACGATGGAACTCGCCGAGCAGCTTCGGCAGCAGGAAGTAGCCGGGCGTGGTGCTCGCGCCGATGCGCAGCCAGCCGACGTCGGCGGCGCGATGCGCGCGCACGCGTTCGGCCAGCCGCTCGAGGTCGCCGAGCACGGTCTCGGCTTCGCGCGCCAGCGTCTCGCCGGCCGGGGTGAGGTGCAGCGACTTGCCGATGTGCTCGATCAGCTGCACGCCGAGGTCGGCCTCGAGCTGCTGCATCTGGCGCGACACGGCCGGCTGCGAGATGAACAGCTCCTCGGCCGCGCGGGTGAAGTTGTGGTGTCGGTGGACAGCCAGGAATGTGCGAAGATGCGCGGGGTTCATCGTCACGATTGAAAATATCCGTGCATGGTGAATCTCAATGCGATTCGATTTGATTATGGTGGTTCAGGGAGGATGCGTCAAGCGAGTCCGGCCCTGCCTCGCCATTGTCCCGCGTGGTTGGCCGAAGAAGCATGAATCCGCGGGCGCGTTGATACGTTGAAGGGTATGACGGATGCCCGTTCGTGGCCCGGAGGTGCGCGCTGTGAGAGTCGGTCGGCTGTTCGGAATACCGCTTGACCTGCACTGGTCGCTGGTGCTGCTGGTGCCGTTCGTGATGGTGCTGTCGGCGCGCTCGCTCGACCCCGGTCAGGCGGCGCTACAGCTGACGACGGTGTTCGCGCTGGTCTACGTCTCGGTGCTGCTCCACGAGCTTGGCCATGCGCTCGTCGCCCGCCGGCTCGGCGTGGAGGTCCACAGCATCACGCTGCTGCCGTTCATGGGAGCCACGCGGATGGACCACGTGGACGACCCCGGCCGCGAGGTGCTGATCACCCTGGCGGGCCCGTTCGTCAACCTGCTGGTGGCGGCGATCGCGCTGCCGATCGGGCTGCTGACCTTCCGGACGTTCCCGGATGGCGTCTACCGCCTCGGCCAGCACGGCCTCTCGATGCAGATCGTCGAGATCAATCTGATGCTCGGGCTGTTCAACCTGCTGCCGGCATTCCCGCTGGATGGCGGCGGCGTGCTTCGTGCTGCGCTGACCAAGCGGATGGGCCGGCTGCCCGCGACCGAGCTGGCGGTGCGCATCGGCAACCTGTTTGCATTCGCCCTGCTGCTCTATGGCGTGATCGTCGCCAACCTGGTGTGGGTCGGCGCGGCGCTCTGGCTGTGGGTTGTGGGCCAACAGGAGCGCGGCCGCACGATCATGATCGAGCAGTTGCGCGCGCGCGGCGCGACCGGCATTCCGCCCGAGCTGGTGCTGCTGATGGACATGATGGGGATTCCGCCGGATCGTATGCGCGAGGCGATGCGCACCGGCAATCCGTTCGCGGCGGCCGGGCCGGGTGCGGTACGCGAAGGGCCACCTCCGGCGGCGCCCCGATCGCGTCCGACGACGTCGTCGTACCCCGGCCCGCAGATGCCACCACCAGCGACGCCACCGCCGACGACGGGCCGATCGGGAGGCCGGCCGCCGGTCGTGGACATCGATCTGTCATCGCTGTTCGGCTCAGCCATGCCGGCCGCGGGCACACCGACCACGCCGACGCGCCGGGTGGATGTCGAGGTGTTGCGCATCGAGACCAACCCGCCGCCCGGCAAGACCGAAAAGGCTGACAACGCCGACGCCGCGGGCGACCGCGAATCCGCCGACGGCCACCATCACACGCGCGACGGCCGGCACTTCTACAAGGGCCAGGAGTTGCTCTGATCGACGGATGCGGCCGCTATTCGCCAACGTCGATGCGGAGCGTGCCCGACTCGAAGTGGCCACGCGAGAGGCCGCGGCGCGCGTCGAGCGTGGTGGTGAGGATGTTCGCGTCGATCGAGACCACCCACACGTTTGTTGACGCGAGCCACCGCGCGCAATCGGCGTCCATCACCTCCGTGAAGCACACGCGGTCGCCCGCCCGGAACCCGGCAGCCTGTTCGGGCGACTGGAGCGAGACTCTCGCCCTGACGTCCTGGCTGATGTCGGTGATCACACCGGTGTGTGGGTTGCGGTTCATGCCGACCTGCTCGAGCAGGGTGCTCATCATCGTGGAATCCATCAGTTGGAAGCGGATCGGCGCATCCTTCAGGTCCAGGAGCAACCGCGCCGCTTCCTCCATGTTGCCGTTGCCGACCTCCACCATCTCCACCATCTGCACGGCGTTCGGGTCCCACTTCCTGATGCTGCCGTCCTCATAGACCAGGCCGACCGGACGGCTTGCCATATCGAGCACGTAGTAGATCGTCTTGTCCACGGCCTCCCAGAACCTGGCGCGGCCTTGCACATCCGGGACAAGCTGCCGGAACGAGCCGGGCAGGCGTACCACGAGGCCGTTGGCATCGAGTTCGTCCCACGGCTTCACATACACCGTCATCCGCTCATGGCGTACGTATCCGACGTTGAAGGGCTTGTGCTGCGGATCGGCATCGTTGATGACCTGGATGAGATGGTAGGCGAGCAATTGGATCGTGGCCGGCGGCGTTCCCGGCGGCACATGGGTCCATTCGCCGTCACCGCTGCCCGGAACTCCCGATGCGCTGGTGCAGCCCGTAGCCCACGCGAACACCAGAAACGCACCGGACAGAAGTCGGCAGTCGGGCGCGCGCATCGTGGCACTCTCCGCTCCGGCTCAGCGGTTCCAGATGCGGTCGGCGTTGTTGTACAGCTTGTCGCGCTCGTACTCGTCGATGATGCCGAGCTTGCCCGACTCGAAGCGGCCGCGCAGGAACTCGCCGCGAGCGTCGAGCGTGGTGGTGATCACGTTGTCCTCGATCGAGATCACCGACGCGATCGGCGACGACGCCAGCGAGCGCGCGTACTCCGGATTCTCCACGTCGATGAACCGCAGCCGATCGCCGACGCGGAACCCGGCGGCCTGCTCCGGCGATTCGAGCGAGATCTTCGCCAGCGCGTCCTCGCTGATGTCGGTGATCACGCCGGTGTTGGAGAAGCGGTTCTCCGTGATCTGCTGCCGGCGGTCGCCCATCAGCGTGGAGTCCATCAGCTGCATGTAGATCTGCGGCTGACGGTGCACGATGTCCTCGGCGGTGCGATCGAAGCGGTACGATTCCTTCTGGTCGAACAGCATCAGCGCGGCCTGTTCGGCGGTACCGCTGCCGACCTCGATCATCTGGTTGACACTCGGGTTCCACTTCTTGACCGTGCCGAACTCGTCGATCTGGCCGACCGGGCGGCCCGACAGGTCGAGCACGAAGTGGAAGGTCTTGTCGACCGCTTCCCAATAGGTGACCTTGCCGTCCTTGTCGCGCACGGCGTGCTTGAATGAACCGGGCAGGCGCACGATGAAGCCGTTGGCGTTGCGCTCGTCCCACGGCTTCACGCGCACGATCAGGCGCTCCTGGCGGAGGTAGCCGAGGTCGGTGCGCTGGCGCGGGTGCTCGGCGTCCCAGCCGACCTGGATCAGGTGGTAGCTGAGCAGTTGCGTCTCGTCCTGCACGTCCGGCGCGAGCACTTCCTGCCAGCGCGGGTTGTTCTCGAGCACCGTGGTGCCGCCGCCGCGCACGTCGTGCTCGTTCGCGCAGCCGGTCGCACCGGCCAGGCTGGCGGCGGCGAGCAGGCTGATCAGGAGCAGACCGGACAGACCGGAGAGGCGAGTGGAGTGGGCGTGCATGATCGCACCTCTGGCGGAGCGGGTGGCGGGGGTACGCCGACCGGGCCGGCGAACGGATCGCGGCACGAAGCTACTTTGATCGGGAGGGGGAACACCGGAGAGTACACCGCTGGCGGTCAGTCTCGCAAGCCGTGTCCGGGGTTGCCGGGGTTGCCGCAGATCGGGCTTGGTGCAGGGCTTGAAGCCGAGGCACCACAAGGGCATCACGTCCTCGCCGCCGGCATGCGCGACCACGGCTCCGTCGCATCGCGCACGGTAGCGGCCTGAGCCTGCGAGAGGGCGAGCCAGTCGGCGAGCAGCGCGTCCATATCAGTCTCAATGACGTCCAGCGGGTCGGCGCGCGCGATCAGGCGGTCGGCGCAGGCCACGAGCCCGGCCGCGATGTCGGCCGGCAGCGGGGGCGACGGCAGGGCGCGCAGGTGGCGCACCTTCACCTGCGGCTGCGTGCGCTGGCGCGCGTCGGGCCAGCGGTGGCGGTGGATGAACGCAAACGCGGCCGAGCAGAGAATGATCGTGAGCGCGCGCGGCTCGATTGTCGGATCGCCGGCGGCGAGCACGCTGTTGCGGAAGAACGTCGGCTCGCCGGTGGCATGCAGTGCGGCAATCGGGCGGTCGGCGGTCTGGCGCACGAGCACCGGCGTGGCGATGTACCGCTCGAGCGGCCGCCAGCGCGCCGGCGTGGTACCGGCCGGCACCGCCACCGGTGGGGCCGTGCGCAGCCATTCGGATGGTGGCCCGACGGTGACGAGGCGAACGTCCTTGCCGCGCCGGCAGGGTTGCCAGGTGGCGCCGTCGTCGTCCGGCGGAGTGGTGCCGCGGGCGATTACGGCGCTGGCCATGCCGCCGGTGTGCACGCCGATGTCGGCAAACGTCTGTGCGGCGAACACGGGCAGCCGATCGATCGCCGCGATCACCGACGCGGCCGACGCCGAGGTCGGCGTGTGGAATCCGACCACGGCCGACTGATGATCCACGGCGCGCGCCATCCAGTCGTCGTGGGCCGGCGCTGGATCAGCCGTTCCCGGCCCGAGGACAAGGATCACGGCCGGCTCGTTCACGCCCTCGAACGCGCGATCGCCGACGCGCTCGACATGCCGCAGCGAGTGCCGGCGCTGCAACGCCTCGCGCGCGCCACGGTAGCCGGGCAGGTGCGCAACCTGCTCCGGCACGATCACGCCGAGCCAGCCGTGGTCGGCGGTCAGGTCGGCGGCGAGCTCCAGGAACGGACCGTGCGACGACGGGAAGCCGGCGAAGCCGAGCGCGAACGACTCGCGCAACATCGCCCGCCGCGCTTCGCCAAGCCCGGCCGTCTGGCGATTGCCGTAGGAGATCCACGGCGGGTTCATCAGCAGCACGTCGGCCGGTGGCTCGTCGGTCCATGTCGCGCGGTCCAGTGCGTCGGCCTCGCGCAGCTCCGCGTCGTCGCCGAGCAGGCCGCGCGCAACGGCCAGCCGCTGCGCATCCAGGTCCACGCCGACCAGCGTCACCGGCCCCGGCCAGTCGGCCAGCAACTCGCGCACGGCCAGCAGGAAGACGCCCTCGCCAACCGCCGGGTCGAGCACGCGCAACGGCCGCGACGACGGCGCGTCGAGCAACGGCTGCAGCGCGAGCCGCGCGATATGCCGTGCCAGGGCCGGGGCGGTGGGCGTCTTGCCGGGTGCGTGCTTCGGCCTCGGCATCACGCAATCCCCAGCAACTGATGGTCGGCCGCCTGCACCACGATGCGCTCGCGTGGCATGGTCTGCGTGCCGGCACCGAGCCCGTCGGGCTGGCCGAACCGGTCGAGCAAGTCGCTCGTGGTCAGCTCGTCGCCACGCGCAGCGACGCCCAGCGTCCACGCCAGCCAACCGATCAGTCGTTCCGGCGGAGTGCCGGCATCGCGGATCGTGCACACGCGCGTGTCACCGTGCCGCTTGGCGAGCCGCCTCCCGTCGGGGCCCACGACCAGCGGCACGTGGCACCACGACCCGGGCGGCTGCAGCGCGAGCGCGTCGTACAGCGCCAGCTGCCGGTGCGTGGTGGCGAGCAGATCGTCGGCGCGCACCACTTCACTGACCTGCATCGCCGCGTCGTCCACCACCACGGCCAGCTGGTACGCCGGGTCGTCGGGTCCGCGAGCCACCACAAAGTCGCCGCTCCACTCGGTCAGGCGCGAGCACTGCGGCCCGCACACGGCGTCGTCAAACACGCTCACGGCCTCGTCATCCACCCGGAAGCGCCACGCCGGCGGCTTGCCGGTCGCGTCCTGCGCGGCCGCGGCATCCGGCCAGCGGTCCCGGCACGTGCCGGGGTAGTGCAGTTCCTCACCGTCGTGCGGCGCCGACTGCGCGGCGACGATGTCCTGCCGCGAGCAGGTGCAGGGGTAGATACGACCGGCCGCGCGTAGTGTATCGAACGCGCGACGGTAGTGCGCGCGGCGCTGCGACTGCACGTACTCCGCCGGGTCGGTGTCGGCGCCGACATCCCAATCCAGGCCCATCCAGCGCAGATCGTCGTACACGGCAGCGGCCGTGCCCGGCTTCACCTTCGGGTGATCCAGGTCTTCCATCCGCAGGATCATCCGCCCGCCGGCCGCCCGGCACCGCAACCACGCAATCAGGAACGTGCGCGCGTTGCCCAGGTGCAGGGCCCCTGTGGGGCTGGGCGCGAGCCGGCCGACGTAGTGGGTGGGCGTTGCCATCATCCGGGGAGTGTATGCTGATGCCACTCACACGTCACTCGCCTCCCCGGCACCACCATGACCCACCATTCGCGCCATTCGCGCCACACTGTTGTTGCTTTGTTGCTGATCGCGCTTGCCGTGCTGGCCGGCCATGCGCACGCCGACGATCCGGTGGT
>JBFWQT010000208.1:0-11186 GCA_050249295.1 Planctomycetota bacterium
CCTCGATGTCCTTGATCTGCTGCGTGATCGCGACGCGCGCCTCGCCGAGTGAACCGAGCGCCGCTTGCAGCGCGTCGACGCCGGCCTCGATGGCCGTTGCGAGCTTCTGGTGCAGGTCGGGCTGCGTCTGCTTGTCCACCGCCTTGTCGAGCGCGTCGGCGATCTTCTTGCGGTCGGCGTCGGTCGGCGGGCCGCCCTTGCTCTTCTTGAGCATGCCGATGATCGGGCCGACGCCCTTGTTGACCTTGTTGAGCTCGGCCTGCAGGTCGTTTTCCTGCGTGGTGAGTTCAACGCGCTTGCGTTCCAGTTCGACGATGCGATCCACGTCGCAGGTGGCCCGCTTGCGTGCCGCATTCGCCTTCACGGCGTCGGCATTGGCGACCACGAATTTTACGTCCAGCATGGGAGTTGATCGGTGCCCGGTGGTCTGTGAGCGGCGCCGCGCGGTCTAGCATGCGAGCAACGTTCCGGGCTAGTACGACGCCGCGACGTGTGCGCGCACGGTCAGGGCTCGCGTCGCTTGAAGCGGGCCCGGCCGGAGAGCAGGCCAACCGCGGCCAGCCCGAGGCCGAGAAGGAGCCAGCGGAGGCCGAGGGCGAGGCCGCGAGGGGCGTGCTCGGGCGCGCCGGTGATGAACTCGCCGATCACCGACAAGGGCTCACCGTCCGGATTGATGTACATGCGACCCTGGCGGAAAATATGCAGGCCCAGCACGCCGTGCAACCAGCCGTGCAAGGGGCTCCACTCGACGGCACGGTCGATCGCGTCGCCCATCTCCGGGGTGCCGCCGAGCGTGGTGAGGCGATGGTTGATCCAGAACAGGTTGGTCGCGAGCAACGCCGCGGCGAGGCCAATCCCCACCTGTGTCGCAACGGCGGGCACGCGCATCGCCCGCAGGCCGATCCACACGCCGAGCCAGAACCCGCCAAGCGAGATCCACCAGCCGAGGCTGCCGAGCAGCGTGCCGGCGTCGGGCGAGTTGCCGCGCCAGAGCAGCCACAACGTCAACGTCGCGACCGCGGCGAACGCGCCGGTGTGGATCGCGCCATGCCCGAGCTGCCGCCGCCATGATGTTGGACTGGCGCGATCGAGTCGACGCAGGACCATCGCAAGCGCGATCGGCTGTACGAGGAGGAAGACGATGCCGAGCACCGCCGCGCGCGGGACATCCCCGATCGGCTCTCCCGAGGCGCGCACGAGGAACAGCCGATCGAGCAACCAGCACCCGGCGGGCAGCGCGAACCACCACAGATGACGCAGCCACCCGACGGGCGCTGCCGGCGCTGCCGCAACTGGCGTAGTTGCCGGAGTGTCCGCGGTCGGCGTGGGCAGGGTCTCGTTCATCGCACCAGCATGCGTCATCTGCCGCGCCCCTTCAATCAGCCGCTCGGACCTGCTACGTTCCCCGCGCCCGATCCGGCGCCGTCCCGCACCATCATGAGTACGCCAGCCGACACGCACCAGCCCATGCCGTCACCCGCCACCAACGGCGCACCGTCGCCCACCGCACGCGGCACCGCGCGACTGGTGCTCGAAGACGGGCGGATCTTCCGCGGCACCGGTTGCGGCGCCACCGGCACCACGCCGGGCGAGGTGGTCTTCAACACCGCCATGACCGGCTACCAGGAGATCCTCACCGACCCCTCCTACTACGGCCAGATCGTGTGCATGACGACGGCCGAGGTTGGCGTGTACGGCATCAACCCGGCCGACGTCGAGTCCGGTCGCGTGCAGGTCGCGGGGTTTGTCGTGCGCCGCATCACGCACGCGCCGAGCAACTGGCGCGCGGTGAAGAACCTGCCGGCGTGGCTCGCCGAGAACGGCGTGGTGGCGATCGAGGACGTGGACACCCGCGCGCTGACCCGCCACCTGCGCGTACGCGGCGTGATGCGCGGTGTGATCAGCACCGACGCGTCGCTGAGCGATGCCGACTTGATTGATCGTGCGCGCCACTCGGCCGGCGTCACCGGCCAGGACTTCACCGCGGCCGTCACCTGCAGCGGCAACTCGGAGTGGAGCGAGAAGCTCGACGCGGCGGCGTGGTTCGACGCAGCGCGCGTCAGTGTTCCGTCTTCGACCGGCAGTGACCTGCACATGGTCGTCGTGGACTACGGCGCCAAGCGCAACATTCCACGGCATCTGGCGGCGCGCGGCTGCCGCGTCACGGTCGTGCCGGCGTCGTCGTCGGCCGAGAGCATTCTCGCGCTGCAGCCCGACGGCGTGATGCTCAGCAACGGCCCCGGCGACCCCGCGGCGTGTGAGGACGCGATCGCGCAGATCCGCAAACTGGTCGGCAAGGTGCCGATCGGCGCGATCTGCCTCGGCTTCCAGATGTGCGCGATCGCCTGCGGCGCGCTGACCGAGAAGCTGCCGTTCGGGCATCGCGGCGCCAACCACCCGGTGCGCGTGATCGAGAGCGGCCGCGTGCTGGTGGCCAGCATGAACCACGGCTTTGCGGTGCGCCGCGACACGTTGCGCCAGGCCGGCCTGCGGATGACGCACCTGAGCCTCAACGACGGCACCGTGCAGGGCTACGTGCACGAGCAGCATCCGGTGCTGGCCGTGCAGTACCACCCCGAGGCGTCGCCCGGCCCGCACGACGCGCACGACGAGTTCTTCGACCGGCTGGTGGCGATGGTGCGCGAGCACAAGAAGGTGCACGCCCCGGCGGTCTGATCGCGCGGCGGCTCACTGTCGCGTGCTGTAGCCGACCTTCGTGTTCGGCGCCGTGAAGCGGTGACCGTCGGGGACGCGGCGCGCGTCCGCGGCATCGGTGGTCGTGCCACTGGTGCGGCCGGGGCCGGCCAGGATCCAGAAGTCGCCCTTCCACAGGATCTGCGAGCGCATCACGGTCACCAGGTTCGGGTTGATGCGGCGCGCGTTGCGGTCGAGCAGGATCGAGTCGATGGCTGCGTTGGCATACGGCTCGATCAGCCGGCCGACGCGGCGCAACGCACCCTGCACGCGGCCATCCGACCAGCGCTCACGCAGGAACTGCGTGGTCTTCGGATTGTCCACGATGGCCGACTGGATGACCTTCTGCAGCAGCGAACCGAGCCGCGGGTCGCCGATCACGTCGGCCAGCATGCCGCGCGTGACAGCGCCGATGTCGGGGTCGTTGGCCAGGTTGATGCCGATCTTCTCGGCCTCGGCCTTCATGCGCGGCACGTACTTGTCGATGATCGGCCGGCCCTCCTCGCGCAGCCACAGGTCGAAGCGCTGCTGCAGGTTGGTCTTGGAGTCCCACGGGACGATCTTGTCGCGGAACGCATTCCACGCGAACGACCCGGCCGGCGCGTTGTCCCACAGCTCCTGGCCGCACTCGCGCACGATCGGCACGATCTGCGCCTCGACCTGCGGCATGCCCTTCTGCTCGATCATCGGCATCAGGCGTTCCTTCACCGAGCCGTCCCAGTAGGTGCGGAAAATCGCGTTGAAGTCCTCGGAATGGTCGTTGATCGCCGTCTCGAGGTCGGGCGTGACGACCGCCATGAAGTCGGCCAGCGTGGACTCGATCAGCGGCTTGAAGATCTCCTCGATCTGCATCTGGTGCGCGTTGAGGAAGTTCTGCCACTGGCCTTCCATGCCGGTGCGCGCGTTGTCGTCGATCAGCATCTCGAGCACTTCCTCGAAGTTCTCGGGGCCGGTGTAGGCGAGGAACACCGTGTCGCTGGCGACGCGGTCGCGCGCGTGCGGGAAGATGTGCACCGTGAGGTCGGCCCCGCCGCCGGGCAACTCCTTGACGGCAAAGACCTCGCCGATCGGCAGCACCTGGATCAGCTCGTCCTCGCCCGGCTGCCGGTTCTCGTTGAGCACCTGGCGGTAGCGGACGACATCGCCGGCCTTCGGACGCGGCCAGTCGGGCAGCCAGTCGTAGTGCAGTTGCACCTCGAAGTAGCGGTCGTAGACGTAATCGCCGAGTTGCTGCGCCGGCTGGTAGTCGTCGATCGGGTTGTTGGCCCAGACGATCGCCACGAGGCCGATCAGCGCGACCCAGGCGAAAATGCCGTTGATGAGCCGCAGGATGTCCTTGCGCTTGTTCATGGCTCGCTCCGCTCGGTCATCCGACGCGATCAGTCGGCAACAATCGACGACAGGATGGTGTCCAGATCGGCCGGCACGCGCGGCGCATCGGCGTCGCCGTCGGCCAGCTTCTCGATATCGGTGATCACCTGGATCACCAGCGCGCCGGCGCCATCCTTGCGCGGCGCCACAAACAGCTCGATGTGCCGCGTGGCCGACCTGACGATCAGGTGCGTGGCCTCGAGTCCGCCGATCGTGCGGGCCGCGCCCTCGCTGACCTCGGCTTCGGCGCCGCCGTTCTCGCGCCGCGCCACGTTACGGTAGTTGGTCTCGAGGTTCGAGCGCGCGCGGTCGGGCGTGCTGCTGGTCAGCTCCACATGCACCGTGTACGCGTCGTGCGACATCACCGCGTAGGTCGACTGGCGGTAGCCCCACGTGATCCAGTCCCACGCTTCCGGCTTGCTCACGGTCAGCCCGGCAAACGGGTGCGAGTAGGTGTTGCCGTCGATGTACGACCCGCGGCGCGCGGCGTCGGTGAGCACCACTTCCTTGCCGTTGCGCACGAAGCCCACCACGCGCAGGTTCGACGGGCAGCGCGAGAGCACGCTGCGGCGCTTGCCGATCTCGCGGTCGCGCTCGATGTCGCCGCCGTCGGCCGGCTCGCTGAAGAACTGGATGTACTGCGGCGCGGTCTTCATGATCCCGCCGATGCAGTCGACGTGCACCCAGGTGTCGCCGAGCTTCACCTGGCACCAGGCGTGCGACCCGCCGTGGCTGCCCCAGAACACGTAGCCCGAGCACTGCCGCGTGGGGATGCCGAGGCTGCGCGCGAACGCCGCGAACAGCACCGCGTGCTCGGCGCAGTCGCCCTTGCGCTGCCGCAGCGTCTCCAGCGCGGTGAGCGAACCGATGTCGGTGTACTGCTGCGAGAGGTTGCCGTGGATCCAGTGCATCAGCCGCGACACGGCCTCGTAGGCGTCGGTCGTGCCGCGCACGATGCTGCGCGCCTGGCGTTTGATCTCCTCGGCCTCGCTCTGGATCAGCGGCGTCGCTTCCAGGTACGTCTTGAGCGCCGTCTTCTGCTCGGCCGTCAGCTCCAGCGGGAACGCCACCGGGTCGGCCGGCTTCTGCTCGTAGCGCTGCATGATCAGCCGGTAGACGACGTCCTTGCCGTTCTTCTTGATCGACGTGACCTCGTGGTAGTCGCTGCTCTGGAACACGTCGCCGCGCGGGTCGCCCTGCACGGTGACCTCGCAGATCACGCCGCGGATCGCCGGCACGTCCGGGATGTACACGTCGAGGTTCATCGCGTCGTACGCGGCGAACAGCGTGCCCCACCTGGTGGCGGCCTCCTTCGTTTCGGTCTTGACCTCGGTGTCGCCGTAGGTGCCCTTCACGAGCTTGCCGTCGGGGCCGATCGTCCACAGCACGTCATCGAATGCGACCGAGATCATGCCGGTGCCGGGCTCGACCTTCGTCACCTTGAAGTGCTTCTCCTGCGCGCTCGGCCCGCCCATCTCCAGTTCGTAGAAGGTGTCGGCGAACCCGGCCTTCAGTTTGCCGGCATCAAACAGCCGCTGCATGTAGAGCTCGTGCGAGCCGATCATCACCTGGTCGGTGTGGAAGTTGCGCACGGTCTTCTCGCCGACCAGCTCGGTGGTGATCACGAAGTCGCCGGCCGTCTTGCCGGGTTCGATGGTGGTGCGCGAGACGCGGTCCTGTTCGGTGGTGGTGATGTCCATGCGCAGCACGTGCAGGTCGGCTGGGCGCATGTCGATCATCACGTTGGTGAAGCTGTCGAAGATCTTGCTCTGCAGTCGCGAGCGCGTGCGGGCCCAGTGGCGTTCGCACACCCGCATGATCGTGCTGCCGTCAGCGGCGGTCACCTCGCGGCCGAAGACGTGCACGTAGCGGACCTTGGCCTCGTTGATGAAGAAGCTGATCCACAGGTCGATGACCGGCGGTGTGGTGCCGGCGACGGGGTCCGGTTCGTCGCCCCGCGATGGTGGCGGGACGGTCGGGTCGTCGTCGAGGTTCTGCGCCCGGGCGGCCGGGGCCAGTGCCATGAACAGTCCGGCGATCAGCAGCAGCCAGCACAGGGTGCGGGTGGTGGTGACGGCGACAGGGGAACCGGTACGCGCGCGCTTCATCGGCCAGTACATGGGCGTCTCCACGGATCATCGGGGGGGTCGGTGATCACAACCACCAACCACGCATTGTAGTCGTTCGCGCCGGGCGAATGCTGCTCTTTGAACGAACGGGACCGCCTGGCAGTTCGCGGATTGCAGCCCGCAGCTTGAAGCCCACGGGCTGCTGCCCGTGGGCAGCCCTGCGCGAGTGTCGCGCGCGGAAATCGCGCCGAGCCCCCTTCACATCGGATGCGCTCACGGCACCGGAACCGGCCCCAGCAACGCCTCACCCATCCGGTGACCGGCCACCATCCCCACGAACACGAACGACAACCCCACCACCAGTTGCCCGCCGACGTTCAGCAACAGCATCCCGAACTCCTGCCGCAGCAGCATCGCCAGCGACTGATGTGCGAATGTCGAGAACGTGGTGAACGCGCCGAAGAACCCGGTCAGCAGGATCAACTGCAGCTCGGCCGGCACGTCGGGCTGGCGGTTGTTCAGCGCACCCACCACCACCCCGAACAGCAGACAGCCGAGCACGTTGCAGACGAAGATGCCCCACGGAAAGGCCTTCGAGCCGGAGAGCGCCTGCACCGCATCGCCGAGGCCCCACCGGGCCAGCGCACCGGCTGCGCCCGCGGCGCCGATGCACAGCACCTTCAGCCACATCGGCAACCACGGGGCAGCGGCCGTGGCAGGGGTCGGGTCGGTCGTCATGTGGCTCGTGGTTGAGAGGCCATCGCGCTGGAAGTATGCTGCCCAACCCTGAACTCCGCTACAACCCGTGCTGCCGGTGTCCGACGTGAAGCGCACTGCAATCGCCACCACTCTGCTCATTCTGTTCGCCGCCCTGGCCTCCGCGCAGGACCCGGCCGCCGTGGACGCCGCGAAGAAGGCGGCCGAGGCCTGGCGCGTGGCACTCGTCGCCGCACAGGCCGACACGCTCTGGGAACTGGCCAGCGACGACACGCACAAGCGCATGGCCGACGACCTGGCCGAGTTGCAGGAGCGCCTGCGCACCGTCCCGGCCGACCGCCTCGACGACACCATCGACGGCCTGGCCGTGACCGCGCGCAAGATTCTCGACCTCAAGGACGGCAAGGCCTTCTTCGCGTGGCTGATCTCGCGCATCAGCCAGCGCGAGCGCGACCAGATCAACAAGCTCGCCGTC
Source organism: Planctomycetota bacterium (assembly GCA_050249295.1). Taxonomy (GTDB): domain Bacteria; phylum Planctomycetota; class UBA8742; order SKZP01; family SKZP01; genus JBFWQT01. The sequence continues at coordinate 7,327 of JBFWQT010000208.1, forward strand.
GGCACCGTCACCGTCGAAGGCAGCGCCGCGACGCTTGCCTGGACTGGCCCCGAAGGCACCAGCCTGACCGCGGCGGCGATGCCGCAGCGCGCCACGCTCAAGGACGGCAAGTGGCGCATCGAAGTGGATGAGTGATCATGACGCCGACCGTCACGGGTATCGGCGGCACTGACGCCGACGCAGCCACCGGCCTCGCGGCACTCCCGCTGGGCAAGACCGACCAGAAGGTCGCCGACCTGCTGCTCATGTCCGGCCGGCTCGACGAGGCGTCGATCGACCGTGCAGCCCGCGAGACACTGGCCCGGCCAAGCCTGTCGCTGGTGGACGCGCTCGTCGTGCTCGACTTGCTCTCGTTGCGCGACGCGCAATCGGTCCACGACCATGCGCTCGGCAAGGCCCAGCGCGGGCCGTTCAGCGCGCCGCCGGGAGCCAACGCGCCGGGCACCGACTGGTCGGCCAGCGCGACCGGCTTCCGCTCGATGATGAACGGCATGATCCTGAGCTGGATCAGCGCCGGGCTCTGGCTGGTCGGCTCGGTCATCGCCGCCTCGGCGGTCGGTACGGTGATCGCCTCGGTGCGCTCGGCCGACTCGATGATGGGTGCACTGGCCGCGATCAGCGACCTGAGCAGCTCGCTCGGCGGCGCGATGATTGCGCTGTGGATCGCCGGGCTGGCGATGTGCGTCTGCGATATGTGCCTGCTGGCCGGCCTCGCCACGATCTCACGGTCGATCCCGGCGGTCGGCGGCCTGCGCGCAATGGCCACGATCTCGACGCTGTTCATCACGCCCGTGCTGATGCTGACGATCGCGTCCGGCCTCGCGTTCTCGCTGTTCGGTCTGTTCGGCGCGAATCCGCTCGCGATCCGCAAGTACTTCGCGCTCGACCTCGGCACGCTCGGCGACATGGCCACCGCGTTCAGCGTGGTCTACGGCCTGGCGGCACTCGGCGGGCTCGTCGGCGCGGTGTTCTTCGTGATGTTCCTGCTGCGCCTCGGCCGCGTGTTCGGCTCGCTCAGCGTCACGCGACTGGTCGTGCAGGCGCTGATCGCGATGGCCGTGCTGATCGTCGGCACGCCGGTGGCTGCGCTGCTTACGGGCGGCATGGGCTCCGAGGTGCAGACCATCGTGGGGATCAGCGTGCTCGGCGTGGTTCTGGCCGTGAACGTGCTCTGGTATCTCGCGCTGCGCGAGTGCTACGAGCTGGTCCGCGTCGGTTGATCGCGAACCTCGTCGGCCCGCATGCCGCGCACGCGTTGCAGGCGCCACCACGGCACGAACGGCCAGGCGTGATGCTCGTAGTGGTAGCCGAAGTGGAAGCACATCAGCAGTGACAGCGCCGGCGGCACATCCACGGTGCGACTCTTCGTCGGGCCGTCGCCGATGAAGTGCCCGTCGGCCTCGCGATGCGGAAGCCACGTGCCGACTACAAACAGCTGGAACGTGCTGAGCATTTGCGGCGCCACCCAGAACAGCAGCAGTCGCTCGTGCGACAGGCCGGCCAGGCCGTGCAGCAGCCAGTACGCGCTGCCCATGATCAGCAGTTGCAGCAGCGTGACGTAGCGGATCAGGAATCGCGCCATCCAGTTGAACAGCGGTGGCGGGCCGAGGTGCTCGTGATAGTCCGGATCGTCGCGCGTGCTCGGCGTGGCGTGGTGCTGCATGTGCGCGGCGCGCAGCCGGCCGTAGGGCAGTGCGGCGAACGCGAACAGCGCGAACCAGCCGATCGCGTGGTTCAGTCGCGGCCAGCGCGGCGCGACCAGCCCATGCATCGCTTCGTGCGCGGTGATGAACAGCCCGGTGTAGAGCCACGTCTGCAGCAGGATCCACAGCGAGTCGGCCCACCACGTGCCGCTGCCGGGGTTCACGCCGAGCAGCGCAGCGACGAGCGCGGTGGCCCACGCGACGATCACGGCGACAGCGACGGCGAGACCGGCGAAGCGGTAGTGCGGTGGCGTCGGCAATGCGCGTGCAGCGGTCATGCGATGGTGGTTTCCGGCGATGCCAACGCTGTCAGAGTCTCGTGTTCCGGGCGAGCCGGGGTGTCAGCCCCGGAGTCTGCTTCCGGGACCAGCGCACAATGAGCCTCGCAGGCTGGTTCCAGAATCAGACTCCGGGGGCTGACACCCCCGGCTCGCCCGGAACAGGAGTCCTCCGGCCCGTTTGTTCACGCGCGCGGCTCTGATTCGCGGGCCACCCTGCGCTACTTCTTCAATCCCTTGCGCAGCCGCTCGGCCGCGGCCTCCAGCGTCTCGGCGCGCTTGCAGTACGCGAACCGCACCAGCTTCTGCCCCTCGGCCTTGTCGGCCGTGTAGAAGAAGCTCGGCGGAATTGCGGCCACGCCCACCTCGGTGACCAGCCACTTCGTGAACGCCACGTCGTCGCCGTCGAACAGCGACGTGAAGTCGGCCAGCACGAAGTACGTGCCCTTGGGCGCCGCCACCTTCAGGCCGCACTCGGTCAGCACCTCGCACAGGAAGTCGCGGCGCGTCGCATACTCCTTGCGCAGCGTCTCGAAGTAGCCGTTGCCGGGGCTCTCGTTCAGCGCATGCGCCGTGGCGAACTGCATCGGCGTGGTCGAGCAGAACGTGATGAACTGGTGCGCGGCCAGCGCGGCCGTGATCATGCTTGACGGGCCGGTGGCCCAGCCGATCTTCCAGCCGGTAAACGAGAAGGTCTTGCCCACGCTGCTGAGCGACATCGTGCGCTCGCGCATGCCGGGAATGCTGGCCATCATCACGTGCGGCGCGCCGTCGTACGTGATCTGCTCGTAGACCTCGTCGGTCAGCACGTAGACGTTGTGCTTGATGCAGAGCTTCGCGATGCCCTCCAGCTCGGCCCTGGAAAAGACCTTGCCGGTGGGGTTGTGCGGCGTGTTCAGCACCAGCAGTTTCGTCTTCGGCGTGATCAGCTTCTCCAGCGCATCGAGATCGACCGCGAAGTCGGGGAAGCGCAGCGTGCAGAACTTCGGCACCGCCTGCGCCATCGCCACGCACACCGGATAGCTGTCGTAGAACGGCTCGAACAGGATCACCTCGTCGCCCGGATCGAGCATGCCGAGCATGGTGGCCATCAGGCCTTCGGTGGCGCCGCAGTACACGCCGACCTCGGCCATCGGGTTGTACTCGAGGCCGCTGATGCGCTTGACGTGGTGGGCGATGGCCTCGCACAGCGGCGGGGCGCCGAGTGCGCGGGCGTACTGGTTGTGGCCGCTGCGCAGCGCGTTCACGGCGGCGTCGATGTACGACGACGGGCCGTCGAAGTCCGGAAAGCCCTGCGCCAGGTTGATCGCCTTGTGCTCGTTGGCGAGGCGGGTCATCTCGGCGAAAATCGTGGTCCCGAACGGGCGCAGCTTCTGCGATGTCAGCACGGCGATGCGATGGGCGGGAGTGGCAGCTGGTTCGCTCGCGTTGTAGCACTGCGGGCCTTGCGGTCCAGCCTCCAGCATCGGCACCAGCGTCAGCACCGACATGAACCAGCCGAAAGCCGACCTCAATGCGCTGATCGGAACCGTGCGGGCCGGGTTCCGCATCGAGCGGCTGCTCGGCGCGGGCGGCATGGGCGCGGTCTACGAGGCCGACGGCAGCGCGCACGGTTGGCCGAAGGTGGCGCTGAAAGTGCTGGCGCCGACCATGGCGCACGACGAGAAGCTGCGGCACCGCTTCGTGCGCGAAGGCCGCACGCAGCAGTCGATCGTGCACGACAACATCGTGCCGGTGTTCGACGCCGGCGAAGGCGATGGCATTGCCTGGATCGCGATGGAGTACACCTCGCGCGGCAGCCTTGGCGCCTTGCTGCGCCATTCGAAGCAGCTCGCGGAGCACGACGCGCGGCCGATCTTCGAGCAGATCCTGGCTGGCC